>JBLRXA010000036.1:0-9121 GCA_047920955.1 Methylobacter sp. | reverse complement strand
GAGAATGTCAACAAAATCATAGCCGGTATGATTAATGTCATCCATGACGCCCATGGCACCGCGAAAAGCATCGGCAAAGGCATTAATTACCAAATTGCCGGAAAAACTGGCACCGCGCAGGTGTTCAGCATTAAACAGGATGCCAAATACAACGAAAACGACATTGATTTCAAATTACGTGACCATGCTTTGTTCATTTCTTTCGCGCCCGCCCATGATCCCAAAATTGCCGTTGCCGTGGTTATGGAAAACGGCGGCCACGGCGGTTCAGTCGCAGCGCCTATCGCAGGGCAAGTCATCAAGCAATTTTTAGGCGATAACAATGAAAACTGAAACCCGTAGCGAACAATTTGATCCGCCGTCATTGCTTGGCAACATCCTCAGAAAATTGCATATCGACATTCCTTTGTTTATTGGCTTGTCACTGATTGCCTTGATGAGCTTTATTATTCTGTACAGCGCCGGTAGTCAGGACATGGATGTACTGATGCGCCAAGGTGCGCGGGTCGGCTTGGCGTTTGTTTTGATGACCGCGCTGGCTCATGTTAATCCTTATCAATTTAAACGCTATTCGGCCTTATTATTTGGCTTAGGACTGATGCTACTGCTGGCGGTGTTGATTATGGGGCAATTTGGCAAAGGCGCGCAGCGCTGGCTGGATTTGGGGTTTTTTCGTTTCCAGCCATCGGAAATGATTAAAATCACCACGCCGATGATGGTTGCCTGGTATTTGGCGGAACATAGCTTGCCGCCGAAACCCAAACAATTACTGATAGCCGGTCTGCTGATTATTGTCCCGACCTTACTGATTGCCAAGCAACCTGACTTGGGTACGTCGCTGCTGGTTGCCAGCTCCGGTGCCGGGGTGCTGTTTTTTGCCGGTTTGTCCTGGCGTTTTATCCTGGCCATCTGCACCATCCTGACCGGGATGACGCCGATACTCTGGCATGTTATGCGTCCTTATCAGCGCGACCGCGTACTGACCTTTTTAAACCCGGAAGCCGACCCTTTGGGTCGCGGTTATCATATTATCCAATCGAAAATCGCCATCGGCTCCGGCGGTATCTACGGCAAAGGCTGGCTGGGCAGCACCCAATCGGAACTGGACTTTTTGCCGGAAAGTTCCACTGACTTTATCTTTGCGGTATTTGCCGAAGAATTTGGCCTGTTCGGCTGCGTCAGCCTCTTGGCGCTGTACCTGCTGGTCATCAGCCGTTGCCTGTATATCGCCGCGCAAGCCCAAGACACCTACAGCCGCTTACTCGCCAGCAGCCTGGCGTTTACTTTTTTTGTCTATGTTTTCGTTAATATCGGCATGGTCATCGGCGTCCTTCCGGTCGTCGGCGTGCCCTTGCCCCTGATCAGTTACGGCGGCACTTCGGTCGTTACTTTACTGGCCGGTTTTGGCATTTTGATGTCAATTCATACCCATAAAAAATTCATACCCCATTCATAACAGCAAACCTATGAAACTAAAACCGACGTTAAACCGAATTATCATCAGTTGCGCTTGCTTGTCCGCATTTTCCTGTAGCACCGAAATCAAACAGTCCACACCTGAACAGATAGCGCCGCTGCCTCCTGTAGACAAGGCCGCTGCTGTGATTCCCGCGCCTGTCCAACGTCCTGCTGCTGAACAGGTGGCCATGATTGATGGTTTTATCGGGCAAATGACAACAAAACACGGGTTCGACAAAAGCGAACTTGATGCGTTGTTTGCAAACGTCGAGATTAAGGCCGACATACTCAAACGCATTGCCTCGCCCTCGGAAGCCATGCCTTGGTATAAATACCGCAAAATCTTCATGACCGATGCGCGTATTGATGCCGGTGTGCAATTCTGGCGGGACAATGCCGAGGCACTGTCCGCCGCCGAACAGCAATACGGCGTGCCGCCTGAAATCATCGTCGCCATTATCGGCGTTGAAACCCTGTTCGGAAAAAACACCGGCAAACACCGCGTCATCGACGCGCTGTCGACCTTGGCCTTTGCCTACCCGCCGCGCAGCAAATTTTTTCTCGGCGAACTTGAAAGCTTCCTGTTGCTGTGCCGCGATGAAAACATCAACCCCGCAGAACCGCTAGGATCTTATGCCGGGGCGATGGGGATGCCGCAATTTATGCCCAGCAGCTTTAGAGCCTATGCCGTTGATTTCGACAATGATAACCGCCGCGACATCTGGCACAACAAGCGCGATGTCATCGGCAGTGTCGGCAACTATTTTGCCCAGCATCACTGGCAAGCGGGGCAACTTGTTGCCGTGCCGGTAACGGCCCAAGACGAACGCTACCAATCAGTGCTCACTAAAGACCTTAAGCCTAATTTAAGTGTTAGCAAGTTAGAATCGCTCAACTTAACCACATCGAGGCAATTACCTTTAGACAGTAAAGTGAAACTGCTTAGCTTTGAACTGCAATCACAAGGCGAAGAACTTTGGGCGGCGTTGGACAATTTTTATGTCATCACCCGCTACAACCATAGTCCTTTATATGCCATGGCCGTTTATCAGCTCAGCCTATCTATTTTAAATAAAAAAGGTCCGTTCCCATGAGTAAGATACTTCCCCTACTTTTAATTTTTGTTTTAAGCGGCTGCACCACCGAGCAGATAAAGACCGCCGACCTTTCCAGTCGAACGCCGGATACAACAGCCGCTCACCGCCAACCAATACTGCACGACGGCGATCTTGATAAACACATCACCGCCCAACAAGAAAATTTATTGCCCCGTATCAGCCGCTACCTGAAACAAGGTGTCGCCTCCTGGTACGGCTCCAAATTCCACGGCAAACAAACCGCATCCGGCGAAATCTACGACATGTACGCCATGACCGCCGCCCACAAAACACTGCCGCTGTCATCTTACGCCCGTGTCACCAACCTGAAAAACCAGCGTAGTGTCATCGTCCGTATCAATGATCGGGGCCCCTTTCATGGTAAGCGGGTTATGGACTTGTCTTACGCCGCCGCAAAAAAGCTAGATATTGATAGCGCCGGATCGGGCAAGGTTGAAATTAAAGCCATTGCGCCCGAACAAGCGTTAGCACAACTGCAAAATACCGCCAAAGCCCAACATAAAAGTGTCTATTTACGCGTAGGCACTTTCAGCAACAAAAAGAAGGCGCAAAAGTTACAAAACAAAATTGCCGCCCATCATTTGCCCCAGCCTAAAATATTGCCGTCAACGCACAAAGGCTCAACTCTTTATAGAGTCCAAATGGGGCCGGTCAAATCACCGGAAAACGCCCGTAAGCTCAATGTACAGTTGGCAAAATTAGGTTTTACGTCCACCCAATTTGTGACTGAAGACAATCAAAAACAAATCACCATGATACAATAGGTTCACGTTTGACTGAGCCCACTGTTAGAGAACCATGACCCTTTTTAGAATTTTCCCCGTTTTTTTATTTTTTAGTTTACTTTTAGCGGCGACCCTAAGCAAAGCGGAAGATGCCCTTATCGCCACCCCGGCAGCGCCGACCATCGCTGCCAGCAGCCATATATTGATGGATTACAATACTGGCAGGGTGCTGGCGGAAAACAATGCCGACGTTAAACTTGCGCCCGCCAGCCTGACCAAAATTATGTCCGTTTATGTGGTCTTTCAGGAACTTAGCAACGGCCACTTGCATTTAGACGACCTTGTCACCATCAGCAAAAAAGCCTGGGAAACGCCCGGCTCGCGCATGTTCGTCGAAGTCGGCAAACAAGTCAGGATCGAAGACTTGCTGTTAGGCGTCATCATCCAATCCGGCAACGACGCCAGTGTTGCCTTAGCCGAACATATCGCCGGCGATGAAAGCACGTTTGCCGACATGATGAACCAACATGCCAAAAGGCTCGGCATGAACAACAGCCATTTTGAAGACAGCAACGGCCTGCCCATCGACAACCATTACACCACCGCCCGCGACCTGGCCATACTGACCCGCGCCTTAATCAAAGAATTTCCCGACTATTACCGTTGGTTTTCACAAAAAGAATTTACCTTTAACAACATCGTCCAGCATAACCGCAATAAACTGCTGTCGCGGGATGCGAGCGTCGATGGCGTCAAGACCGGTTTTACCGACGCTGCCGGTTACTGTCTGGTTGCCTCGGGGCTGCGCGACAATATGCGCCTGATTGCCGTGGTCATGGGTGCGAGCAGCGCCAATGCCCGCGCCAGCCAAAACCAGAACCTGCTCAACTACGGCTTCCGTTTCTTTGAAGCGCACAAACTGTATCAAGGCAAAACGCCTTTGTCCGAAGCCCGGATTTGGAAAGGCGACAGCAAAAACATACCGCTCGGCCTGGCAGAAGACCTGTATGTCACCATCCCGCGTCGCCATTACGACGACCTTAAAGCCGTCATCACCGTCGACCAAAAAATTACCGCGCCCGTTAAAGAAGGCGCCAAACTGGGCAGCGTCAACGTGACCTTGAAAGGCGACGTTGTTGCCAACCAGGATTTGATCGCACTGAAATCGGTAGAGCAAGGCAATATTTTCCAACGTATTTACGACAGTGGGCTGATGTTGCTGGAGAAATCGGATGGACAATAAAGCTGAGAAACTTGGGCATAAAACCGTCTATTTAAACGGCGACTATCTGCCGCTGAACGAAGCCAAAATATCGGTTATGGATCGCGGCTTTTTGTTCGGCGACGGCATTTATGAAGTGATCCCGTCCTATTCGGGCACATTATTCCGTTTCGACGAACACATGGAACGGCTAGACAACAGCCTGTCCGCCATCCGCCTCGCTAACCCCCACGACCCGGGGCAATGGCGGGACATATTGACGCCCTTATTGGATGCCAACCAGGACCAATCGGTTTACCTGCAAATTAGCCGTGGCGTGGCCGACAAACGGGATCACGCTTTCCCGGAGCTTGTCATACCCACGGTGTTTGCCATGAGTTCAACCATCGTGCCTTTTACCAACCTGGATAGCGGTGCTAAAGCCATCAGCATCGACGATACACGCTGGGCTCTATGCAATATCAAAGCCACCACCTTACTGGCCAATATTTTGCTCAGGCAACAGGCCGTAGACCAAGGCTGTGCCGAAGCCATTTTGCTTAAAGACGGTTATGTCACCGAAGGCGCTGCCAGCAACATATTCGCCGTTATTGACGGCATCTTGATTACGCCGCCCAAAGGCGGTGAAATACTGGCAGGCATCACCCGCGACGTCATTCTGGAACTGGCCGAACAAAACCACATCGCCTACAGCGAGGATATTATTTCGCTGGACGCCCTGAAAACAGCCAGCGAAATCTGGTTAACCAGCACCACCCGCGAAATCGTGCCGGTAGTTCAGCTCGATAATGAAACCATTGCCAGCGGCAACCCCGGCCCGCTTTGGCAAACCATGAACAGATTATTCCAAGCTTACAAACGTGCCAGCCATGAGTGAAGAAACACTATTAGAATTCCCCTGTCAGTTTCCGATTAAGGCCATGGGCAAAGCCGACTTAGAACTCGACCTGCTGGTGATAGACATCGTCCGCCGCCATGTTGCCGACATTAACGAAGGCGCAGTCACCACGCGCCCGAGCAAAGACGGCAATTACCTCGCCGTCACCGTCATTGTCGAAGCCTCCAGCAAACAGCAATTGGACGCCATTTATCAGGATTTGACCGACCACCCGCATGTCTTGATGGCGTTATAAAGCCATTGCATGATTGCAACACCATGCCGATAAACGTCCGTCATCTGGGTTTGCAAGATTATGAATCCACTTGGCAGGACATGCAGCATTTCACTCAAAACCGCGATGCCGAAACTGCCGACGAAATTTGGATTACCGAACATCCGCCGGTTTACACGCTGGGCTTAAACGGCAAACGCGAACATCTGCTCACTACCGGCGACATTCCTGTCATCAACTCCGACCGTGGCGGCCAAGTCACCTATCACGGCCCCGGCCAGCTGATTGTTTACACCCTGATCGATATTAAGCGGCTTAATCTCGGCATCCGCCCGCTGGTCACTATGCTGGAACAAGCCATGATTTTTGCCTTGGCGCACTACGGCATTAGCGCCGATGCCAGAGCCGATGCCCCCGGCGTTTATGTCGACAACAAAAAAATCGGCTCCATCGGCCTACGCATAAAAAGAAATTGCAGCTATCATGGCCTCAGCTTCAACAACCATATCGATTTGCGCCCATTCGACCACATCAACACCTGCGGTTATGCCGGTCTTGAAGTGACCCGGCTGGCCGATTTGGGCGTGACCGTCAGTAATGCCGAACTCGCCATCCCTGTTACCCAAGCACTCATTACGGCATTAACACTATGACCTATCAAGCGCCCTCCCGTTCCACACCCGAATCCCACCAGCGCAACACCGAAAAGCTGGCAAGAATCCCGATTAAAGTCGAGCCTGCCGAAACCGTTTTACGCAAGCCCGACTGGATACGGGTAAAAATATCGGCCAGCGACGAAGTCACCCGCATCAAACAACTGCTGCGCGAAAACAACCTGCATACCGTTTGCGAAGAAGCCGCCTGCCCCAATATGGGCGAATGTTTCCAGCACGGCACCGCCACCTTCATGATCATGGGCGATTTATGCACCCGCCGCTGCCCGTTTTGCGATGTCGCCCACGGCAAACCGCTGCCGCTGGATCAAGACGAACCCCAGCATTTAGCCGATGCGATACAAACCATGGCCTTGAAATACGTGGTCATCACCTCGGTAGACCGCGATGATTTAAGGGATGGCGGCGCCGGACATTTTGCCGACTGCATCGAAAAAATCCGCAGGCAAACACCTACGACCAAAATAGAAATCCTAGTGCCCGACTTTCGCGGACGCATTGAAAAAGCCGTAGCCATCTTAGCCGAACAACCTTGCGACGTATTCAACCACAATCTGGAAACCGTCCCCAGACTGTACAAACAAGTCCGCCCCGGTTCCGACTACCAAGGTTCGCTGAATTTATTGCAACAATTCCACCAAGCCCAACCGCAAGTGCCAACCAAATCCGGCCTGATGCTCGGCGTCGGCGAACAGCCGGAAGAAGTTCATCAAGTTATGAGAGATCTGTTAGCCCACGGCTGCACCATGCTGACCATAGGCCAATACCTGCAACCCAGCAAAGCCCATTTGCCGGTGCAAAGCTATATCACGCCCGAACAGTTCGATGAATATGGCGCAGTTGCCAAAGCCTTGGGATTCAAACAAGTCGCCAGCGCGCCGATGGTTCGATCTTCGTATCATGCTGATCTTCAGGCTAAGAATGTTATTTAAAAAAACGGCTTGCCGGAGTTCAAAGCTTGCTTTGAATTGAGAAAGACCGAGCTTTGACTTAAGTATTGAATGCCCAGATACACCGGTATAACATAAAGCCCGTTGATCAAACCGGAGTCCCCATCATGCCTACACGTCTTAGCGCCGCTCGTCTTCACGACGAACTTTTCAGTACCCTCGACCATGTACTCGCCACCGGCGAGCCAGTGGAAATTGAGCGTCCCGGCGGCTCGGTGCGGATCGTCCGCGACATTTCCGCCCGGCGGCTGGCTGGATTGACCCCACATCCCGGCACCATCAACGGCAATCCGGATGATCTAGCCAACCTTTCCTGGGAGCAAGCTTGGAAGCCGTCACTGTAAAACCGCTGTATCTCGACACGCATATCCTGGTCTGGCTTTATCAGGATGGCGCAACTCGGCTTACGCCGTTGGCTGTCCGCGCCATTGAGGAGGCGGAACAGCTGCTGATCTCGCCCATGGTCGAACTGGAGCTGACCTATCTGTATGAAATCTCCCGCATCAACTGTCCCGCTTTGAACATACTCGACAGTTTGCGGCGCGACATCGGACTGGAAACCTGCAAGCAGCCTTTCGCCGCAGTCGTCGGCGCGGCATTGACGCTTGATTGGACGCGCGACCCTTTCGACCGACTCATCGTTGCTCAAGCAGCTCATCGAGCTTCGCCGTTGCTGACAGCAGATCAAAACATACGCGAACATTATTCTGGCGCTATTTGGTAGTTTGGGAAATCATAGCTGGGAATGTGGCACTCAAAGTGAACACATTACTTATGAACGATGCGGTTCGTACCTCACCGCATCCTACTGAACTGCAAGGCTGGTGGAGTAAGCTTTGCGCTAGCCCAAAAGTACGCACGGCATACAAGGCTGAGTTAAATAAAAATCGTAACTACTCAGCCCCCCTCGGCTAAATAGTTTATAACTAAATCAAATAGATACGTTTTGCAGTTTTACAAAAAATATCCAAAAAGTACTATTTTCGTGCCAAAAAAGCGTTTTTTTGTAAATTTCAGCTAACGCTAGGGTAACGCTATATTTTTAACTATTTGATTATTTGGTTCTTTTTTAACAGTGGGGGCTGAGTAGTTACTAAAAATCACGAAATAACCAAATTCACAAGAATCAGTACATTTCAAAAAAGCAAAATGCACAGCGCAGAACCCTATATTTTCTTCGTAAAATTTGAATATTAGCTGTTCATATTATTTTGTCGCTGATGTTATCATGTAAAATAAGCAGTTAAAAAAACAGCCAACAAAATGAAGAATGCAACTCTCCCGCCCTTCCAAAACATCTGATCCATTAGGATGCTATTACACTAAACCAGCAGTGGGAGCATTGTTGGTAACGGCTATGGGAATAGAATGCCCTAGCACAGTCGTGGATATCTGTGTAGGTGATGGTGCTCTTATAAGAGAAGCAGCTAAGCAATGGAAAGGTACTCGCTTCATTACCGTCGATATTGAGGAAAAGGGGAAACGCACACTCCTCCAGGCACTGAATGAAAGAGCAATTACTCATCATGTTAGAGATTCTCTGGATTTAAATTTAGCCCAACACCTTGGCTTACGATGGGGCGAGGCTGACATGGCGCTCTGCAATCCCCCCTATATCCGTCCTAAATGGAAAAAACAGTTTTTGGAAATTCTTGAAGATGCTGGACTGAGCCATGTTTTGCCTCGAATGAGTGAGATTCCTGCTGACCTGCTTTTCATTGCACAAAATCTTCGGTTATTGCGTCAAGGCGGACGATTAGGTTTGATTTTGCCAGATGGAATTGTTGCCGGAGAAAAATACTCTGTCTTTCGTAAAACATTGCTTACGAATCATCAAGTTGAACGAGTAATTGAATTGCCTC
>JBLRXA010000035.1:0-25340 GCA_047920955.1 Methylobacter sp. | reverse complement strand
TGACCGACCGCCCCGGCTTGGATTTTAGTTTCAGCGGCTTAAAAACCTTCACCATAAATACCATCAACGCCTCTGGCAAGACGGATCAGGACAAAGCCGATGTCGCCGCCGCCTTTCAGCAGGCGGTAGCCGAGACGCTGAGTATCAAATGTAAGCGGGCGTTGCAACAAACTGGATTGAAACACTTGGTTATTGCCGGTGGCGTCAGTGCCAACAAGCAAATCCGCGCCAGCCTGAGCCAAATGGTCGCCAAGGAAAATGCCCAGCTTTATTTCCCTAGGCTCGAATTTTGTACCGATAACGGCGCGATGATCGCCTATGCCGGTTGCCAGCGATTAATGGCGGGGCAGCAACAAGGGTTGGAAATTTATGCGCGGCCTCGTTGGCCGATTAGTGATTTGGGTTAGGCAAGAGGCAAGAGGCAAGCGCCAAGCGCCAAGCGCCAAGTAGTCGGTTGATTCAATTAGGCTGCGATATGAAGATGTGCGTCTGTTCATGACTTGCTTAATCAGCCTTCTTGCCCCGCCAGCAACCGCTGAATATTGCCTTTATGTCGCCATAACAAGAAAATCGTCATCATCAATGACGCGGCAACGATAGCTTCGTTGCCCGCGATAAACCAGGCGAAAATCGGCGACAGGGTCGAGGCGACTAAGGCGGACAACGATGAAATCTTGCCCAATTTATAAATCAGATACCAGGTTGCCATGAAAGCGAAGCCAAGCAGCCAGGAAAAACCGAGCAAAACGCCGACCGATGTGGCGACGCCTTTGCCGCCTTTAAAACTGAAAAATAACGGATAAAGGTGGCCGATGAAGGCGGCTAGGCCCGTTGCGGCTATCAGTTCGGCGGGCAGCCCTAACGAATTTGCGGCATAAACCGGAAGCAAGCCTTTCAATGAATCGCCTAGCAGCGTAATCGCCGCCGCTTTTTTGCCGCCGATACGCATCACATTGGTGGCGCCGGGATTGCCTGAACCCTGTTCGCGGGGATCCGGCAAGCCCATCAGGCGGCAAATAAGTATGGCACTGGAAATTGAGCCTATTAAATAGGCGGCCGGGACAAATAACCATTCAATCATTGGGTAACCTTTTCGTCATTTTGAACTTGTAAGCGGCAGGCGTTTCCCCGATACTTACGGCTTTAAAAAAGCACGCATCATAACCGGAAAACATTATGGACATTATATTTTTAGGCGGTCTGGAAGTACAAACCATTATCGGCATTTACGAGTGGGAAAGGGTGACCAAGCAAACGGTTGCCCTCGATATTGAGATGGCCTGGGATATTCGGCAAGCCGCCCAAACCGATGATATTCAATATGCACTTGATTACAAAACAGTTTCACAGCGTATTGTGGCTTTTGTCGAGGCTAGCGAGTTTTTGCTGGTGGAAAAGTTAATCTCGGAAATAGCCGACCTTATCCGTAACGAATTTAACGTGCCGTGGGTGAAAATAACCCTGAACAAAAAAGGCGCCATTACGGTTGCCCGTGATGTCGGCATTATCATTGAGCGCGGAGTACGGCCATCGTGACCACAGGTTACATCAGCATAGGTAGCAATATAGACAAGGACATACACGTTCCCGCCAGCCTGCGGGCGCTTGAGCAAACCTTCGGCAAGCTGACTGTTTCAAGCGTTTATGAATCCGAGTCTGTCGGTTTTAGCGGCGATGTTTTTTACAATCTGGTGGTGGGTTTCGATTCCGATTTGGAGGTGAAGGAGGTCACTCGGTTGCTGCGGCAAATCGAGCTGGATAATGGCCGTACCCGCGATAGCCGGAAATTTGCTGCGCGTACTTTGGATTTGGATTTGCTGCTTTACGGCGATTTAATTGTCAACGATGGGCGCTTGCAAATACCCCGTGATGAAATCGAGCGTTATGCTTTTGTGCTGGAGCCTTTGGCGGAAATTGCACCGGCGCTGCAACATCCGATCAGTCATATCAGTTATGCCGAACTTTGGGACAGGTTCGACAAGTCCAAACTTGCGCAACATAAAGTTACGCCAGTTTGGGTTTCAGCAGAATAAGGTGCGGCCGCCATCGACGCTCACTATCTGGCCGGTGATATAGTCGGCATCGTTAAGCAAAAACAGTACGGCTTTGGCAATGTCATCCGGCTCGCCGCTGCGCTTTAACGCGACCCGTTGCAGTATCTCCAATTTGGCGGTTTCTGATAACTCATTATCCGGCCAGAGTATCGCGCCCGGCGCCACGCCGTTGACGCGAATTTTGGGCCCGAGTTCTTTGGCTAGAATCTTGGTCATGGCGGCAAGTCCGGCTTTGGCGATGCTGTACACCGGATAATCGCTCAAGCCGCGTTCGGCATGGATGTCGACAATGTTGACAATGCAGCCGTTATTGTCGGCCAAGGATTTTGCCAAGGCTTGCGCCAGAAAAAACGGCGCTTTTAAATTGCTACCCACTAATTCATCCCACTGCGCTTCAGTCGTTTTTGCCACCGGCGTCGGATAAAACGACGAGGCATTATTGACCAAGGCATCAAGGCCACCCCACGCCAAGCGGGCGGCTTCGGCAAGCGCCTCCAATTCAGCCATGTTCAGCAAATCGGCCTGCATGATTTTTGCCGAATCGGGGCGTTGTTGGTTCAACTCGTCGCAAAGCTGCTGTGCGTCTGCTGCCGACGAGCGGTAATGCAAAAACACGTTGCAACCGGCGCCATGCAAGCGCCGCGCACAGGCGGCACCGATGCGTTTGGCGGCGCCGGTAATCAGTACATTTTTCATTGCGTGGGATTCGCCAGACTTTTACTCGCCACTTCGTAGACATCTTTGGAAATGTTCTCAGTGTTCATAATCCGCTCCAGTTCCGCTTTGATCAGCGTTTGCCGTCCCTCGTCATAGCGGCGCCATGAGGTTAAGGCGCCGACCATGCGCGAGGCAATCTGCGGGTTTAAGGTGTTCAGCGCGATAATCTGGTCGGCGAGGAAGCGGTAACCCTGGCCGTTGGCGGCATGAAAATGCAGCGGGTTGGCCTGACTGAACGCGCCAATGAGCGACCTGACCCGGTTCGGGTTGGTCAAATCGAATGCCGGATGCTGCATGAGTGCCTGCACGGTGGCAAAGGTGTCGGGCATACTGCTGGCCGCTTGCAGGGCAAACCATTTGTCGATGACCAGGGCTTCGTCGCGCCATTGGCGGTAAAAGCTGTCCAGACAGTGTTGTTTGGCCGGATGCGGGTTATTGACGATGACCGCCAGCGCCGCCATTTGGTCGGTCATGTTGTTGGCCGTGTTAAATTGCAGCTGCGCCAGTTGGTGAATGTCCTTGTTTTCCAGTTTGCCCAGATAACTCAAGCAGGTGTTTTTGATGCGCCTGCGCCCGATTGCACCGGCATCAAAATGCCCGGATTCATCTTTATGGTTAGCTTTGTATAAGCCCTGCAACGGGCTTTGCAGCTGTTCGGCCAAGATCTGGATAACAAATTCGCGGGCGGCATGGATGGCGTCGACATCGACCACGGGCATTTGTTCAGCCAGATAGGTTTCCGAGGGCAGGCTTAGCAGCAGCGAAAAATACGACAAGTCTGCCCATGATTGTTCCAGCACTTGCTTAAAAGCATTGATCATGATTGGGTTGAGTTGCAACTCGCGGCCATTTTGCACATCGGTAATGAGCCCGGCAATAACTTGTCCGGCCAGTTGCTGCCCGGCTTCCCAGCGGTTAAAGGTGTCGCTGTCGTAGCTTAATAAAAATGCCAGTTCATCCAGACTGCGTTCCATCGCCAGTTTAACCGGCGAGGAAAAGCCCCTTAAAACAGAAAGCACCGGCTGTTCGGCCAAACCGCTAAAGGTAAAGGTTTGTTCGGCTTCGGTCAGTTGCAGTATGGCTTCATTATCGCCCTGGGCGTTGCAAGGCAGGGCATAACCGTCCGGCTTAAGCAAGCCCACCGTGACCGGAATATGCAGCGGCTCTTTAAACGCCTGGCCGGGTGTTGGCGGGCAGTTTTGGCTTAAGGTTAAGGTCAGTGTTTGCGCGGCGGCATCATAGTGTTGCTTGACGGTCAATACCGGGGTTCCGGCTTGCGCGTACCAGCGGCGGAATTGGCTCAAATCAACGCCGTTGGCGGATTCCATTGCGCTAACGAAATCATCGCAAGTGACCGCCTGTCCGTCGTGGCGTTCAAAATATAAATCGCTGCCTTTGCGGAAACCGTCCGCGCCCAGCAGTGTATGGATCATGCGCACCACTTCCGCGCCTTTTTCGTACACGGTCAGCGTGTAAAAATTGTTGATTTCGATGTAGGCGTCCGGGCGTATCGGGTGCGCCAGCGGGCCTGCGTCTTCGGCAAATTGGCGGGTGCGCAGCGCGATAACGTCTTCAATGCGCTTAACCGCTTTCGAGGTACGGTCGCCGGTAAACTCCTGATCGCGGAATACGGTAAAGCCCTCTTTCAAACTGAGCTGGAACCAGTCCCGGCAGGTGATGCGGTTGCCGGTCCAGTTGTGGAAATATTCATGGGCGATGACGCCTTCGATATGCTCATAGTCAATATCAGTTGCGGTGTCGGGGCGCGCCAGCACAAATTTGGTGTTAAAAATATTCAGCCCCTTGTTTTCCATGGCGCCCATGTTGAAATGGCTGACCGCGACAATCATGTACAAATCCAGATCGTATTCGCGACCATACACCTGTTCGTCCCACAGCATCGCATTTTTCAGCGATTGCATGGCATGGCTGCATTTGTCGATGTCGTGTTTTTCGACAAAGATTTGCAGGTCGATGGTGCGGCCGGATTGCGTAGTGAAATTGTCCTCTATGCGCTCAAGTTGTCCGGCCACCAGAGCGAACAAATAACACGGCTTATGGAACGGGTCTTCCCAGGTCACCCAATGGCGGTTATCCGGCAGTTCGCCTTGGGCGATTTTGTTGCCGTTGGATAACAAGACTGGATAGCGGTCTTTGTCGCCGGTCAACGTGGTGGTGAACAGCGTCATCACGTCGGGGCGGTCGAGAAAATAGGTGATTTTGCGGAAACCTTCGGCTTCGCACTGGGTGCATAACAGGCCATTGGACAGATACAAGCCTTCCAGCGCGGTGTTGGCTTTCGGGTTAATCGCGTTTTCGATGGTCAGTACAAAATTCTGCTGCTGCGGAACATCATGAATGACCAGCGTGTCCTGAGTTTGCAGATAGTGGTTCTGGCTTAAATCATCGCCGTCATCAAGGGCAATGCGGATCAATTTCAGGTTTTCGCCCGACAAGCTCAGCGAGGATTCTTGCGATTGGCTGGCAGGATTGCGGCTCAAAGTCAGCCTGGAACTGACTAAAGTGTTTTCGTCATCCAGGCTGAAATTTAAGGCAACACTGTGAATCAAATAGTCGGGGACGGTGTAGTCTTTTAGATAAATGGTTTGTGGGTTTGCGTCGCGCATGAGTGGTTACCTGTGGTGGTGGGGCGGAGCCGTATAATTTTTGGCCGCGAAAATAGAAAGCAGTAGCCAGGCGGCGATAAAACAGACGCCGCCGAGCGGGGTAATCATGCCCAGCCATTTTAAGTTCAGCAGCGCCAGCAAATACAAGCTGCCGGAAAATAGCACGATGCCCGCAAACATCAGCCAGCCGGCCCAGTGCAATAATCTGGACGCAGGCGTTTGCTGATGTAATAGAGCCATGCCGAGCAAGCCCAGCGCGTGATACATCTGATAAGTTGCCCCGGTTTGGTAGATTGTCAATAGCTCCGGGCTGAGGATAGCTTTTAAACCATGGGCGCCGAATGCGCCCATAGCAACGCCGACTAAGGCGCTTAACGCGCCGAGCAATAAAAAGGGCATTATTTTTCCAGGAGACGGGGCATCAGTTGCACCAGATTGCAGGGGCGGGTGCGGTGGTCGAGCTGGTCTTTAATCAAATCATCCCAAGCGGTGCGGCAAGCGCCCGACGAGCCGGGCAGACAGAAAATATAAGTGGCATTGGCGACACCGGCAATCGCCCTGGACTGTATGGTTGAAGTCTTAATATCCTGATAGGACAGCATCCTGAACACTTCGCCGAAGCCGTCCAGAGTTTTGTCCAGCAAGGGCGCCACAGCTTCGGGCGTACCGTCGCGGCCAGTAACGCCAGTGCCGCCGGTGCTGATGATGACATTGACCTCGGCGTCGGCAATCCAGTTGGAAACCGCTGCCCTGATGTGATAAATGTCGTCAGGCACTATTTTCTTTTCGATAATGCGATGCCCGGCAGCGCTGGCGCGTTCCGTCAGCGTGTTACCGGATACATCGTCGGCCTCGGTGCGGCTGTCGGACACCACCAGAATGGCGATAGTTAAGGGGATAAATTGTCTGTCTTTAGTCATGTTTGATTGTTAGTTTAGCTAATAATTATTGCGCTAATCGCGATGTAGGCATCGCGATTACAAATTCTTACTTTAACACAACAAAGAAGCCTTCCTGTCCGCGCTGTATGTTAATTAGCAAGGGCCCTTTCGGATCGACTACCTGTTTTAATTCTTCAAGCGTGCGCACACGGTAGCGGTTGGCTGACACGATGACGTCGCCGGGACGCAAGCCGATGCGCCAGGCATTGGAGGTGGCGTCGATTTTTTCAATTAATATGCCCTCAACTTGGTTTTTCGGCGGCATACTTAACAATGTGCCTTGCAAGGTCGGATGCAGTTTGTTGCCGACTAACTGCGGCAGCTCCTGTTTGCCAATGGTGGCGGTCACCCGTTTTCTCTCATTGCCACGGTAATATTCCAGCTCCACATTGTCGCCAATTTGCATCAGGCCGACGATATTGCGGATGTCATGGCTGTTTTTAATCAGGCGGCCATTGGCGCTAACGATAATGTCGCCCGGCTCCAGCCCGGCTTTGGCGGCGGGCGAGTTGTTTTCAATGCGGCTGATCGCGGCGCCGTGTTTGTTTTGCAGATTGAAGGCCTTGACTAGTTCGGGGGTCAAATCTTGCGTGGTCACGCCGAGCAAGCCGCGCCGAACTTCACCGTGCTTGACCAGCGATTCCTTAATGGTCATCACCATGTTGGAGGGGATGGCAAAGCCGATGCCGACGTTGCCACCGCTAGGGGCAAGAATGGCGGTATTCATACCGACAAATTCGCCGCGCAGATTGACCAGCGCGCCACCGGAATTGCCGGGGTTAATCGACGCATCGGTTTGGATAAAATCTTCGTAACCTTCTATGCCCAGCCCGGAACGGCCTAACGCGCTGATGATGCCGGAGGTGACTGTTTGCCCCAAGCCGAACGGGTTGCCGATAGCAACAACGAAATCGCCGACTTTAAGCTGGCTGGAATCGGCAATCGGCAGCATGGTCAAGTTTTCGGCGGGAATCTGGATGATGGCGACATCGGCTTCAGGATCGGTGCCGACTAATTTGGCACTGAGCTGGCGGCCATCGGTTAAAGTCACCATGATTTTATCGGCTTTATCAATGACATGGTTATTGGTCAGCACAAAGCCCTGGCGGCTGTCGATAATGACGCCGGAACCTAAGCTGTTCCTTTGTTGCTGGCGCGGCTGGCGTGGCTGGTTGGGCACGTTGAAAAAATGCCGGAAAAACGGATCCTGCATTAACGGGTTTTCGCTAAGCTGGATGTTGGTTGAGGTGGAAATGTTGACCACGGCAGGCATACTGCGTTCCAGCATCGGTGCCAGCGTCGGTAACGGCTGGCCTTCAATATAAGACGGTAATGCGGCCTCTGCCATTGGGTTGAGTGTAAAATAAAGGGATAAAAAGGCGATCGGTAATAGTTGTTGGGCTAGCTTGGTCTTCATGTAGGTTTTCCCGCTGTCTGTTAACATATCAGCTCATAATATATGAGTGAAAACGTTTAATACAAGGTGTGATAAAGTAGATTTTTTGCATACCTAACGCTGTTATTTCCTTGTTATCTTGCTTAGAATACCCAAATGGCCGTAGCTGTCGATTCTGAAGATAGACCGATTATTCATAAACTAATCCCGCTGGCAACCATACCGGGAACTCAGTTTGATGCGTTGTGTGCAAAAATTAACGTCGAAGAAATACACGATGATTTTTTATTTAAAAGGGGCGATATAGATCCTCAGTTGGTGTATTTGATAGCGGGTGAGGTCACGCTTCAGGCAGCCGGTATGGTTATTGATGTGATTGCTGCGGGCAGCGATTCGGGCAAATTTGCATTGGCGCACCAAATCCCAAGAAAAATCGACGCGCTCGCCAATGGGACGGTTCGTTTTTTTCGCCTCGATGCCGATATTATTAACAATCTCCCCCCCCTTGCTTATAAGGCCGATAAAGAGGACAACAGTTACATGGTCATTGATGAGACTGAAAGCGACCCGGATGACTGGATGACGGCGTTATTGCGCTCGCCTATTTTTCAGCGTCTTCCGCCTGCCAACCTGCAAAAAATATTAATGGGTTTGGAATCAGTCAATTTTAACAAAGGTGACACCATACTCGAGCAGGGTGGCATTGGCGATTATTATTATCTGATTAAAAAGGGGCAATGCCTGTTAACGCGTAAGCCATCGCCCAATGCCAAAGAAATTAAGCTGGCTCAGTTAGGTAACGGTGATACCTTTGGCGAGGATTCGTTGCTTTCCGGCGCGCCCAGAAACGTCACCATTACCGCGCTGACCGACATTACTTTGTTGCGGCTGAACAAACAGCAGTTTGTCAGCTTAATAAAAGACCCTTCGTTAAAGTTTGTCGATTTTGCCCAAATGCAGCAGGCCGTCCAGCAGGGCGCTGTGTTGCTGGATGTTCGTTCGCAGGACGATTATGACAGGCATCATATTGACGGCAGCATCAGCGCGCCTTTTTTTACCTTAAGGATGCAGCTTAAAGCCTTAAGCCATGACAAACCCGTTGTGGTTGTTTGTCAGGATGGCAAAGTCAGCGAGGCGGCGGCATTCTTATTGCTTAGAAATAAAATCGAGGCCATGATCTTAAAAGGCGGGATAAACAGCCTTTCGCCTAAGCCGGATAGTGCGCCGGACGCCGATGTTATTGATGTGCCTGCTAACAGCGATGATTTGGATATCGAGCAGATACAGCTGGCAGACGATCATTCGTCGACGCCCGTGGCGCAGGATATACCAGCGCTAGACCACGCGTCGTTCAGTATAACGGACGAACAAATCAAGGCGCTTAAACTGGAAAATGAAGCGCTTAAAATCGCCAATCAGCAGCTTAATGAAAAGTGTATGAAGCTGGAATTCGACAAGCAGCATGCTGAAAAGCAATGCCGGATACTGCATAAGCAGATGGAGAAATTGACCCAGGTTCTGGATAAATTGAAGGGCGGGTAACTGCGGATGCCAACCGGCTTGCACTTATAGCGCACAAGCCGGAAAGCAGTCAGCTAAAATCGGACAATTATTTGATTTTAGCTTCTTTGTAAATGACGTGTTTACGGACAACAGGATCAAATTTTTTGATCTCCATTTTTTCGGGCATCGTCCGTTTGTTTTTGGTTGTGGTATAAAAGTGCCCGGTGCCTTCAGTTGAAATCAATTTAATTTTATCGCGCATTTTTATATCCTCTTAAGCGACGTGACCGGCTTTACGCAGGCCGGCAAGAACCGCATCGATACCATTTTTGTCAATGATACGCATGGCTTTGGTTGAAACTCTGAGGCGGACCCAGCGGTTTTCGCTTTCTACCCAGAACCTGTGATGTTGCAGATTCGGACAAAAGCGTCTTTTCGTTCTATTGTTAGCGTGTGAAACGTTATTACCTGTAACTGGGCGTTTGCCTGTTACTTGACATACTCTGGACATGATTAACCCCTAATGCGTGCCTAAATTCAAAAGTTAGCCGAGCTTTATACCAAAAAATCTTTTCAAGGTAAATAACAATCTATAAAATGGCCGAGGTAGCAGGCTTGAAGTGCCAGTAATTTTTAACCTTGCGTCTTGAGTCTTTTACCCTAAGTCTTCCACTTTAAACCTAAATAATTATGCCCATTAAACTCGGCATGGTCATGGATTCCATCGACCATATCAACATAAAAAAAGACACCAGTTTTGCCATGTTACTAGAAGCCCAGGCGCGTGGCTGGGAGCTGCATTATATGGAACTTAATGATTTGTTCCTCCGTAACGGCCGGGCTTATGCCAGGACGCGGATCATTAACGTGCAGCGGGATGAACTTAACTGGCATGAGTTTACGGCAGAACAGGATATTGCCCTGGACGAACTGGATGTGATTATGATGCGCAAGGATCCGCCGTTCGATCAGGAATATATTTATGCCACTTATTTGCTGGAACGCGCAGAAAGCATGGGCGTTTATGTCGTCAACAAGCCGCAGTCGTTGCGCGATGCTAACGAGAAGCTCTTTACCGCCTGGTTCCCGCAGTGCTGCGCGGAAACGCTGGTGGCTAGGGAGCCGCACCGAATTAGAGCGTTTTTGCAGGAGCAGGGCGAAATTATCTTAAAGCCGCTGGACGGCATGGGTGGCACGTCCATTTTCCATTTGCGCCAGAATGACCCCAATCTCAGCGTAATTTTGGAAACCATGACCGAGTACAACAGCCGTTATGTGATGGCGCAAAAATACCTGCCGCAAATTGTCGACGGCGATAAGCGTATCTTGTTGGTCAATGGCGAAGTCATCCCCTACGCATTGGCGCGGATTCCGGCAACTGGCGAAACGCGCGGCAATTTGGCCGCAGGCGGGCGCGCCGAAGGCAGGCCATTAACTGACCGCGACCGCTGGATTGCCGAGCAGGTCGGGCCGACCTTACGCGAAAAAGGCCTGGTTTTCGTCGGCATTGATGTCATTGGTGATACGCTGACCGAAATCAATGTCACCAGTCCGACTTGCGTTCAGGAATTAGACCGTCAGTTTGGCCTGAATATTTGCGGCCAGCTGATGGATCATATTGAAACGACTTTGCAATGACCGCACATCAGGCACTGTTTAAGTCACCCGCGCCGCTGTCCAATAACGACGCGTTATTGATAGCGTTATTTATAGCGGCCATCATCCATGTTTTCATCGGCTTAGGCATCCATTTCACCGCGCCGCAAGCGCAGCCGGAAAAAGTCAGCCGTTCTATTGATGTGGCTTTAGTGGTTACGCCGACCGAAAAGGCGCCTGAAAAAGCCCGGTCTTTGGCGCCGGAAAACCAGCTTGCGGCCGGCAATGAAGATAAGAAACCTAAGCCAAAACCGCCGTCGCCGCCTCAACAAATGCCGAAACAGGCGCAGCAGCAAATTAAGCAAGTGAAAAAAATCGCGCCTGAGCAGGCCGATGTTAAGGTGGCGAAAAAGCTGATTACCCAGAAAAAGGCGGAAAAGAAGGTTGTTACCGCCAATAAACCGGATAGCGGACAGCATACTGAAAAACGCGCAAAGTTATCTGCCGAGATGTTACAGCAACAAATCGCCCAGTTGGGCACGGAAATTAGGCTTAGCCCGCGCAGTGCAGAGCAAACCAAGATAAAATTTGTCGAGTCGGTGAGCGCCCATAAATACGTTGCCGCCCAGTATATGAAAGATTGGGAAGACAAAGTGGAGCGTACCGGCAACCTTAATTATCCGGAAGTCGCAGCCAAGAAAGATTTTTCTGGCACCTTGACCATGGATGTCGGCATCAAAGCAGACGGCAGCATTTACAGCATCCGCATCAACCGGTCTTCCGGCAATCCGGCATTGGATGAAGCGGCCAAACGCATCGTGCGTATGAGCGCGCCTTTTGCGCCATTGCCCGCAGAGTTGCAAAAAGAACTCGATGTGCTGGTCATTACCCGGGTGTGGAAATTTTCCGATGAGTCGGGCATGAGCGCACGTTAAGCGACTATAACTTTAAACACAAAAAACCATGATTGAAGCCACTTACTTAACCGACCAGTTTCTTATTGCCATGCCGAATTTGGCAGACCCCAATTTTTTTCATACCGTCGCCTATTTGTGCCAACACAATAAAGACGGCGCTTTAGGCATCGTCATTAACCGGTCGACCGATATGAAACTGGGTGAAATTTTTAAACAGATGGACATCAGCGTCACTTCAACGGCGGCGGCTGAGGCGCCGGTTTTTGCAGGCGGGCCAGTGCAACAGGAGCGCGGTTTCGTGGTACATACCACGGGCGGCAAATGGAATGCGACCATGGCCATTTCAGATACGCTGTCGTTGACCACCTCCCGCGATGTGCTCGAAGCCATTGCCACCGGCACGGGACCCGCACATTATCTGGTGGCTTTAGGTTATGCCGGTTGGAGTGCCGGGCAATTGGAAAAAGAAATCAAGGAAAATGCCTGGCTGAATACGCCTTGCGGCCAACAGGTTCTGTTTGACACCCCGGTCAACTTGCGCTGGAGCGCCGCCGCCGACCAGATCGGCATTGACATTAACCTGCTGACTGCACCGGCAGGCCATGGCTAACGATCCCCTGCAAGCCAAAGCCAGCACCGACACCTATTTGGGTTTTGATTTCGGCACCAAAAAAATAGGCGCGGCCGTCGGCCAAACCACCACCGCCAGC
The DNA here is from genome assembly GCA_047920955.1 of Methylobacter sp. GTDB lineage: Bacteria > Pseudomonadota > Gammaproteobacteria > Methylococcales > Methylomonadaceae > Methylobacter_A. The sequence continues at coordinate 12,879 of JBLRXA010000035.1, read as the reverse complement.
GCCAGTCCGCTACAAACCATACGCTCGATTAATCAAAATCCCAACTGGGACATCATCGGCAAATTGATAGCGGAATGGCGGCCAGCCGGTTTGGTGGTCGGCATCTCAAGGCAGCTCGACGGCTCCGATAATCCGGTGACGCCGCGCATGTTAAAATTTTGTCGGCAGTTGGAAGGGCGCTATCAGCTACCGGTTTTTCAGCAGGATGAAACCCTGTCAACTTACGAAGCCAAGCAATTATTATTTGATGAAGTTAGCGTCAACGCGACTAAACTCTGGGCCGTACAAGACCAACTTGCCGCCCAGTTGATTTTGCAAACCTGGCTAAACGACCATACCCAAAAGGATTATTAAGTGTTAAAAATTCCCGAATTATTAGACAAGCTGGAAGCCGAGTTAAAACAAATGATTACCGAGCGCCAGCTGGTTAATCCGTTGATGATCGGCATTCGTAGCGGCGGCGTCTGGATTGCCGAACAGATGCACCAACGCCTAGCCATTAGCGAACCGCTGGGCTTGCTGGACATTTCATTTTACCGCGACGATTTTTCGCAAATTGGCGTCAACCCGAATGTCAAACCCAGCGAATTGCCGACTCACGTTGAAGGCCGCGACATTATCCTGATTGATGATGTGTTTTATACCGGCCGCACCATCCGCGCCGCGATGAATGAGATTTTTGATTACGGCAGACCCAACCAGATCGTGCTGGCGGTATTGATTGAGCGCGACGGCAGGCAAATTCCACTGAGTCCTGATTGCGTTGGCACACGCATCAGCTTGAATGCCGATCAGCGTATCAAACTGACCGGGCCAGAGCCGCTGGCCGTGCATCTGGAAACTCTGGCAGCGGTGGCCTAAACCATGACCCATAATCTGCAATTAAATGCCGAGGGCAAGCTCAAGCATTTTCTGACCATCGAAGGCTTGAGCAAGGACTTATTGACCGAAATTCTCGATACTGCCGAATCGTTCGCGGGCGTGTCCGAACATCAAGTCAAAAAGGTGCCGCTGCTGCGTGGCAAGACCATCGTCAACCTGTTTTTTGAAAACAGCACCCGCACCCGCACCACCTTTGAACTGGCGGCAACGCGGCTGTCTGCCGATGTCATCAACATGAATATCGCGACCTCGGCCACGTCAAAAGGCGAAAGCCTGCTCGATACCATCCGCAACCTGGAATCCATGTTTGTCGATATGTTCGTGGTGCGTCATGCACTCAGCGGCGCGGCGCATTTTATCGCCCAACAAACCGCGCCGCATATCAGCGTCATTAATGCTGGCGACGGCCAACACGCACATCCGACCCAGGCCATGCTGGATATGTTTACCATCCGCCAGCTTAAACCCGACTTTGCCCAACTTAGGGTCGCGATTATCGGCGACATCTTGCATTCGCGGGTGGCGCGCTCGGAAATTCAGGCCTTAAACACCTTGGGCGCGGCAGAAGTCAGGGTGATCGCGCCGAAAACCTTGTTGCCCGCGCATGTGCAAAGTTTGGGCGTGACGGTGTCGCATAATTTGACCGAAGGGCTGAAAGACATTGATGTGGTGATGATGTTGCGCTTGCAAAAAGAACGCATGACATCGGCGCTGCTGCCCAGCGAGAGTGAGTATTTCAAATGCTTTGGCCTGACCGAAGAAAAGCTGAAAATTGCCAAACCCGATGCCATTGTCATGCATCCGGGGCCCATTAATCGCGGCGTGGAAATCGATTCCAAAGTCGCAGACGGCCCGCAATCGGTGATACTCAAACAAGTCAGCAACGGCATCGCGGTGCGCATGGCGATTATGGCCATGGCCATGCACGCCGCACCTGCTCCCGGCAGGTCTAGCGGCATACACACCATCCCTGGCGATCGTCACGCCGGTTCCCTACCGGCTGGTGACATACACACCATCCCTGGCGATAAAGCAGGTGTAGCGTGATGAAGATACAGATCAATAACGGCAGGCTCATCGATCCGGCCAATAACATCGACCGCGTCGGTTCGGTTTACATCGACGAAGGCAAAATTATTTCGGTCAGTGATGAACCTGCCGGTTTCAAGCCGGATAGCGTCATCAATGCCGAAAACCAGATCGTCTGCCCCGGCTTTATCGATTTAAGCACCCGCCTGCGCGATATGGGGCACAGCCGCAAAGCCACGTTTAACAGCGAAGTGCGCGCTGCAGCCGCTGCCGGCGTCACCACGCTATGCCTGCAACCGGATACCGTGCCGGTCATTGATACGGCTGCCGTAGTCGAACTGATTAAGGATTTGGCGGAAAAAGCTGACTACCCGCAAATTTATACAATTGGCGCACTGACCCAAAAACTCGAAGGCACCGAACTCAGTTCCATGCTGTCGTTAAAACAAGCGGGTTGCATTGCTGTCGGCAATGCCAACCAGCCGGTGAAAAACCTGCTGATTTTAAGGCGGGCGATGGAATATGCCGCCAGCCATGATTTGCTGTTAATGTTCCGCCCCAATGATTTTTGGTTGGGCAATAACGGCTGCGCCCACGAAGGCGCTATCTCCACCCGCTACGGCTTGCCGAGTATTCCTGAAGCCGCCGAAACCATAGCCTTGGCGCAATGTTTGGAATTGGCGGAGCTGACCGGTTGCCGGGTGCATTTTGGCCAATTAAGCTGCAAGCGTTCGGTGATTAAAATACATCAGGCGAAAAAATACGGCTTGAAAGTCAGCGCCGACGTTGCCATTCACCAGCTGCATCTGACTGAAAACGACATGACGCCGTTTGACAGCGCCTATCATGTGTTGCCGCCGTTGCGCACCGAAGCCGACAAGCAATATCTGAGGCAAGGCCTGGTCGGCAGAACCATCAACAGCATCTGTTCCGACCATCAGCCGCATGATTTGGACGCCAAACTCGGCGCGTTCCCGGAAACCGAACCGGGCATGTCAGCACTGGAAACCCTGTTGCCGCTCATGCTCAAACTGGTCGCCGAACAAGCCATCACGCTGAAACAGGGTATCGCTTGTTTAAGCGCCAATCCGGCGCGGGTGCTGCGTTTAAACAGCGGCGCGTTGACGCCGGGTTTTTCCGCCGATGTCTGTATTTTCGACCCGGAACTCGACTGGCAGGTCAATGCCGAAAACTGGAAAAGCCAGGGCATTAACACGCCGTTTTGGGGGCAAACGCTAAAAGGCCGCGTCACCCACACCTTGCAGACTGGCAAGATCATTTATCGATTGTAGAATGAAAAGATATTTGTCCACGAAAAGCACGAAAGCCACGAAAATTTCGTGTTTTTTCCTGGCTTTCGTGGACAATTATTTAGTAACGCTCTTTGTCCCGTTCGTTCTGAGCTTATCAATTTAGACATTTTCGTGTTAAGCGTGCTTTTCGTGGGCAATACATAAAATTACATAACGGAAACAACATCATGCAAAAAAGAACAGCCCACCAGATCGCCGATGTCCTGATTGAGGCGCTGCCTTATATCCAGCGCTTTAAAGGCAAAACCATCGTCGTCAAATTCGGCGGCAACGCCATGGTTGATGAAGAGCTCAAACACAGTTTTGCGCGCGACATCGTGCTGATGAAACTGGTCGGCTTAAACCCGATCGTCGTTCACGGCGGCGGCCCGCAAATCGGCCAATTGCTGGAAAAACTAGGCAAAACCACCGGCTTTATCGACGGTATGCGCATCACCGACAGCGAAACCATGGACGTGGTCGAAATGGTATTGGGCGGATTGGTGAACAAAGAAATCGTCAATTTAATCAACATGCACGGCGGCAAAGCAGTCGGCTTGACCGGCAAAGACGGCAATTTTATCCGCGCGAAAAAACTGCAGCTTAGCCCCCGCGACAACCTGCCGCCGGAGATTATCGATTTAGGCCATGTCGGCGAAGTCAGCAGCATCGATCCGGCGGTACTCGACATGCTCGGAGGCAGTGATTTTATCCCAGTTATCGCGCCGATTGGCGTCGGCGAAGACGGCCATTCTTACAACATCAATGCCGATTTGGTGGCCGGAAAAATAGCGGAAAAACTAAAGGCCGAGAAACTGATTTTACTGACCAATATACCGGGCATACTGGATAAACAGGGTGCGCTTTTAACCGGCTTGTCGATCAAAAAGACCGAGGAACTGATTGCCGATGGCACCATTTCCGGCGGCATGATCCCCAAAACCCGCTGCGCCACCGACGCGATAAAAGGCGGCGTCACCAGCGTGCATATTATCGATGGCCGCGTCGATCACGCGGTGCTGCTGGAATTGTTCACCGATCAGGGCGTTGGTACTTTATTGCTTAACGGGTAAGGGATTATATAATTTTGCCTGAAATCCTCAGGCAGCTAACAAACCACGAATGCTTCCAAATATCGCCCCAAACAGCTTAACGGCATGGCTATGGTAATCGGTTTGACCCCGCTATTGACCCATAGCCGCCTCAATAAACGGCCTGAAGGCCGACCTTATATCCCGTACTTTCTGGCTGGCGCACAGTTCGGCGCCTAGCGACGATTCCCGGCAGCGTATATCCAGAAAAAGCTGCTGTTTTTTATCTGCGTCTTCTATCCTCGATACCGACAAGCTCAGGTCGCTGTCCTTTGCAGGTGCGCGCCCTAGGATTAATTTGTCGGTGTCGGTGTCAATCGGCGTGGTCGCATGGATTTTGATAAAGTCGCGTACACTGCCCAAGGCCTCGGTGCAGTGCGCTTCAGTTGCGCAGGTGTACAAGCCGAGTTGGTCGGCGATTTTATGTTCGGCAATTTGCTCGGATGTTTTTGCGGGGTCTTCATTGCCCTGGGTTAAAAACTTAAAGCGTTCAATGTCGGCTTCGAATTCGGCCTTGACCCGGTTCTTTTTCTCGATGTGTTTGTTTATTTCGGCATAAGCCGCCTGTATCTGCGCTTCAGTCTTTTTAATATCATCGAGCAATTTTTGCGGGACTTTTTTGCCGTTACGTTCCAGCGCCCCAGCTTGCTTTTGTTGGGCGCCCAACTGGTTTTCCACGCGCTTTAAGTTGGCCTGCGCCACATTGCGTTGCGCGTCCAAAGATTGCATGGTGGCGTAAAGGCTTGCCTGCATGTCATCGAGATTGCGGAAGGTGCTGAGCAGCACCTTGTCGTTGGCTTTTTGCTGCTCGATGATTTTTTCCTGCGCTTTTCTAAGCGCCTCCAGACGGTTGTCCATGGCCTGCTGTTCTTTGGTTTTGGCCTGTTCGGTGACTTCGACCACGCGGCCTTTTTCGTTTAGCGCCTCCCGACGGTGCTGAACCTGTTCCGGCGGCACTTGGTCGGAGAAAATAGTTTCCCCTTTTTCATTGACCCAGCGGTACATTTTTTTTGCAAATGCAGGCTGGCTATTGCCCAAGGCAAGGCAGCAGATTAAAAAAAGATTGACTGAAAAAGTATGTGTTTGCATGGGACGCTGTGTGTTTTTTATCAAGAAATCAGGATTATATTGCAATTACAAGGATGGGCGAAAGACTAAAGGGTTAAGGTGGAAAAACAGGCCTAAAACTTTGATGTAGCTCTTATAAAACAATATCAAAGTGCAGGGAATCAGGCAGTTCCGGCAGTTTTTTCGGTGAACTGATGGCGATGCGTTTTTCCCGGCTGGATTCGCCGGAAATGAGTTTGCAGGCTGATTTACTGACTGCAAACTCATTGGCGATAAAGGCCAGCACATGCTGGTTGGCTTTGCCGTCAATGGGCGCGGCCTTGATTCTGAGCTTTAGCCGTTCGCCATGCAATCCCGCCCATTCATCCTTGCTGGCCTTGGGCTGGACATGCAGACTTAGCGTTAAAACGCCGTGCTCCCAGCGATACCAGCTCAAGCGAGCAAGCTGGCTAATTGGTGCAACGGCGGCAGTATCACCATTTTTGCCAGTTGCAGCAGCATCAAAGCAGCCAGCGGCGATAAGTCGATGCCGCCCAAATCGGGAATAATCTTGCGGCAGAGATTGAGTACCGGTTCGGTCAGGCTATATAAAATGGACGAGGCCGCATTAAACGAGCCGGGATTGATCCAGCTGAGTATCGCCCGGGCAAAAATGCTGTAAATGAAAATATTGATCAGCAATGAAACCAGTTGGGTCAGCGATAAAAGGGTCAAGCCGCCGATACCGATGGCAACGCCTTTTAGCAGCAGTATCGAAAAATCGGCCAGCATTTGCAGGCCAAGCACCAGCACCAGCGATGAGGTATCAATCTTGCCGATAGACGGCACAAAGCGGCGTAGCAGTTTTAACGGCGGATGCGTGACCTTGACCAGAAACTGGGAAATCGGGTTGTAAAAATCGGCGCCGCACCATTGCAATAAAAAGCGCAGCAGCACCGCCAGGATGTACAGCGAAAACAGCGAGTCGATGATAAAAATAGCCGGGTCGGTCATGTAGCTGGAACTCATTATGAATTCTCCATTTGTTTAGACATTTCAATAGAGCGGTCGCGCGCCGCATGTAAGGCTTTTGACACCAGTTCGGTAAAACCGCCTTGCTCAAATGTTTCGATAGCCTGTTGCGTGGTGCCGCCGGGCGAAGTCACGCGTTTGCGTAATTGCTCAGGCGATTCGGCTGATTCCAGCGCGATTTTGGCCGCGCCCAAAGCAGTTTGTTGCACCAATAAGCGCGCAGTTTCCTGAGTTAAACCCAGTTCCAGCGCAGCCTTTTCCATGGCTTCCATCAGCAGGAAATAATACGCAGGGCCGCTACCGGAAACCGCAGTCACCGCGTCCAGCTTGGCTTCATCATCGACCCAGAGCGCAATGCCGACCGCACGCAAAATATTTTCCGCCAAGTCGGCCTGTTCCGCCGTGACCTTGTCGTTGGCATGTAACGCGGTCGCGCCAGTCAATACCAGTGCAGGGGTGTTAGGCATACAGCGCACAATAGCGGTATCAGCGCCCAGCCAGCGGCTCAGGCTATTTTGGTTAATACCGGCAGCGATCGATACTACCAGCGGATTTTTTTGTTGAATCAGCGCAGCAATACTTTCTGCCACCGCGCGCAGCGTTTGCGGTTTGACCGCCAGCACCACAACATCGACTGCGTTAATGATGTCGTCATTGTTGCTTGAAGTGTGCACCTTGAGTTGATCTTTCAGGGCGGTCAAGGTGTCTGGATTAATGTCCGACACCCAGATCTGTTCCGGCGCATGGCCGCTGGCAATCAAGCCGCTGATGAGGCTGGCGGCCATATTGCCGCCGCCGATAAAACCTATTTTGTTTGTTTTCATACGGGTTATTGTGTTGGTTGAATGGGTTGTGTTAAAAGTAATTTTAACCTATATAAGGTCGACTCAATAAATCACAAGGTTTTGCCTTGAATAAGCGGCGCAATTTTCGAGTCATTCACAGTCGCCGCTATCCGTTTAAATTTGTTTATTAAAATTAGACGCCTTATTGGTAAGATTTCCATGGGTAAAGTCCTTTCATCACGATCAGCGGGTGGGAATTTAATTGTGGGAGCGGCTTTAGCCGCGATTGTCGTGGCTAAAGCCGCTCCCACTCCCAGATAGCCTGCTTCAGTCGACATTGTAAATTTGACTGAGTACTCGTCTGTGCAGTGAAGGCGGCTGTCAGCAGCAAAAAACCGGTGAGCAGTAACGATACAGGCTCACCCCAGAAACTTGGCGAGGCAAGAATGTCAGTGCAACAGACTATAAACTTTAACATGATTTTACGCCGCATGCTTGTGGTGGCGGGATTGCTGGGCGCCCTTTCAGCGCAGGCCGAAAAGGCGTCGGAGGTTCCGGCATTGATGAAATTGCTGGGCATCGAAGCGCAAGAGTTGGCCGATTTAGAGCAGGGCAAAACCGTTTCTTTCGATATTGCGGAGAACAACGACAAAGAATTGGCCGCTGGCGTGGTGATGTATTTGTCGGCTAAACCGGCTACGATTGTTAACTATATCAACGAAAAAAGTTTGGCAACTATCGATACCGACATCATGGCTCAAGGAACGATACCGGCTAACGCCACGCTGGAATCGTTCAAAGGTTTCAGTTTAAAGGCGGGCAGTGACGAAGCAAAAAAATTAGTGCGCGCAGAACCGGGCAGTCAATTCAATCTGTCGGCTAACGAATTCAAGAGTCTACAGAGCGTCAATGCCGCCGAAGCCGATGCGGCCTCAAAAGCCTATCGAAGCATTCTGCTGCAACGCTTGCAGGCTTATCGGCAAAAGGGTTTGAAAGGTCTGGCCGATTATGAACGCGGCGATGGTTTGGTTGCGAGACCTGCGGAAGAACTGCGTGCGGCAACGATGGCCAACAAGGTATTGTCGCGGTATTTTCCGGCTGTGTACCAGGCGTGGTTAAACTATCCGGCGGCCATGCCGGCCGGTGTCACCGAACAGTTTTTCTGGCTCAATCGCAAGGTTGAAGGTCGTCCGACAGCAATACTGAGCCATCGCATCATGTTGTCGTCTGATGCCGGTGAGGTGATGCTGTCGCGGCAGTTTTATGTCGGGCATTCTTATAATAGCAATCAGCTTAGTATTGCCTGTCTGCCGTATCGCGACGGCTCACTGGTTTTCTACGCAAACCGGAGTTTTACCGACCAGGTCGCGGGTTTTGGCAGCGGCGTCAAGCACTCGATAGGACGTGAGCAAATGCGCGGTGAAATTGTTAAAAGGTTGGTTAATTTGCGCGGCCTGCTTAAATAAACCCTGCAAAAAGTAAGCGGCTTTTTCTTGTTTCCTTCGTGGTGACAATCCTTTTGTCTGTTATTAATGACCAGTTACCACCTCACAACAAAACCTAATGATCGAAACCCTTTATATAGAACAGGCCATCCGGCAACATCCGTGCGTTGCCGACATCGTCGCCCGTTTTCCGCAAGCCAGAATCATAAGCTGCGACCGCTACGGCGAAGTGTTCAACCCCAAAGCGCAAAATTTTCGTCTGCAAAAGCAGCAGCCCGCATTGATACTGGCAGAAAAATATAAAAATTTTGCCCTGCCAGCGCCGTTAGGTTACGGCATCGGCGCGAGTAAAAACTATTATTTCTCGCACATGCTCAACTGCCTGTACGATTGCCGTTACTGTTTTTTGCAAGGCATGTACCAGTCGGCCAATTATGTGCTGTTTGTCAATTACGAGGATTTTCAGCAGGACATCAAACAGCTGTGCGCCGATTCCCCGACTGAAAACCTGCATTTTTTTTCCGGTTACGATTGCGACAGTCTGGCCTTAGAGCCGGTCACCGGTTTTGCCGAACAATTTTTGCCGTTTTTTGCCACGCTGCCGAATGCCTGGCTGGAATTGCGCACCAAAAGCACCCAGGTCAGAAGCCTGTTAAACCGTGAGCCGTTGCCGCGCTGCATCGTTGCGTTCAGTCTGTCGCCCGATGACATCGCACAAAAAGTCGAAGCCAAAGCGCCATCAGTTGGGCGCCGTCTGGATGCCTTGGTCAAATTGCAGGCGCAAGGCTGGCAGATTGGCCTGCGGTTTGATCCGCTGATTTATCAAGCCGATTATCAACAGCAGTACCGGCAACTGTTCGAGCAGGTTTTTGCCCGCATTAATTTAGACCAGCTGCATTCGGTGAGCCTTGGCGTGTTCCGCTTGCCGGAAAACTTTTTTAAAAAAGTGCATAAGCTGTACCCGGAAGAAAAACTTTTTGCCAGCCCGCTGGTCAGCCAGTACGGCATGGTGTCTTACCAACAAGAATTGGAACAGGCGATGATGGCTTACTGCAGCGGACAGCTGTTAACGTATATTCCCGCCGACAAATTTTTCCCATGCACACTCTAAAACGCATAATTTTAGTCACCGGCGCCAGTTCCGGCATTGGCCGCGCCATTGCCAGAAACTTGCTGCAACAAGGCCATCAAGTGCTTGGCGTGTCCCGCGATAGCGCCAAATTTAGCCGACCAATGGCCAACTTTACCCCGGTGCAGCTGGATTTTGGCCGACTGAGCGAGTTGCCGCAAAAATTACGCGCACTGCAACAACGTTTCCCCGGCATTGACGCCGTGGTCTTTGCTGCCGGAATAGGGCAATTCGGTTCGGTGGAAGAGTTTTCTTACAGCCAGATTGAAGAACTGATGGCCTTAAACTTCACCAGCCAGGCTTTTTTAACCCGCGCCCTTTTGCCTGCACTAAAGCGCAAGCCGCACAGCGATTTGATTTTTATCGGTTCCGAAGCCGCGTTAAAAGGTAGCCGCAAAGGCGCGGTTTATTGCGCCAGCAAATTTGCCGTGCGCGGCTTTACCCAAGCCTTGCGTGAAGAATGCGGCAAAAGCAATGTGCGCGTGTGCCTGATTAATCCCGGCATGGTTAAAACCGCATTTTTCGAGGCGCTGGCTTTCGGGCCGGGCGATGACGAAAGCAATTTTATTGAGCCGGAAGACGTTGCCGAAGCGGTGTCTTATGTGCTGAATTCAAGGGCGCAGATTGTGGTCGATGAAATTAACTTGAGCCCATTGAACAAGGTGGTGAAGTTTAAAAAATAGGCGGGCGTACTAAGGCTTTATAGCAGGGGCTGCCAAATTTCAATCCCCTAAAAGTCCCTGCCGAATAACCGGCGCCGTTATGTTTTTATCCACAACCAAGGCGGCGCATAGGTTTTGATCGGGGCTTATATCAACGGTGTGCCATTGTGCGGCGGGCGCATACTCGTCGGGCACGCTTAAAAATTCGGCTGGATTTCGGGGGTTGACGACACAACGCTCCAAGCCTAAGGCAATGCCGCGCCCGGTGGCTTTAACGAAGGCCTCTTTGCGCGTCCAAAAACGGTAAAACTGGCGCGTCTTTTCGGCGTCCGGCAGCTGTTGCCAATAGGCGATTTCTGCTTCACCAAAGCATCTGCCGACCAAGCCGTCCAGGCTTATTCTGCTTTTGCATTGTTCTATATCGACCCCTAAATGGCAGTTTTTGCCGACAGCAATAATCATCACGTCTGCCGAATGGGACAGGTTAAAGGCCAATTCGGGCGTGTCGGCAACATAGGGTTTGCCATGCTCGGCCTTGGCCAGCCTTATTTTTTCCGGCGGCTCATTGAGTATGTCAGCCAATACCCGCCTTAACCGGCCATGCACGATGACATAGCGTTTGCGCAATGCGTCGGTGCCCATTTTTGCGGCATGGCCTTGTTCAACGGCGTCGAGGCTATGCCAATAACGCGGGTAATCGGCGTCGTCAATGGCAATGGTGTGATGCCAGAGTTCGATGGTGTCGGCATTCATCCGCGTTATTGCCCCACAAGCGCCTGGCCTTCGCCGCGTTGGTCGCTGGCCGCCGTCAGCTGGTGCGTGGTTTTGTGCCATTGCACCGCCTGCATGTCGCCGTAGTTGTAACGCGCCGGTTTCAGCTGATGACCCATTGCAGCAAGGCCGGACAGTTCGTCGACGCTGAGGGCGTCGTGTTCGTATTCGACCACATCCGGCATAAATTGATGATGAAAACGCGGCACGTTTACCCATGAATCAGGCGCGTGACCTTGGGCGAAATCCAGCGCCGCCAACAGCACCATCGAAATAATCCGGCTGCCGCCGGGCGTTCCCAATACGGCAACATGCTCGCCATCATCCAAAAAAGTCGGCGTCATGCTCGACAACATACGTTTGCCTGATGCAATCACATTGGCGACTCCACCGACCAGACCGTAGCCGTTCATCGCCCCCGGCAGACTGGCAAAATCATCCATTTCATTGTTCAGCAACACGCCGGTTCCGGGCGCTACCAATCCTGCGCCGAACGGAAAATTAATGCTCAATGTCGCCGCCACCCGGTTGCCTTGCTCATCGATAATCGAAAAATGGGTGGTATTGACGCCCTCCGGTTGCGGCGGGTTATGACCGGCCAACAGTTCGCTGGGCAAGGCTTTATCAAGGCGCAAGCTGCTGCGCAAACCGGCGGCATAATCTTCATTTAATAAACGCTTCACGGGAATGTCGGTAAAGTCGGGGTCGCCCAAATAAAGAGTGCGGTCATGATAAGCGCGGCGCATGGCTTCGACGATCAGATGTTTGCGCGTGGTTTCGTCAACCTGGGTCAAATCGTAGCCGGACAGGATATTCAGTGCCTCAATCAAGACGATGCCGCCGGATGACGACGGCGCCGCGCTGGTGATAGTGATGCCGCGATAATGGCCGGTAACCGGCGCCCGTTCGACTATTCGGTAATCGGCAAGATCCTGCCGCGTCCAGATGCCGCCCGCCTTGTTGACGCCAGACACCAATTTGTCGGCTATCGTGCCGCTATAAAAACCGTCGCGCCCCGAATCGGCTAAGTGTTCCAAGGTATTGGCCAAATCCGCTTGCCTGAGGATGGTATAGGCTTTGGGAATCTCGCCATTGGCGAGAAATATCTGTGCCGTTTGCGGATGTTGTTTGATGACTTCAGCCCTGAATTTAAGCAGCTTGCGATACTTTTCGCCGATAGCAAAACCATTTTTTGCCGCCCTGATTGCCGGTTGCAGGCTATCCGCCAGCGGCAAGCGCCCGTATTTTTCCGACAAATGCGCAAGCCCCGCAGGCAGGCCGGGAATGGCGGCAGCCAAGGCGCCATCAAGCGATAAGCGCGGAATCAGCTTGCCCGCTTTATCCAGATACAGAGCCTGATGCGCGGCCAGCGGCGCTTTTTCGCGGCCATCGATCATGGTTTCAAAGCCGTCGGCTTCGCGGTGCAACAGCCAGTAACCGCCGCCGCCCAAGCCCGAACCGGAAGGCTCGACCACGGCCAAAGTGGCGCTGACTGCAACTGCCGCATCGAACACATTGCCGCCTTTGGCCAATATTTCAAAACCGGCAGCGGTCGCTAACGGGTGGGCACTGGCAATGGCCGCTTTAGTGCCGTCGGCGTAAACCTGCGCACTGGCAAAAACAGCGCTTAGTAACAGTGCGGTGCAATATTTTTTTAACATAACCTGAGTTCGGGATAAGAAAAGAGGCAACCTCGTTGAAATTTGAGAAAATA
>JBLRXA010000034.1:0-25660 GCA_047920955.1 Methylobacter sp. | reverse complement strand
AGGCATCCTTACATCCCCACCTGAAGGAAGGGGCTTTACGGACTTTTTTGGTAAATACCAAAAGAAATACAAGAGAGGTTAACAACTATGGCAACGCAATTATCGGCAGAAGAACAAGCCATTATCGACTATGTAGAAAGTGGCGACGCAACCAGTATCGATGATTTGGACGCTGAAATAAACCGTTACACGCAAATTGCCCACGCCCAAATAAGCAAGAAGAAAACCATCAGCATACAATTATTGGAAAGCGATATAGAGCGCATCAAAGCCAAATCCATCAGCCAAGGATTGCCGTATCAGGCACTTATTAGCTCACTGGTGCATCAATATGCTACTGGGAAAATAACGCTTGAAAATTAGATGGTAGGCTGAAGAAGCTTACAGTTACTTCATAAATTTATGCAGTAGCAACCGCGTATGCTCATTCAGGGCTCGTTATCAGCGACCATGGTAAAAAGACTGATCGTCCAGAGTTTTCTTTCCCTGCAATTGTATGTTCCAGCTTCGCTATAGAACTTTTCCTTAAATTCTTCTTGATGTTAGACAAAGCCGAGAATGTAGAGCCTCCAGAAAAGCACGAATATGGACATCATATAAGCAAGTTGTGGAACAAGATTCGTCCAAAGCATCAGATACTCATTGCTAGTATGTTCCGCAACAAGACGGGGGAACCATCTCTAAATGCCTCGGACAGGCGGATTGAATTGTTCGTAGAAGCACTATCCCATGTGGGAGATGCTCCATTTGTCAAATGGCGCTACGTGCATGAATTCGTTGAATCAACTCTAATGTCCCATACTGCCTTGACATCCTCCCCGCCCGCACCCTCAAGATCAATAAGGATGGGCACTCCGGCGTGGGAACGATAGGGGGATGTGGATAATTACGCTTGTTTTCACGCGCCAAGATTTTTAATTTGAATCGTCATCTATTATGCTTTTGACAATCCGCCTCACAACGGCTCAAACAAAGCCGTCAAATCTTCCGCCGTCAGTTTCAACGATTCTTCTTTCTCGCCGCCTTTATAAATGCCTTCGGCCAGCGCGCGTTTTTTGTCCTGCATGGCGATAATCTTTTCTTCGACGGTATTTTCGGTAATCAGTTTGTACACGAACACCGGCTTGTCCTGGCCTATACGATGGGCGCGGTCGGCGGCCTGGCTTTCGGCGGCGGGGTTCCACCACGGATCGTAAATAATCACGGTGTCGGCTTCGGTCAGGTTTAAGCCGACGCCGCCCGCTTTCAGGCTGATCAAAAACACGTCCACTTCGCCGCTTTTAAAGCGTTCTATGGCCTCGTCACGGTGGCGGGTTTGCCCGGTCAGTTTGGTGTAGCCGATTTTTAGCGCATTCAGTTCGTGTTCGATCAGCGTAATCATGCGGGTAAATTGCGAGAATACCAGAATGCGTCGGCCTTCTTCTAACTGTTCCGGCAACAGTTCCATCAGCAAATCGAGTTTGGCGGATTCTTGTACTTTTTGCGCTTCTTTTAGCGTCAGGGTGCGCGGGTCGCAGCAGGTTTGGCGCAATTTAAGCAGCGCGTCGAGAATGGTGATGTGGCTGCGCGACAGGCCTTTTTCGGCTATCGCGTCGCGGACTTTTTTCTCCATGGTCAGGCGAATGCTTTCGTATAACGCGGCCTGTTTCGGATACAGCGGCACCGAGCGGATAATCTCGGTTTTGGGCGGCAATTCCGTGGCGACCTCGTGCTTGGTGCGGCGCAGCATAAAGGGCGCAGTCCGCCGCGACAGCCGCTGGCGTTGTTGGCTGTCGCCGTACATTTCAATCGGGGTGCGATAACGCTTTTTAAAGGTGGCGCTGTCGCTGAGAAAACCGGGCATCAAAAAATCGAATTGCGCCCACAGTTCGCCCAGATGATTTTCCATCGGCGTGCCGGTCAGGCACAAACGATGATTGGCCTTAATTTTGCGCACCAGTTGCGCGGCTTTGGACAACGGATTTTTAACGGTTTGGGCTTCATCCAAAATCAGGTAATGGTAGTCATGTTCCATCAGCGTTTCTTCATCACGCGACAGCAGCGGATAGGTGGTCAAAATCAGGTCGTAGTCACGGATTTTATAAAACAGCTGTTTGCGTTCTGTGCCCTGCAAAATCAGGATTTTCAGGTCGGGCGTGAAGCGTTCGGCTTCGCGGCGCCAGTTGCTCATCAGGCTGGTCGGCGCAATAATCAGGCTTGGTAAGCGCATTCGCCCGCTTTGTTTTTCCAGCAATAAATGCGCTAGCGTTTGTATGGTTTTGCCCAAGCCCATGTCGTCGGCGAGTATGCCGGAAAATTGATATTCGCGTAAAAATTGCAGCCAATTAAGCCCCTGTTGCTGGTAAGGGCGCAGTTCTGCCTGCAAATTATTGGGCAAGGCGACATCTTCAATGCCGCTGAAATTCTTGAGTTTTTGCCCCAGTTCGCGCAAGCCTTCGCCGCCGCGTATCGCAAACAGGCCGTAGTTATGCGCCTCCAAATCAGCCAAGGTGGCGGCGTTAAAGCGGGACAATTTCAGGCTGCCGTCTTTGCCCAAGGTGCTGCTACTAAACAATTCCAGCAATACGCTCAAAAACGGTTTAATTTTTTCGCTAGGCAAGCTCAGATAGCGATGATCGGCCAGCGGGATACTGAGCATCTCCGGCAAATTATCCAAATCGTAATTTTCCAGCACCGGCATAATCAGCGGCAACAAAGGCAACGGCTCTCCATCGACATCAATGTTAAAGCGCATTTCAAACCAGTCTTGCTGGCTGTCGCTGATTTCGGCATCCCAGTTGTGCGCAGTGTGAAAATTCAGCAAAAAACTGGCATCTATGTCGATAAACCAGCCGTCCTGTTCCAGCTCCGGCAACACGTTTTGCAAAAAATCGCCCCAACGCGCGGCGCTTTCCATAATGGAGAGTTGTGCCGGGCTAAATAGCAGCAGTTCTGAAATGCCAGTGTTCATATTAGAAGCAACAAAGCCCAGCTCAGTCAGCCGATTAATAGCGTGCTGCTCGGCTTCCGTGTCGCGTTTAATCCGCACCAGCCCTTGTTCGGTTTTTACCACGCTATAGTTTTCCGGCGTAACAACAGACAGCGCCCAGTCGCCGTAAGTGAACTTAACCTCGATAAAATGGCTGTATTGCTGCGGCGATAGTTGATGGCCGAACAGCCGTAAGGCCGGTATCGGCATCAACTGATCGGCTTCGATTAAATCGACTTTTTTCGGCGCTGGCAACGGCAGGCTAGGATGTTCGATAATCAGGCGCTGGCTAAACGCATCGGCATATTCAACCGGAATGCGCGGCGCGCTGAGCATGGCTTTCAGTTGTCCGATGGATAAATTGTGGCAGTTAAGCGCACCTATCTCGTTCAAAGCGGTGTCGATATAGTACGGCGGCTCGGTTAACAGAAAAATGCTATGCGGCTCAGTATCAACAATTAACTGATAATCGCCGTTGTCGGCGGTTTGCCAAGTGAAGGTTACAGCGCGGTCAGTGCCGATGGTTAAGGCTTCCCGCTCAGTGTCCTGCCAAAATAGCCGCCCTGTTTCCAGCAGCTTGGACACCGCCAAATGACCGGTTTCACCGGCAATCAACGGCTCATCTTTAAAGGCCGGGTTCAGTGCGGTCAGCAGCTTGCCAATGTCCTTATCTTTAGGCTGCACATAATTGGAGCTGGAATAACTGTAGCGGAGATTGCTTAACTGCATTTTTCTGCCTTTGTTGAAACCGCCGGTTTTCTTGGCCTTGGTGATGATAAGGTCAATGGTAAATTCGTGTGCTTTATTGCCGGATTTAAGGATATAAGCAACAAATTCCTGGCGGATATGCTGTGCCTTGGGCGCTAAGGTAGCTTGCTGATGAAGGCTGTTTAACCAATCCAGGCAAGTAGATTTTGCAGACGGGGCAGAAAAGCCAAGGCTTTGGCCGACGTGTTGGTATTTCAGGCACGCAGCGGCAACGTGTTTGCAGTTGAAGCCAACCGGACAGGTGCAATCGCCTTCAATCTCGGCCGATCTAAAGTCCCGGCGCCAAATAATGCGGATATTCTGCCGGTACGGTTCCCTGTCGCTGCCAGCAACGGCGGCATTAAGCTGCACAAAAAGGGCGCCTTCGCTGGCGACAGTGAGGCTAAGCACCTTGTTTGTTTCAAAATACTTGCGACCCCGGTCATAAACAGCATCGCCACATTCGTAGCGTATATCGGAGCCCAGCAATTTTTTTTGTTTATTCATGAAAGCGGTAGAAATACAGTTAGACAAAGGGCGCTTATTGTACTGCAATTAAGCGTGGTTGTAGGAATAGGTATCTGCAACAATGGCGTTGCCAGTGGTTTTCTGGTTAAGTAGCGCCAATTGAAATTTGGCTATGTCAGGAGAAAAAAATGAACCGGTCCATATTACTCATCAGCGTGTGCTTGCTCAGTGCCTGCTCGCAATTGCCGCCTACAATAAAAGATCCACCGTTGTACGATGTATCCTATAACGAGGCCATACAGAATATCGCCAATTTTAAAAATGCCCCGGTACGTTGGGGCGGCATTATTGTCGATGTGGAAAACGAGCAGGATTTCAGCCTGGTACAAGTGCTGTCTTACCCACTCGGCAGCAATGGAAGGCCGCAGACCGAGCAACCGAATCAGGGACGGTTCCTTATCAAAAGCGTCGAGTTCCTTGATCCGGCGGTGTACGTCAAAAATGCGGAAATTACCGTCGCGGGAACGCTGATAGGCGACCTGAAGCGCACTATCGGCAAAAGAATCATGTATTTGCCGTTGCTTTCAGCGACCGTCACTTACCTGTGGCCAAGCTATGTGCGCGACCCGTATTACGACAGTTTCAGTTATGGCTACAGCCCTTATTACGGCGTTTATCCGTATTTTTGGGGCGGCTATTATTGGGGTAATTACTACCCGTACAGTTATCGCCGTTATCGTTAGGCGAGAAATGGACTGCCATAGACCTTCCAGGTTTTAAAAACCTGGAAGGTCTGAACGGCCATTTATACACGCCACAATTTTTTGCGTAATTCCTCAAGCAGCAATATCGATGCGGCAATGCCGGTTGCCATTAGCCAATCCTGAGGCGTTAAGGCGCTAGTACGGAATATCAGCTGTGCAGGCGGCCAGTGGATGACCAGAATTTGCAGCAGTACCACGGCGGAAAGGGCCAGCCAGAGCAAACGGTTGGCGAAAAAATTGCCGTTAAAAGTGCTGCCTTTTTCGGCGCGGGCATTAAATACGTTAAACACTTGAAACAGCACGAAGGTGGTGAAAGCCAGAGTGGTCGCATGGCCGCTGTCGCCGTTTTGCAGGTCATAAAACAAGATGCCCAAGGTGCCGATAGCCATCGTCAATCCGTAGCTGAACAGATTGCCGAAACGCTGTAACGACAGTATCCGCGCTTCGGGATCTCGCGGCGGCTCGTCCATGCTGCCGTTGCGCACCGGATCGACGCCCAGCGACATCGCTGGCGGGCCGTCCATGATGATGTTGATCCACAACAATTGCACGGCGGTAAACGGCAACGGCAAGCCCAACAATGGCGCGCCAGCGACGGTCAAAATCGCGCCGATATTGGTGGACAGCTGAAAGCGTATAAACTTGACCATGTTATCGTAAATCCCCCTGCCCTCTTTGACCGCCTTGACGATGGTGGCAAAATTGTCGTCGGTCAAAATCATCGACGCCGCTTCCCGCGCAACATCGGTGCCGGTGATGCCCATGGCGATGCCGATATCGGCGCTTTTCAACGCGGGCGCATCGTTGACGCCATCGCCGGTCATCGCCACGACGTGACCGTCGATTTTTAACGCCTTGATGATGCGTACTTTCTGTTCCGGTGCGGTACGCGCAAACACGGTGATGCTGTTAATCCGTGCGGCCAGCACTTCGTCATCAAGCCCGGCCAGTTCTTCGCCGTCAATCACGTCGCCCGCCAACCCCAGCTCTTTGGCAATGGCAAACGCCGTGATTTTTTGATCGCCGGTAATCATTTTGACTGCAATACCGGCCTGTTGACACAGTTTGATCGCTTCACGCGCTTCGGCTCTGGGCGGATCCATCAAGCCGACTAGCGCAACAAAACTCAGCTGTTGAATGTATTGGAACAAGTCTTGCGTTTGAAACTCGGCGGCAGGCAACGTGCGCACGGCAACACCCAATACTCGCAAGCCGGTACCGGCCATGCTTTCATTCTGTGCCAGCACGGCTTCCGCTTTAAGCGGCTGCGGGTTGCCGTCTTGATCAATGACGGTTTCGCACAATTTAAGCAGCACTTCGGGCGCACCTTTGATGAATATTTTGACCTGATCGCCCTGCTGATGAAATGTCGCCATGAATTTATGCGCGGCATCGAACGGGATTTCCGCCAATCGCGGCAGTTGTTCAAGCGCCTGTTGATGGTCGATGCCGCCTTTAGCAGCCAGCACCAGCAAGGCATTTTCCATCGGATCGCCGACCACGTCCCTGCCCTGAAAATGGCTGTTGCTGCACAGCGCCAACGGTTGCAATAAGGCCGTCAAGTCGGCGTTTGGCGGCGAAATTTCACCGGCCACATCATAGCCTTCGCCACTGACCTTATAAATTTGGCCTTGATAAAAAACAGACCGCGCCGTCATCTGGTTGACCGTCAAGGTGCCGGTTTTGTCGGTACAGATCACCGTGGTACAACCCAAGGTTTCTACCGCTGCCAACCGTTTGACAATAGCGCGTTGCCTAGCCATGCGGTGCATCCCTAAAGCCAGCGTCACCGTCACCACGGCGGGCAAACCTTCGGGAATTGCCGCCACCGCCAGGGCAATCGCGGTGAAGGCGGTCTGTATCATCGGCTCGCCACGCCACAAGGCGGTCATAAACAAGATGCCGATAATCACCAGCGCAATCAGCGCCAAGCGTTTGCCTAAACTGTCGAGCTGGACTTGTAGCGGGGTGTCGCCGTCTTTGGTCTCAGCCAGCAGTCCTGCCAGCTTGCCGATTTCGGTGTTCATTCCGGTTGCGGTCACCAGCATTTCGGCGCGCCCGCGTGTCACCGCATTGTTCATGTACAACATGTTGCTACGCTCAACCAGCGGCAGTGCCGCCAAATCCAAAGTAGCCTGCACTTTGGCAACAGGCATCGATTCGCCGGTCAGCGACGATTCATCGACTTCCAAGTTATGGGCGAGAATAACGCGGCCATCGGCGGGGATTTTGTCGCCGGGTTCGAGCATGACGATATCGCCCGGCACCAATTGGTCGGCAGGCAGTTGCACAGAATGACCGGCACGGCGAACTTTGGCCTGCAAAGCCAGCATATTTTTTAATGCTGCCAGCGATTTTTCGGCCTGAAATTCCTGATAAAAACCCAGCAATGCGTTAATCACCACAACGGTCAGAATCACCACGCCGTCGGTCAGATTACCGATAGCAGCGGCCAAAATAGCCGCCACGACCAGCACTACAATAAGGAAACTTTTAAACTGGGATAACAATAAATGCCAGGCGGAACGCTGCGCTTTTTCGGCCAGCCGGTTGGCGCCGTAGCGCCGCTGCCGTTCGTCGGCTGCTGTTTGGCTCAAGCCTGATGCGGCATCCGAAGCCTGTGCCGACAGTACTTGTTCGACAGATAAGACATGCCAATTAGATAGAGATTCCGGTTCCTCGGAAGTGGCCGTTACCGAAGCCGTTTCTGTATAATTTTGCAGCTTCAACCAGGCTTGCCACACCGACAACAGCACTGCCAGAATAACCGGCCCTAAAAATAAGCCGACCGCACCGAAAGTGCTGAGCCCGCCCAGCACACCGAACAACACCACCAAAAAAGGTATCCGGCCCGCACCGCTGATGACCAATGGCCGGATCACATTATCCACGGTACTCACCGCAAAAAAGCCCCACAGCAACAGTCCTACGCCCTGCCACTGTTGGCCGGTCAGCAGTAACATAACGCCCAACGGCAGCCATACCAAGGTTGCGCCCATCGGCACCATTGCCAGTAACGCGGTCAACACCGCAAACAACACCGGCGCCTGGACACCGGCAACCGCGTAGCCCAACCCAGCCAACAAACCTTGGCCTAACGCGGCCAGCACCAAGCCGTAAACCACAGCGCGGGTGGTGTCGCCAGCGGCTTGCAAATAGACATCCTGATATTTGCCGAGAAACTGCACTAAGCCATGATGCAGTTGCTTAATCATCTCTTCGCCGTCGCGGAAACAAAAGAACACCGTCACCAAAACAACGCCCAGCTTCATAATGTAAGCGCCAATGCCGCCAAGAAATTTGCCAAATTCGCCTGACCACTGCCTCGCCCAGTTGGCAAATTGGTCTAACACGGCTGCCCGGTCGTCGGTCAACCGTTCCAGCCAGAGCTGCGCGGTATTGCCCAACCACGGAATACGCCTGATGCTATCGGGCAGGCGGAAACTGTCCCGATCAAAACCGCCGGACAGGGTTTGGTAGGCGGTTTTCAGTTCATCCTGCAACATGAAAGCCAGCCAGTAGAGCGTCAGGAAAGCGGCTGCCGCAATCATCGACGTCATCAGCGCCGCACTCAACGTAGCCTTAGCGTTGAGATGCCGCCTTAAATAGCGGTAAGGCGGCCACGCTACATAAGCGATAATCAGTGCCCAGACCAACGTGAGCAAAAACTCATGCAGCACCATAAAGCCCAGCAACAAAAGGCCGGCCAGCAAAATGCAGGGAATCAGACGACGTATCGGCGTATCGTTCATAACATCATTCATGCCCACAACTCAACAAATTAAATGGTGCACGCTGAAAACCATCGTCGGCGTGGAACCCGGAATCCAGAAAATACCCGCCTTTCCGGGAAATCGTCTAATGGCGCTATCAACCTCACACGGGGAAAATCTGGAAGGTCTACTTCGGCCTGATTGTCCCGCTTTAAATGGGAAGCCGTCTAATGGAAGCGTTCCCCCTGCACGTTAATGTCCGGCGGCTCGCAATACATCACCATGGTAATCAGTTCGGCGACATTTTCCGCCTGCATTTTTTCCATGATGCTGGCCCTATGCACATCAACGGTGCGGTTGCTGATATTGAGTATCCTTGCCGATTCCTTATTGGAGTGGCTTTTTACGATCAGCCCCAGCACTTCTTTTTCCCGCGTTGTCAGGTTATCGATGCGGTCTTGTATGCGGCGTTTTTTGCCGAATTCTTCCCTAAAGCTGATGTCCTTTTTGATGGCTTCATTGATGCGTTCGAGCAACACTTCATTGTCAAAAGGCTTTTCCAGGAAATCGACAGCGCCGGCCCTGAACGCTTTGGCTGAGTCGGCAATATCGGCGTGGCCGCTGATGAAGATGATAGGGATACGGATATTCCGGTTCGATAATTCATTTTGCAGCTCATGGCCGCTCATTGACGGCATCCTAACATCCAACAGCAGGCAACCCGGACGGCTGCCATCGTAATTGTCCAAAAAATCTTCGGCGGATTCAAAGCTTATGACGGTTTGTCCGGTCGATTCAATCAACAGCGTCAACGAGTCGCGTATTGCGAATTCATCGTCAACCAAATAAACCAGAGGTGTCGAATTAGTGGCGCTCATCATTTTTTCTCCGTAGCGGTAAGGTAAAGTAAAACGTGGTGCCTATCCCCGGCAGGCTGTTGAAATGCAGGCTGCCGTCATGGGCTTCAACCAGCGAGCGACTGATGGAGAGCCCCATGCCCATGCCATCGGCCTTGGTGGTATAAAAAGGCGTCAATATTTTTTGCTGCTGGATTTCGTCAAGGCCGATGCCGTTGTCTTTCACCCTGACCTGAATGCTGTCATTGAGGGTCAGGTGGCTATGGATGGTCAACTGGCGTTGCCGTTCTCCGGGTAAGTTTTGCACAGCCTCAATGCTGTTCCTGATTAAATTTATCAGCACCTGCTCAATTTGTACCTGGTCGGCATAGAGCGGCGGCAGGTTCTCCCCCAGTTCTAACACCAGTTTAACGTTGGACTGTTTAAGTTCGTTAACGCACAACCCGACCGCCTCATGAATCAGCTTGTTGATGTCGATAGTTGAGCGGTGTTTGGCATGGGATTTAACGAATTCCCGCATCCGATGGATAATCTGCCCTGCCCTTAACGCTTGCTGTTGGGTTTTTTGCAGGATTTCGGCGAGTTTGCCGAAGTCCGGGTTTTCACTGTGAATCAGGTTTAAACTGGCTTGCGTATAGCTGGAAATGGCAGACAGCGGCTGGTTGACTTCATGCGCAATGCCGGATGCCATTTCCCCCATCAAGCCCAGGCGGGTGACATGGGCGAGTTCATCGAGATGTTCTTTATCTTGTTGTTCCCGATATTTGCGCGAACTGACATCGCGCACGATATGGGTGAAATAATGGGCATTATCGATGGAAAATTCCGCTATCGACATATCCAAGGGTACACTGGAACCGTTTTTATGGCGGCCTTCGATTTCCTGGATTTGGCCGATGCAGTTGATGGTATCCGGTAAGGCGTTTTTATCCGTATCATTGGCAAGCGCTGGCATCAGCTTGCCAATGGGGGCGCCGGCCAGTTCTTCAGGCCGGTAGCCGAAAATGGTTTCCACTGCGGCATTAGCCGAGACGATGGTGTTGGACAGGTCGATCGTGACGATGCCTTCCACCGATGCGTTAAAAATGGCATGGAGTTTAGCCTCCCGTTCCGCCAACTGGCGTTTGGAGCGGCGCAGTTCCTCGATCTTTTCCATTAAACTCAGGTTGGTTGAAATCAGCGCGCTGTTCTGTTTACGGACTTTGTCTTCCAATTTTTTATTCAGGCAGGCAATGGTTTCCTGCGCTTGTTTGCGTTCGGTTATGTCAGTGATGCTGAGCAAAAGGCGTAATTGCTTATCTTGGTTGACAACCGTTTTTGCATAGCACTCAATATAAGTTGACTGTTGCCCGCTATCCGCTTGCGGCAAGTCAGCACACGGTTGAAAAGGCCGGTATTCCAAATGCCCAGCGGGAGGGCGCGTGATTTTGGCGATAAGGGTTTGGCCGTTTTTTTGACTTAAACTATTGCTCAGAAATAAATAATAGGCGTCCTGGTCTGAAGGATGGATAAGTTTCGCAAAGCGCGTGTTAACCAATTGTTCTTGCGGATAAGCGAACAGGTTTGCGGCCGCAATATTGGCTTTTTGGATAATCCCGGCTTCATTGAGCGTCAGGTAGGCGACGGGCGACAAGTCATACAGTTGCAAATACTTGTCGCGGGATAGCGTCAACTCCTGTTGCACCCGGTTTAATTCCTCATTCTGCATCTTCAACTCAATTTGATGGACTTGGAATTCAAACAGCAGTTTTTGAATATCCTCGGTGGACATGCGGGCAATATCGGCGCCGGTGTGGGTGGACATGATTTCAGCCTGCTGCCGGATCGCTTCCCGGTGCTGATCGAGCAAATCCTGCGCCGTGCTCAACGAATGCCCGGTATTTTTAAGCTGTCCCTTCGACTTTTTAGTCATAATCGCTATCTATTTCTGCAGGTTGGCGAAATAATCAGATTCTGAACAAGGCTTGTGCAACGCAAGGGTCAGTTTTAAGCAGTTGGGTAACACGCAAAAATACCCTCACGATAGTTTTTGCTTTAAACCCCGACAGGGGTGCGGACGTTATTTTTTGCACGTTACCTTGGATTTGCCCATTCCCCACTAATCAGCGGGTAACGCGGCCTATAATCTAATGACAAAAACGAAAAGTCAACCTCCGGGATATAGTCAGTCCCGCCATTGACCGGTATTCTATTTCCAATGCCGGGCAGTTACAACTAAACAGACGGCTGGGCCATTTCCTGAAGCATTTATCTAGCCATTAAAAATACATGTAAATATGTGTATAAATGCACATTATGAATACATATAGACCCAATGAATTTGCAAAGCTAATCGCCAAAACGACCAGCACATTACAGCGTTGGGATAGGGACGGCATCTTGAAAGCGCATCGAAGCCCGACGAACCGGCGGTTTTACACGCACGACCAGCTTTCTGAAATTTTAGGTGTGAAGGCGGAGAAGCGACTGGCAATCAGCTATTGCCGCGTTTCAAGTAGCGGACAAAAAGACGATTTGCCCACGCAACAAAAAGCGGTTGCTGATTTTTGTACCGCCGCAGGGATTGCGGTTGATGAAGCTACCGTTGAAGTAAGCGGCGGCTTAAACCTAAAGCGAAAACAGTTTGTCAGGATTATGTCGTTGGTTGAAGCCCGTGCCATTCATACATTAGTCATTGCCCACAAAGACCGTTTGGCACGTTTTGGCATGGATTGGTTTGAACATTTTTTACAGCAACATGATTGCAAACGGGTGGTGATTAACAACGAATCGTTATCGCCAAAATCGGAAATGGTGCAGGATTTAATGGCAATCGTCCACTGTTTTTCGTGTCGGTTGCAGGGTTTGCGGCGTTACAAAAAAGTCATTAAGGATGCGGCAAAAAGTGAAAACACAGATAGCGTTTAGCCACAAACTCAATTCAGGAAAATACCGTGCGTTGCCCGAACAGGCAAAGCGTTTAGGCGTTATCCGCTCGGAAGTTTTGCTGGTCATATTTTTCAATCGCCGTATTGGCTTTCAGTTCGGCGAGAGACAAAATGACATTCTTACTTGCACTTGCCGACTCCAGTGCTGCCAGCCTTGTTTTTTCTACTAAGTGACGAATTTCGGCAAGCGTGTCCGCATGTTGTACTTTTGATGGGGCGTAATGCCTGACGTGTGGTGTTTTTTCTGGCGCGTGGGCAGCAAGCGTGTTCTCAATCCCCATAGGTTCTGCTATCAAAATAACTGATGAACGCTCGCCAATGGCATAAGTTGTTGCGGTATGAGCGGGTTCGGCGGGTGCTGTGCTGATTACGGGGGCTTTAGGTAAAGCCGCTACTGTTTGCTGTGAACTATCGGCAAGTGGCTTATGCTTATGCCAGCGATGATTATAACCGCTTAAATCCCACCCATAGGCCGCTAAAGTTTTATTCGCCGCCTCTGTTTGAGCCGCTTTTAAATCAAGCAATTCTTTTTGTTGTTCCGCTTTCGCAGCATTCACCAAATCAGGTGCAGCTGAGGCAAAGTCAGATACAGCAACGGAATAGCCTTCTTCTTGATTGCCATCAATGGGCAGTGTATCCCCTTCTTTGGTGACTTTTACCAGCGTTTCCCTAACAGACGATTCAATCATGCCTTTAGGAAATACGAACGCGCCTTTATTCCAAAAAGACGATTCATGACGCATTTGCACACCGGTACGATCCTTTACTTTAGCCACTTCCAACTCCAACTGCCTTTTCTGAACGTTGGAATCAGCGTAATCAAACTTTTTCATCGCCTCAACAAACGTGTTTACCGCACTTTCTTCATGCGCCTTCTGCTGAACACGTTCTAGGCTATTTTCAGGGTACTGTACGTTACGCAGTTGGTCGATAGTGAGCGGGTTATAAGCCATAATTTTTCATCCTATACTGAATACTGCTTCAACAATAACACGTTGTGCTTGCATGGGTGTCGTTATTATCCAGCAAGTTTTACACCAAAATTATTAATATCTAAGCAAAATAGTCAATTAAAAGTGGCCGTATTGGCGATATTGGCTAATCTGTGGCTTACCCGTCAAAAATATAACGCCCTAGGCAGCTCTTTAAATACATGAAATAACCTCAATGTTTGTGGTCGAAAAAACTTAATGGAAGGGCATCCTGCTTTTCTCATTTCCAAGCTGGATAATTCATGCAAAGTCCCACACTCAGGACACCTCCAGGCTCTTACTAAAGGACGTGGCTTTACGGACTTTTTTGGTAAATATCCCCCAAAAAATCCTTCTTGCCAATGTCTACGCCGTTATGACGCAGGATTGCATAAACAGTGGTAACGTGAAAATAGACGTTGGGTAAGACAAAATCCAATAAATAGGGCAAGCCTTTGAAGGCGATGGTTTTATCGTGCATCGGCAGTGCAATGGCTTTATCTTCGGAACCGTCTATCTGTTCGGGTGTGCACGTTTCCAGCAGTGCGATCGTTTTATCGATGCGCGCTAACAGTTCCGGGAAAGTTGCTTCATTGTCTTCGAACTTTGGCGGCTCTAGCCCTGCAAGGCGTGATACGGCGCCTTTGGCAACATCGGTTGCAATCTGAACTTGCCGTGACAGCGGAAACATATCGGGGTAAAGACGGGCATTAATCAAAACCGATGGATCGATTTTCTTGGCTTCGGCATGAGCTGCCGCTTTTTCAAGAATAGTCCGCAAATTGCTTAGACTGCGCATAATAGGCGGGACAGATACGGCATACATGGCATGTGACACGGTGAATTCTCCTAAATTGTTGGGTAACTTAAGGGTGTAGCGATATTTTTTTATGCCTGCTTAATGTAACGTAGTTGACGTCCCACAGCATTTTTTAAATTTCAGTCCGCTGCCACACGGGCACGGGTCATTACGCCCGACTTTAGTCGTGTTGCGGATAGTCATGCGTTCTATGGCGGCTTGCCGGTAGGGAAGCCAAAACCGGTAAATAAAGGCTAGACTTTCAGGTATTTGTTGCGCAAGTTCTTCACGTTGCTCAGGCGTTTTTGCTAGCAACGCATCTTCTTCGCTTACTTCACCTGAGTCGAGTAGATAAATAGGGCGTAGCGCTTCCAATCCATTGACATCATCAAATAAAGGCTGCCAATCTTTTCGGCACAATGCTATGCCCTGCATAAAGCCATACGCCCACATCTCGCCATCAATATATTGATGAGGATCACGCGGATCGCTTGATGTCGCAAAAATGGGCGCAATGTTATCCGGGTCATCGGTGAATGCCGAAATAATGCTATTCATTTGGCGAACGATGAGTCCAACAATATGCCGAGCTTCCGCCTCCGATTCAAAGTCAGGTGCATCGTCTTCACTAGGCCCCCATACACCTGGGAACCATTCACCGAAATTCACCGTGGTCGGGCCGATGACAATGGCGGTCAAATAACCATCGAGCTCATCAACTAACATGGTTTCATCGGAGATGGCTTCTGACATGAGAAAGTCATTAAGCACGTCGATTTCTTTATCTGACAAAGGTAATGATGGGTTGGTCATAGGGTATTTACTCATTATGTGCCGCCAATAAAGGGAGAAAAGCGCCATTCTATCGGCTTACTGATGCGTATAACAGGTTTCAGTCAAATGGCTAACCAGAAGCCATAAAACAGATAGCCCCACGCGGCAAACGTCCCGGCTAGCACAACCGCTAATACAGCCGCCGGGGCGAACGGTTAAGCCTTATCTCTTGCCCCGCTTTAAGTGGATAGCCGTTTCAGGCTTGGCACGTAATGAAGCGGTCGCGCCGGTAAAAAACAAAGTGCCTTGCCGTCCCTTCATTGCCTTAACCGCTTCCTTGCCGAAGAAAAAAGCGCCCAAACAATTTTGTTTCCACAGTGTATAAAAAATTTTGTGTCCGTTTCCAGCAAAGGTGACGGCATATTACTGTCTACATTGTAAGCGGCAATCTCGACAGGGTGACCATCATCCACGTTATAGTGTGCCGTATCAGCACCCTTCCCGGAAAGGGCATCGGCGATACGCCCTAACCGATTAACTTCAAATATTTCTGGTACAAACTTTCCTTGTCCTCTATATGCCTAGGGTCTTTGTCGATACAATCGACCGGGCACACGTCCATACATTGCGGTATATCGTGATGCCCTACGCACTCGGTGCACAAATCAGGGTTAATGACATAAATGTCATCGCCCTGGGAAATGGCGCCGTTTGGGCATTCCGGTTCGCACACATCGCAATTGATACATTCTTCATTAATAATAAGGGCCATATAAACTCCTAAACACAACGTTGAACAAGGGCTTGTTCAACCGAATAATTTTTTGTACAAACTTTTTTTGACCCTGTCAATACCATTGTTAGGGCAAACCGCTTCGCACAGCGGCTGGCCATAGCGTTCCACGCATTCGGTGCATAATGACGGGTCAATAATATAAGCGTCCTCGGTTTGGGCAATGGCCTCATTCGGGCATTCCGGCTCGCAAACACCGCAGCGGGCGCATTTGTCTTCATTGATAACCAGGGTCATATTTTATTCGCACCTAAACTTGTTGATTAACTGTTGATGGACAAGATCAGGGACAAAGCAGGACACATCGCCGTTCAGCTGGGCGATTTCCCTGATCATACTTGAAGAAATAAACTCGTATTGTTCGGCCGGGGTTAAAAACACGGTTTCCAAATCCGGCGCCAGACGCCGGTTCATGCCGGCCAATTGGAACTCGTATTCAAAATCGGAGACCGCACGCAGGCCGCGTAAAATCACATGCGCCCCTTGTTGTTTGGCGCACTCGACCAGCAAGTTATCAAAACCTATCACCACGACATTGGCAAATTCCGCCGTCACCGATTTAGCCAAACCGACCCGCTCATCCAGGGAAAATAGCGGGGTTTTGCCTCGGTTGACCGCGACCGCAACCACGATTTTAGTGTACAGCTTGGAAGCCCTGGCAATCAGATCCAAATGCCCATTGGTGATAGGGTCAAAAGTACCCGGATAAATCGCGGTTATCGGCATGGCGTATGGTTTTGAAAAAAAGCGGCAATTTTATACTAAGGGAGGTGTTTTAAATACCTGTTTAATAATAAGGGATAGCGATAAAAAAGGGCGGGGTTAGGGATTAAATATCCGAATGTCACGGTGATATAATAAGCACGCCACCCTCTAAAACACCAACATAAACCATGATTCGACTCCTTTATTTCAGCCAAGCCATGAACGCAATGTCCGATGAAGACGTACAGGGCATCTTGCATATATCACGGCGGAATAATTCAGCCATCGGCATTACCGGCGTCCTGATTTACGGCGGCGGCCTGTTTATGCAAGTGCTGGAAGGCCCTGAACACTCAGTGCTTAAAAAATATGTGAAAATCATCGATGATAAAAGGCACACCAATTGCCAAATTATCTACATTACACCGACAAATAAACGAATCTTTGAAGGTTGGTCGATGGGGATGATTTCGTGCGGGCATTCATTCGAATTCGAGCACATACTGGAACTTAGGAATCAGCGCAAGGAAGTGATTCGGGACAAAGTATTCAAAGACGCCATGTCCGAGTTTCTCAGGCGGTTAAAAGCCGACCCTTAAACTCGCGGCATAGCCTCCTTTTCCCGAAGTATCTGCGGGGGCTGCGTCACAGATCTTCCAGGTTTTTAAAGTCTGGAAGGTCTTGCGTCACCATCCATCAGGGGTATTTTTCCCCTGAAACCATCTAATTATTCGGCAACAAGCCGTTAATCAGGGATTCAAACTGATTAACAGGCGCGTCCACACACGGCGATTCGTCTTCCGGCGCCGAACCGGCAATAAAAGGATAAAGCCTTGCGCTCTCGCAATATTCATTGGCCAACAAGCCGTTAGCCGGATCGATCCGGGCCATTTTGATATTATCCGGCGGGATCAACGTCACCGGCTGCGTTGAAATCTGCTTCATTAACGCTGTCCACACTTGCAAAGCGCCGCTCGCCCCGGTCAATCCGGCCGGTTTATTGTCATCCCGGCCAATCCAAACTACTGACAAATAATCGCCTGTGTAACCGGCAAACCAGCTGTCTTTTGCATCATTGGTGGTGCCGGTTTTGCCGACCAGCCCATAATTTGCCGGAAACGATGAATAGGCGGAACGCCCGGTACCTTCGCGCATGACTTCCTGCAACATGGTATTGACGATATAAGTCACTGCCGGGTCAAGCACCTGCCGCACCGTAAACGGGTAACTTTGCAAGCGGGTGCCGTCGGCGGCAACCACTGCCCTGATCGCTTTTAACGGCGTGGAAAAGCCGTCTCCGGCCAGCGTTTGGTAAATCTCGGCCACTTCGATCGGCGTGTGCGCGCTGGCGCCCAATAAAAACGACGGGAACAACTCCACAGGCCGGGTAATGCCCATGCTCCTTAAGGTCTTGGCCACCCTGGCGACGCCGACATCCATGCCTATACGCACGGTTGCCAGGTTGTAAGAATGCGCCAGTGCCGTATGCAGGGCGACCATGCCATGTTCCTTGTGGTCATAGTTTTTAGGGGTCCAGTTATTCCCCTTGCTGCCTTGGACGACAATGCCAGTATCGCTGACCGGTGTGGTAATGGTGTATTTGTTGGGGTATTCCAGCGCCGTCAAATACACTACCGGTTTGATTAATGAGCCGATTGGCCTGACGGCATCTAAGGCACGGTTAAAGCCCGCGCCGGACACGTCACGCCCGCCCGCCAGCGCGGCAATTTCGCCGCCATCCCGGCGCGTCACCACAGCCGCCGCCTCAAGACCACTTACCTTGGGCAGTTTTTCCAGCTGCTTGAGTTTGTTGGATACCGTCGTTTCCAGCGTGTCCTGAACCGCCGTGTCCAGCGTCGTGAATATCCTCAGCCCCTCCGACGTTAAATCCCGCTCCTTGTAGTCCTGCCTCAACTGCCGCTTGACCAAATCGAGAAAACCCGGATAACGGTTGGTCGAACGATGGGTATTGGCAATCACATTCAATGGCTTGGCCGTGGCTTTGGCAAGTTGCTGCTTGGTGATGTAGCCTTCTTCGTGCATTTTGTCCAACACCAGGTTACGCCGCTGCACAGAACGCTGGGCATAACGCCGGGGATCGTATTCGGAAGGGCCTCGTACCAAGGCAATCAACGATGCGATATGCTCCAGCGGCAAATCCTTTAACGCGCTGCCGAAATAGAATTCGCTGGCCAAACCGAAGCCATGCACCGCGCTGGCGCCATCTTGCCCCAGATAGATTTCATTCAAATACGCTTCCAGAATCTCGTCTTTGCTGTAGCGGTATTCCAGAATCAGCGCCATCAACGCTTCTTTGATTTTCCGCGTCAAACTGCGTTCCGAAGTCAAATAAAAGTTTTTCACCAATTGCTGGGTAATGGTGCTGCCGCCCTGCACGGTATGGCCAGCCAGCGTATTCATCCACAGCGCCCTGGCAATGCCTTTAAAGGAAATACCGATATGCCGGTAAAAATCGCGGTCTTCCGACGCCAGCAAGCCCTTAATCAGCGCATCCGGCGCCTCTTCCAGCTTAATCAAAATACGGTCTTCCTTGATTGCGGGGTAGAAACTGCCGATTTGCACCGGGTCTAGGCGGACAATGGCAAGGTCTTGGGTTTGCGTGGCATCGACAATATTGGCAATGCCGGACGCGTTAAAATTGACCCGGATGACCGTACTGGCTTGTTTTTGATCCCAGAAAGTAAACTCGCGGGTTTTTACACTGATCTGCGCGCCGTTTCTAAAATAAGTGCCGTCCGACGATAAATGCACTTCCTGCCGGTAATGCAAGGCCGCCAACAAGTCTTCAAATTTTGCCGCCGTCAGCTTATGGCCTGCGTAAAGTTCAACCGGACTGGCATAAACCCGCGCCGGAATCGCCCAGCGTTTGCCTTCAAATTGGGAGCGCACGTTGTAATCCAAATAGCCCAGATAACTGACTAACAGGAAACAGCAGCCGGTTATAAAAACGATTATTGAATTTCTGAGCCAGTGCGAAGCCGGTTGCGGTTTTGGTTTTTTCGCTGCCGGTTTTTTCTTGTCGTAGCGGGTGGACGTACGCTTTTTTGTGTTTTCTGCCATGACCTCTTACTTCATAAAATTAAATTAAGGTCAGGCATTATACCTAGAGTCTGAAATTTAAAGCAGGGTGCAAAGCACCCCGCTTTATCCATCCCGGAGAAACCGCGCCGCTTCCTGTAAATCGTGGCTGGCGAAACCTTCGGTGAAGGTGTTGTAAACGCCTTCCAGCAAACGCTGCGCCTCGTCCTGCCTGCCTTGTTGCCGCCATAAGCGCGCCATCGCCATCGCAGCGCGCAATGCCAACGACAGCGCGCCTTGTTTGCGGCTGACCGTCAAGGCCTGTGCAAAACACGCTTCGGCCTCGCCTGCGTTAGCTTCAGAAAGCCCCAGCAGGCACACGCCTTTGAGACGGTGAAACTCACTTTCAAAAAAACGCGAATCTTTTTTGTCCAGAACCTTCAGTGCCTCGTTGATCTTGGTTAAAGCGGTATCAAAGTCTGCCTGATGGATCAGCACATCACACAGCGGCGCCAAAAATAAAATGGTGGAACCGCTCATGATGCTATTAATCGCCTCCAGACACTGTTGCATTTTTACAAAACCCGGCGTCTCGCCTTTCATGGCCTGCGACCATCCGTAAGAAATCGACCCTAAGCCCAGCCAAAACGGGAAGCCATACTCATGCGACAAGGCCATAGCTTGTTGCGCCAAGTGCCCGGTTGTTTCTACCTGCGTCATCCAGCGGTTAAGTATTGCGGCGGCACTCAAGGCATAAGCCAGGCTATTGGGATGGTTGAGCTGGCGCGCCAAATCCAGCGTCTGTTGGCTGGCTTTGGCGGCTTGGTCGGGAAAACCGAGCAACCACAACGTACATGGCAACAGGGAACCGCTTGAGATGCAGATATTTTCGCCGTATTGGCTGGCCATGGCGGCATGGTGGTCAGGATGATAAAGCGCCATGGCATGTTCAAAATAATGCCGTGCAGCGTTTGGGTTTCCGGTCATGAACGAACTGTTGCCCATGGCATAATGCGCCGATTGCAATTGCAGCACGTCGTTATTTTGCGTCGCCAAAGCCAGCAGTTTGTTTGCCAATTCGAGCGAGTGCAGATGGCCGACACGCGAGCTTGACGTCAGCCACATGCCCCACAAGGCTTTAAACAAATCCGCGCTGCCGCCAACCGCCTTACCCAATTCCAGCGCACGGGAATAGGCCTCGCCAACTTCAACGGCGCCGTAGCCCTTGCTGGGGATCAGCGCAGTGCCTAAATGAAGGTGCAACTCGAATTCCAGTCGGTCGCGTTCCAAGCCGGGCGGCAGTGTCATCAACAGGCGCAGTCCGGCTTGCAAATGTTCAACCGCTTCGGTATTGGCTGAGTTTAAGGTCGCCCGTTGCCCGGCCTTGAGCCAATATTCAATGGCTGGGCGCACTTTTCCGCCCGCCGTCAAGTGCTGCGCCAACAGTTCGGGTTGGTGGCTGACAAGTTCGGGGAAATCCTGCTGCAAGGTGTGTGCGATACGTTGATGCGCCGCCTGCCGGTCAACTTTGGTTTGCGACTGATAGGCCGCTTCCTGAATCAGGGTATGCTTGAATTGGCGGACGCTTTCATTCACTTTCAAGAGCAAACCGGCCTGCTGCAAGGCATCCAAACTGTGCGCCAATAGGGCCGGGCTGTACGGAAAAACCTTGCCCAAGACATCGGCATTGAACTCGCGCCCCAGCGTGGCGGCAAGCTGCGCGGTATATTTGGCCTCGCCCATGTTGTCGATACGCGCCGCCAGCAAATCATGCAGCGTTGCCGGAATATCGGCCTGATGATCCAGACTGGCGATTTTGGTCATTTCTTCGACAAACAGCGGTATGCCGTCGGCACGTTCCACAATGCGGCGGCGGGCTTCGGCGCTCATGTCCTGTGTCAGTGACGCCAGCATGGTCTCCACTTCATCATCAGACAGCTGTTCGAGCATAAGGTTTAAGCTGAGGGCGGCTTGCCAAGGCGGCGTAAAAGTGGGCCGACTGGTGAAGACGCCAAGGACGGCACCCTTTGTTTCCTGCTGGACAAACAACGTCAATAATTCCAAAGTGGACGGGTCTATCCAGTGTAAATCTTCAATGATAAGCAACACCGGATGCTGCATCGACAACGCCTGCAGCAATTCAAGCAGAATGGCCATGGTGCGGTCTTTTTGTTTTTGCGGCGAAAACGCGAGGGCTTGATAGTGCCCGTTAAGCGGCAAGGAAAGTAGGCGGCTCAGCAACGGAACCGCATCTTGGGCGATAGCCGGGTAATGGCTATCGAGATAGTGCGCCAACTTGACCGATTTAGCCGCCGGGCGGTCATCGTGCGCGAATGCAAAAATAGTGTCCAGCAGCGCAATGAGGGGATGAAAAGGCGATTGGCTGAACTCAGGAAAGCAGTGCAACTCGCGGATGCTGTGCGCTTGACCGGCCAACGCCTGCTTTAAGGCATGTAGTAGTCGAGATTTGCCGATACCGGCTTCGCCCTGAATGAGCACCAGATGACGCTGGCCTTGCGCCGTTTCCTGCCATAACGCCATCAATTTGGCCATTTCGGCTTGGCGGCCGGCAAAACAAGTCAGTTGTGCCGCCGCATCCAATCGGTTACGCGCACCACTTGCCTGCCTCACCGTAAATATTTCCACCGGCTGGACAAAATCGTCCAGGGTTTGTACGCCCCGGCTGATACAGTCAAAATAACCTGCGACGATGTTGTATGTTTGCTGGCTAATGATCACTTCGCCATAACCGGCCTGTTGGCGTAATTGAATGGCTATCTTCGAGGTCTTGCCGACCGTGTCCGGCAGCGCCGTATCGCCGTTCGTGATAATCAGGCCGGTATGGACGCCGACGCGGATAGCGATGTTTGCGGTCGCCTCGCCAGTGACCGCTAAAGCGGCACGCAGCGCACAAAGAGCGGCATCTTCCCGCGCCTGCGGATAACCGAAATAAGCCAGCAGGCCGCCGCCATGCGTCTGCACGATATGGCCTGAAAACTGCCGGATAAGTTCCACACAGCTCACTTGTGCTGGCTGCAATAACTGCACCATCAGTTCATCGGGGTCGTCAACCCGTGTAACGGTCAACTCACAATACAGCACCGTCGCCTGACGGCGTTCTGCCGTTAGCAGCAGTGGCGCACTAACGATATTATCGGTCGAACGGCGCGGTAATTCGCCATCACGGATACTGTCAATCAAGCGCCGGGTTTCTTCACTAGGCAAAACACCCAGTTCCTGTTTTATCAAGTTGCAACACACTTCATATTGGCGCATTGCCGCATTTTTTTGGCCGTTTAAGGCATAAATACGCATGATGCTGCGGTGGGTATTCTCATCCCAAGGTTCCAGTTCACTATGGCGTAAAGCAAATTGCAAGGCTTTGCTGTACTCACCGTCTTGTGCATGGCGGTTCGCCAGTTGTTCCAGCAACCCCAGCGCCTTTCGGTGCAATGCTTCGCGTTGCAACAACAGCCACGTTTCAAACTCGGGACTGTCGGACAATGACAGGCCGGCCAAAAACTCGCCCCGGTACAGGCCAATAATTTTCTCCTCATTACACGGGGCACTATTTTTCGCCGCCATTGGCGACTGTTGGTTAAGTTCGAGCGCGTCGACATAAGCGTTCGAAATAAAACGGATGCTGTGCTTAGTGGCTACAAACATGACTTCGCCGCTCGGTGCTTCTAGCGCACTGCGTAAATGCGATAGTGTCCGACGTAAGTTGCCGCGCGCGGTGACCGGCTCGTTATCGCCCCACAACAATTCCGCCAGCATTTCCCGACTATGCTCCTGTTCCCGCCCCATCGCCAGATAGGCCAGCAATGCACGCATCTTGACGTAAGAAATCCCAGTAACAGGATGACCATTTAAGCGGGCATCGAAGCCGCCCAGCAGCATAAGTTCGAGATGAATATCGGAAGAAATGGGATTCATGAACGATTAGTGAACGATGACGTTGTAAGCTTAAATTCAGCTAATAAAAATAATGCAATGGCGTCAAACTATACCAGAACATCGAGTACAACCGCATTATTCATAGGCACTGGAATACGCATTAATGCTTTCGCAGATTATTATTGAGGTTGAACGTTATGTATTCAGTTGGAATTTTCCTAGGGCATCAGACTAGGCCGCTAACCAATACGCAGCGGCGAACGGGCGGCTTCTGCGGCCAAATAATGGATAGGTCATGGGCATGTTAATGGCGATATTTCGCGCCACCTTTAATGCACTGTCTTTACGTTCCCGGCAACGGCAAAAACAAGAGGAGGCGCATCTGCGTATCGCCGCCACCGCCTTTGAGGTGCAGGACGCCATACTGGTCACCGACGCCAATAAAGTCATCCTCAACGTCAACCGGGCCTTTACGCAAATGACCGGCTACAGCGCCGACGAAGTCATCGGCCAAAAGCCCTGCATACTCAGTTCAGGGCTGCATGACAAAGATTTTTATGCCGCTGTATGGGAATCCATCAACCGCACCGGCAGCTGGCGTGGCGAACTGTGGAACCGGCGCAAAAACGGCGAGCTCTACCCCGAATGGATTATCATCACAGCAGTTAAGGACGATACAGGCAAAGTCAAACATTATGTCGCCTCCTTTTACGACATTACCGCCCGCAAGGCCGACGAAGACGAAATCAGGCGGCTGGCCTTTTACGACCCGCTAACCCAACTGCCCAACCGCCGTCTGCTGCAGGAACGGCTTAAACACAGTATCGACGTGGAACGGCGCGAGGGCAGACGCCTCGCCGTTTTAATGCTCGACCTGGACCGGTTCAAAGCCGTCAACGACAGTTTTGGCCACCTGGCGGGCGACGAGCTGCTGCAACATGTAGCGGCGCGCATTTTGGCGCGGCTGCGCGATGTCGATATGCTGTCGCGTTTAGGCGGCGATGAATTCGTAGTCTTGCTCGAAGACATTGCCCACACCGAAGATGCCGCACGGGTGGCGGATGAAATTATCGCCGCACTCAGCCATCCGTTCCAACTTAGCCAATGCAGCGACGTGCAAATCGGCACCAGCATCGGCATCAGCCTGTATCCCGAACACGGCGACAGCTGCGACAACCTGCTAAGCTCTGCCGACACCGCTTTGTATCAAGCCAAAGAACAGGGGCGCGGCTGCTATGCCTATTTTTCCGCCGAACATACCCGTACCGCCCGCGAACGCATCGCCCTGGAAACCCGGTTACGCCACGCTGTAGAACAGCAGCAATTGCAGGTTTTTTACCAACCGCAGGTAGACATCGCCAGTGGCCGTATCGTCGGCGCCGAAGCGTTAGTACGCTGGCAAGACCCGGTGAACGGCTTACTTCCCTCACAGCGTTTTATCGCCCTTGCCGAAGAAAGCGGGCTGATTTTTAAAATCGGCGAATGGGTGCTACGGGAAACCTGCCGGCAAGGCCGACAATGGCAGGATGCGGGCTTGCCGCCGCTAAATTTGGCTGTTAATATTTCCCCAAAGCAGTTTCAGCGTGGTAACTTGAATACCTTGGTTATTGGGGCACTAAACGAAACCGGGTTCCCGGCGCACCATTTGGAACTGGAAATGACCGAAAGCGGGCTGATGGACAACCCGGCCGAGGTGCTGGCGCTACTGGACAAACTGCATACACTGGGCGTACGGCTGACCCTGGACGACTTCGGTACCGGCTTTTCGTCGCTGACGCAGCTCAAGCAGTTCCCGCTGGACACCGTAAAAATAGACAGCAGTTTTATCGTTGGCATTCCCCGCGCCAAAGACGACATGGACATGACCACCACCATTATTGCAATGGCGCGGATCCTAGGCTTTAAAGTGCTGGCCGAAGGCGTAGAAACGCCAGAACAACTGGCTTTTTTGCGGGAAAAAAATTGCGATTTGTATCAGGGCTACCTGAAAAGCCCCGCCGTCTCGGCACAAGCTTTCACCCGACTGTTACAAAACCAAAAAGCGGCGGACAGGCTTCAGGCGTTTAACCCCGGTTCGCGTCATCAGGCCATAGGGCTGATGGCCTAAAAAAACAATAAAAAACCTTTCGGCTAAAGCCAAACAATGCAAGAGAGAGAGCATGAGAGCAGAATTAGTTGGGCAACCCGATGCCAGCGCCTTGCGGTAAAAGCTGTTCGACTCCTCGGCGGTGGAGAAGC
>JBLRXA010000033.1:0-25920 GCA_047920955.1 Methylobacter sp. | reverse complement strand
CAGCAAAAACCAACAACCGGTTTCTTACTCGCCAGACACCGGCCTGTTCTACATCTCAGGCAACCACCTCTGCATGGATTACGAACCGTTTGAAGTGTCCTACACAGCAGGTCAACCTTACGTGGGCGCGACCTTGACTATGATGCCAGCGGGCGCAGATGTATTGACTGGTAAACCAGACAATTCAACTAACTTGGGGCAATTCACAGCATTCGACGCTAAAACCGGCAAAATTGCCTGGTCTAACAAAGAGCAATTCTCTGTTTGGTCAGGTTCTGTGGCAACAGCGGGCGGCGTCGTATTCTACGGCACCCTGGAAGGCTACCTGAAAGCGGTTGACGCTAAAACAGGTAAAGAACTGTATAAGTTCAAAACACCTTCCGGCATCATCGGCAACGTTAATACTTGGGAATACGCTGGCAAACAATATGTTGGCGTTCTTTCCGGTATCGGCGGCTGGGCAGGTATCGGTATCGCTGCCGGTCTTGACAGCGGCGATGAAGGTTCGAACTCAGAAGGTCTGGGCGCTGTAGGTGCATACAGAAGTTTAAGCTCTTACACTAAACTGGGCGGTACCTTGACTGTATTTGCATTGCCTAGCAATTAAGCCAATCTGATTTTTTAGGTGGCATAAAAGCCCTGGTTGATGATTATTCAACCAGGGCTTTTTTTTGGGGGGGGGATGGGCAATTTAGTGGCTGTCCTGCAAAAGTTTTTTCCGCTTCATGCCGATGCCTGCGTGAGTGTTTCAAAACCGACGACGCTACGCGTTTCTTTGCTGAATTCTACGCCGATCAGATGTATCGGCTGATTCAAGTGTTGGTATTTTTGCGCATAGTTTTTGTTTTGTAATTGCGTGATAGCCTTGCCTTCGGGGACAAATTCGACAACTTTGAATTCAA
This sequence comes from Methylobacter sp., assembly GCA_047920955.1. Classification (GTDB taxonomy): domain Bacteria; phylum Pseudomonadota; class Gammaproteobacteria; order Methylococcales; family Methylomonadaceae; genus Methylobacter_A. Next base: position 25,018 of record JBLRXA010000033.1, on the reverse strand, counting down.
ACAAGTAAATGTTGCCGTTAAATTTGACGGTCATATCAATGCGGCCATAATTGGTGGTGTCCTCCAAAATGATGTCCAAACCGAGCGCGGCAAAATACGAATAAAAAATGCTGGCGTAATAGCCCTCATATTGGGCAATCGGGTTGTTCCTATACCAATCGTGCGGAATGCTGGCGAAAAAGGCGGTGAACAAGTTTTGCATGTGTGCAAAATTATTGGCCTTTAACAGCGGAATTAACTGCAAACGGTTTTGCAGTGCTTTTTGTTCGTCCAAGCCCAAGGCGCCCAGTAATGCGCCATTTAAGCTGGTTTCAACTTCGTGATTGGGATAGCCCAAAACGTAAGTCCAATAATCCGGCAACGGCTCTTCAACGCGAGAAATAGTCAAATAGCCCGTTTGAAAAAGGAGCGCTTCGGAGCTTATTTTTTCGACATCGAAGGCGGATAACAATTCCATGCTGGTTTGTTGTAAGGCCAAATTGGGGGTAAAAAAACCACGTTCGGCCAGCAAATCAATCAAGAATGTCGCCGAACCGGTTTCAAACCAATGCGCTTTAAATTGCCGTTCTTGAAATAAAAGCAATACGTCAAACGGGTTATAAACCGATGTGCCGGTCCAGTTATAGCCGTTGTACCAATGGCGGATTTTATCGCGTTCCAGACCGTCGAGTTCGGGTAAAAAGACCGTATCAATATCGTTGTCGGTATATCCGCAAATCGCTGAAAACTCCTCGTTAATGGTAATGTCGCGCAGGTTATTCAGCCCCGAAAACAAACTCACTTTACTGAATTTTGACACGCCCGTAAGCATGGCAAATTTAACGTGGGCGTCGCTGTCTTTAATGACTGAGTAAAAATTGCGCAAACCATCCCGAATTTCTTTGGCAATGTCGGGTTTTGAAAGGTTGTCCAAAATCGGTTTGTCGTATTCGTCCACCAAAATGACGACGCGCTGGCCGGTTTTGTCGTGTGCGCCGCGAATGAGTTCTTTAAAAAAATTGCGTTGCGATTTTGTGCCGCAGTCGATTTGTAACGATTTTTGGTTGACTTCAAGCAAATATTGGATAGTGTCGTCCAAATCTTCTAAGTTTTTGACAACACCACCGCCAAAACTGATGCGGATCACCGGATATTTAACCGTCCAATCCCATTTATCGTAAATATACAAACCGTCAAAAAGGGCTTCGTTGCCCGCGAACAATTCGCCGATGGTGTCGATTAATAAACTCTTTCCAAACCGGCGCGGGCGCGACAAAAAATAATGCGAACCTTGCGTGATCAGTTTTTCAATCAGCGGCGTTTTATCAACATAATAACAATTTTCTTCGCGGATTTTGGCAAACGTTTGGATGCCAATCGGTAATTTTTTTCTGCTCATTTATGCCTCTGTTTTGATTTTAAATCCAACCATACCATGACCTTCTCAACCAGCCGTCACAGAGGCGGCTTTAGCGCAATCCATAATCAAGCAGCAAGCCTAAAAACACAGCCAAACCGAACCAGTTGTTGTTCAAAAACGCTTTAAAACACAGTACTTTTTCCCGCTGGAAAATCAATTTCTGCTGGTAAACCGACAAGCCCGCCGCGATTAAAACGCTGCCGTAATAAGGCCAACCGGCCTGCATCATAGCGCCGACGGCAAGCAACAGGCCGATTATCACCACCTGCAAGCCCGCCATAATGTGCCGGTCGTAAGCGCCGAACAGGATAGCGGTCGATTTAACGCCGATTTTTATATCATCGTCCTTGTCCACCATTGCATACATGGTGTCGTAAACCAGCGCCCATAATACGACGGCCAGATACATCACCCAGGCCACCGGCGGAATGCTGTTGGTCTGCGCGGAAAACGCCATCGGCACCGCCCAGCCGAAGGCAATGCCCAAATAGGCTTGCGGCAACTGGGTGTAGCGTTTCATAAACGGATAACTGGCGGCCAAAAAAGCGGCGACAAAGGACAATAGTATGGTGTAAACATTCAGCAATAACACCAGGCCGAACGCGCACAAACACAGCAACACAAACACAATCAGCGCTTCTTTCGGCGTCACTTTGCCGGCGGCGATAGGGCGTTGTTTGGTGCGTTCGACATGCGGGTCGAAATTGCGGTCGGCGTAATCGTTAATCACGCAACCGGCGGCGCGCATCAGCACCACGCCCAGACAAATCACGGCCAAAACCAAGCCATCGGGCTTGCCGTCGCTGGCCACCCATAGTGCCCACAAGGCCGGCCACAACAAAATCAGGATGCCGATAGGTTTGTCAAAGCGCGCCAAGAGCCAATATTGCCTGATTCGATCGCTAACTCGATCCATTGCCGTGTCCATCATTATTTTTTCCAAAGCCGGGGTTTTATTTACTCAGCAAAAAAAGAACAGAACACGGATAGCACTGATTAAACGGATAATCACTGATTAAAAAAACCGTGTAAATCCGTCCCATCCGTGTTCCATATTAATCATTTTTAGCGTAGGGCTGAGCAGTTACAAAATGTTATTATACCGTTTTTTGTTTTCGGCAGCGGGCGACCCATGAGCGTAAAAATTTATCACAATCCGCGTTGCGGCAAATCGCGGCAAACTTTGCAGTTAATTCAACAACAAGGCATTGAGCCAGAAGTGATTGAATACCTTAAAACACCGCCTAGTGCTGAAGAATTGGACGCTATTTTGCAAAAATTGGGCATGGCGCCACGCGAATTAATGCGCAAAAAAGAAGCCGAATACAAAGCGGGCGGCTTGGATGATGCGGGGCTTGATCGGCAAATACTGATTCAGGCGATGATCGATAAACCCATTTTAATCGAACGCCCTATCGTGATCGCCAACGGCAAGGCCGCGCTGGGTCGCCCGCCGGAAGCCGTCCTTGCCATTTTATAAGCCGATGACCAAAATCCTAATCCTGTATTTCTCGCGCAATGGCGCCACTGCCGAGATGGCCAATTATATCGCACGCGGCGTGGCTTCGGTTGACGGCGCGGAAGCGGTGCTCAGAACTGTTCCCGATGTGTCAACCGTGTGCGAAAAAACCGCCGACAGCATTCCTGCGCACGGCGCACCTTATGCGTCAATCGACGATCTAAAAACCTGCGACGGGCTGGCCTTGGGTAGCCCCACCCATTTCGGCAACATGGCTTCGCCGCTCAAATATTTCATCGACAGCACGACCGAAGTCTGGCTTTCCGGCGCCTTATCCGGCAAACCCGCCAGCGTATTTACCTCCACCGGCAGTATGCACGGCGGCCAGGAAAGCACCTTGTTAACAATGATGCTGCCCTTATTGCATCACGGCATGTTGATATTGGGCTTGCCCTACAGCGAACACGCGCTGCGTGAAACCACCTCCGGCGGCACACCTTATGGCGCTAGCCATGTCGCGATGAATCCTACGGGCTTGAGCGAGCACGAAAAAACCTTGTGCAAGGCGCTCGGTGTACGTCTGGCCAAAACCGCGCGCCAATTAAAATCAGCCTTATGAACATAACAGCCAAGCATTGCTACATCATCGCCCTAATCGGCTTTTTCGGCCTGTTCGCCTTGTTGATGCTGTGGAACACCGTGCTGGCGCCGTCCACGCGTTTTCCGGTGGCGCTGGTGTTGCTGGTCGGGGTGACGCCGTTATTGCTGCCGATGCGCGGTTTGCTGGACAAAAAACCCAGAAGTTGCGCGTGGGCGGCCTATGTCAGCCTAATTTATTTCCTTCACGGCACTGCCGAAGCTTACGTCAACCCCGATGAACGCCTGTATGCGTCGCTTGAAATTGTACTGAGCCTGATGCTGTTCTTCGGCACCGCATTTTATGTGCGCCTAGCGGGCAAACAAAACTGACTATGGCGCAGCAACTTCCTTTACATTTTGAGTTCCGCGCCAACCAAACCTTTAATGATTTTTTCCCCGGCGCCAATCAGGAAATCATCGCTCACCTGCAACAGTGCATTGCAGGCCGGGGCGAAGCGCAAATTTTCCTCTGGGGTCAGTCAGGCCAAGGCAAAAGCCATTTGCTGCAAGCGTGTTGCCATCAGGCGCAACACTTAGGCTTCAGTTCATTTTATTTCGACTTGTCAACCAAGCCGCTGCCCGAACCGTCGCTATTGATCGGGCTGGACGACTATGATCTGCTGTGTTTCGACAACATCCAGCACATCGCCGGTAACAGTGCCTGGGAGCTGGCTTTTTTTTATTTTTTTAACCAACAGCGCGAACGCGGCCGCAAACTGATTATCTCGGCGGCTTTGGCACCCAATGAACTTGCCCTCCAACTGCCCGATTTAAAAACCCGACTTAATTGGGGTCTGAGCCTAAAAATACAGCCCTTGAATGACAATGACCGCATCACCGCCCTAACCTTTAGAGCCAACCAAATGGGTTTTGAAATCACCCCGCAAGCAGGCCGCTTTTTGCTGACGCATTACGACCGCGATCTAGCTTCGTTGTGGGCTTTACTGGAAAAATTGGATAAGGCATCATTGGCCGCCAAACGTAAATTAACCGTGCCTTTTTTAAAGCAAATTTTGGATCAACAATATCATGGCTAAACGAGTCCTTATTATCGGCGCCGGTGCCATCGGCGCTTTTTACGGCGCCCTGTTGGCAAAAGCCGGTGCCGAAGTGTCGGTGGTTTGCCGCTCCGATTACGGGCAAGTCAAACAACACGGTTTTAGCATCGACAGCCACACGCTCGGACGCTGGCATTTTAGCCCGGCACAGGTGTTAAAAAATGCGGCGGATTTTGATGGCGAGGCCGATTATGTGTTGCTCTGCACCAAAGTCGTGCAAACACTGGATCGGGTTGCATTAATTCGCCCGGCTATCGCTAAAAACACCGCCATCGTCTTTATCCAAAATGGCGTCGAAATTGAACAGGAAATGCAGGATGCCTTTCCCGATAATGAAATCGTCAGCGGCCTGGCGTTCATTTGCTGCAACCGGGTCAGCCCCGGCGAGATACTGCATTTGGCTTATGGCCGTCTGGTTTTAGGCAATTTGCCCGAAGGCATCAGCGATAAAACCGCGCAACTGAGCGAGCTGTTCAACCAGTCCGGCATCAGTTGCAAAACCACCGACAACATCATCACCGGGCGCTGGCAAAAATGCGTCTGGAACGCGCCGTTTAACCCGCTGTCAGTGTTATCAGGCGGCTTGCCGACGTTAGACATACTGCAAACCCAAGAGGCTTTGGTGCGCAGCATCATGCAGGAAGTGTGCGACATTGCCGCCGCAGCCGGACATCCGCTGCCAGCAGGTAGCGTCGATACCAACATCGACAACACCTATGCCATGCCGCCTTATAAAACCAGCATGTTGCTGGATTATGAAAACGGCCAGCCGATGGAAACCGAAGTCATTTTGGGTAATGCACTGCGCGCCGCACAGCGGCTAAACGTTGCCGTGCCGCATTTGGAATCGGTTTATGCGTTAATGAAGCTGCGGGAATTGCAGCTGGAAATGGGACACAGATAAGACGGATTCGTACAGATTTTTAATTTGTCCACGCTTAGCACGAAATTTTCGTGGCTTTCGTGCTAAGCGTGGACTCTGTTTTTCCTCAAGGCTCAGCGAAAAAGGCAATTTTGCCTGCATTCAAGCAACCGGCGCTTTACATTTGCGACTGCAAATAATTTTGGATACCGACTTTTTCGATTAACTCCAGTTGCGTTTCCAGCCAGTCAATGTGCTCTTCTTCGCTTTCCAGAATATGGTTAAACACATCACGCGAGACAAAATCTTTCACGCTTTCGCAATAAACAATCGCTTCCCTTAATAAAGGCACGGCGATTTGTTCCAGTTTTAAATCACAGCCGAGCATTTCTTGGGTATGTTCGCCAATCATGACTTTGCCAATGTTTTGCACATTCGGCAGGCCTTCCAGAAATAAAATCCGCTCGATTAAGGTATCCGCGTGTTTCATTTCGTCAATCGACTCGTGATAGACCTTTTCATTGAGCTGTTTTAAACCCCAATTTTTATACATGCGGGCATGAAGAAAATATTGGTTAATCGCGGTCAATTCGTTTTCTAATGCTTTATTCAGATATTCAATGACTTTGCTATCGCCTTTCATGCTGCTTTTCCTTGTTTTAAGTGGTTGATGCCATCATCGGATAAATGGCGGTTTGGGCACTGCTTTGTTTCAATAGTTCTTTTACCTCTTTATTGCATTTACCGCAATCCTTGCCTACACCAAAACAATGGGTCAGCTGGCGGCGGGTGCAAAGACCATGATCAATCGCAGTGCGCAGTTGCGTATCGGTTACTGCTTTACAGACACAGACGTACATCATCACTCCTAATCACTCAAATAAGAATAATTATCATCCGCAAAAACTAATGTGTCAACCCTATTCTTCCGAGCCATAACACTTGGCATAATCGATACACACCTCGCAAGACGGCACACGGCAAAGATACAAGCCTTCCGCTTCACACAGCTGTTTATACAAAAACTTTTTCCATTTCATGTCGTGGACATTTTTTGCCGCTAATGCAGGAAAATTATACTTCAGCAGCGCAGTCAATTGCGAACGCGACCACAGCCCTAAATCCTGCCATAAATGATCGCTGCCCAAACAACCGGCGACCAGCATACCAATGATCCAATCTATTTCGGCAACAGCCGGGTTAGCAAACTGCTTGAGCAAGCTGACCAAATCATCCCTTTCCAGCATCCGGCCAAAATCCAGCTTGCTGCCCGATGGCGCAATTGCCGCGATATTGCAGCCGGGAAAAAACTGTTGCGTTAACGCTGAAAACTGCCCGAACTCCAACCCCAGACAGTCGGGTAATACGCCCTGCCCTGCCCGCCAACTCGCCGTCATGCAGGCCAGCCATTGATGATTGGGACTAAGATGACTATTTGGCGTGAGCTGGGAATAAATCTCCTCCCGGCTTTGCTGGCGTTGGAGCACGGCGGACATGATTAATATTCGACCAAAATATCTTCATCCCTGACAATCATTTGGCAAGCCAAACGCCAGGGCGAAGGTAAATCGTCAACAATCATTTGTTCCATTTCCGCTTTGGTGAGCTTGCCGCTCGATTGCAGCACCGCTTTCTCTTTTTCGGTTAGCGGACTGCCCATGCGTTGGTGCTTTTTATCGACGCTGCTGACTTTTATCAAGCAAGTGCCGCATTCGCCGTCCTCGCATTCGTAATTGATGGGGATTTTGTTTTCCCGCGCCAGTTTTAACAGCGTCTCGGTATGGCTGCCAGCCACAGCGTAAACGGTTTTGTCCCGGTATTCGGGATTGGAAAAGGTAACTAAAGCCATGATGGATTCCTTAAATAGTAATGTTGAATGGCCGGATGGGAAACCCTACCGGCGCTTATTCTTATTTGCATTCCCGCACGGAACGCCCGCAAAGTGTAGGGTACGCTGCGCGTACCGTAATCAATAAGGTACGCACAGCGTACCCTACATTGTTAGTCGCACAGCCTGCCAGCAACGGGCACGCAACGTGGGAATGCAAAACCAGTGTTTTAAACCGGGCGCACTTTAATGGTGCCGCCCAGCACCTGCGCCTGACAGGCCAACCGGTTGTGTTTGCCGGCCATGTTCTCGCGCAGAACCTTGTCTTCAAGTACAGACGGTTCAGTCAGATTGCTCCAGCCTTCATCGACTTTCATAATGCAAGTACCGCAGTCGCCTTCGCGGCAACCGTAAGTAATGCCTGAACCGACCTTTTCGGAAATCTCGATTACGCGGGTACCCGCAGGCGCCGATACGGTGACATTAATGTCTTCAAAGGTAATTGACGCTTTCGCCATTGCTACTCTCCTGGTGTGTTAAAAAAATTTAAGCAAGATCGGCCATATCAATCACTTTAGGTTGCCTTAAACCCATCAGATCCTGTGCCATGTCATGCCCGAATTCACGACAGATTTCGATTTCTTCTTCGGTCGGAATTAACTTAATGCGTATGCCCGGAATGGGTACACGCAATTTGAGACCGCGCAAACGGTCTTCAACCATTTTCACGCCTTCGCCAGTCCAGCCATACGAGCCGAAAACCCCGCCCAGCTTGGCTTTAAGATTGATCACCGCCAGCGAGGACAATAAATCCCACACCGGTTTGACTGCGTCGCCGTTAATGGTTGGCGTACCGAACAGGATGCCGTCCGCGCCTTCGATCAAATCGACAAACGGCGCTATTTCGCTGCCTTCCAAATCGTAGAGCGACACGCGCACATGCTCTACAGTCATTGCGCCTTCATAAACGGCTTCCGCCATGCGCCGGGTGTTGCCGTAAGAACTGATATAAAAAATCAACAAGGTTTTTTCGCCAGCGCTGATTTCGCTTTGAAAAGCCGGGCGCGACAATTCCAGATAACGCTGCACATAGCGTTGCGGCTGGTCGCGCAATAACGGGCCGTGCGCAGGCAGAATTTTGTCAAACGGCAGCAAAGGCTCGATTTGCACCAGTGCCCGGTTCACATACTCCTTAAACGGCCGCATGATGTGGGCGTAGTAATATTCAAACGAAAAACGAAAATCGCCGACTTCATCATTAAACAGCCGCGTATCGCAAAAATGGCAGCCGAACACATCGCCGGAAAACAGGGTTTTTTCTTCGACCAAATAAGTACATTGTGTATCCGGCCAGTGCAAATAAGGCGTGTGAAAAAATTCCAAGGTGCGGTCGCCCAGCGACACTTTGTCGCCGGTAAACACCGGGGTAAATTCAAAATTGTCCTGTTTAAGCAACGCTTTCAGCATCGATTGCGCTTTTTGGGAAATGTACAACTGCGCTTGCGGCGCACGGCGCATCAGTTCGGGCAAGGCGCCGGTATGGTCGGGTTCCAGATGATTCAGCACGATGACTTTAATTTCGTCATAACGCGCCACCGATTCCAAACGGGCAAAAAAATCACCGGCAAAATTTTCTTTAACCGTATCGATAACGGCAACGCCGTCACTGCCCCTAACGATATAGGCGTTATAGCTGGTGCCGTTGGCGGTTTTTAGAATGATGTCGAAAGTGCGCAGCGCCGGGTCGAGCGCGCCGATCCAATGCACACGTTCCGATAGCGCCACCGCTTGCGCGACACCATCAACCGCCAAAACCGGTGGCTTAGTCATGACTGCAGCAAGTGGATTCGGGTGTTCGTGGGCAACCTTGCATAGCCAGATAGCTCTCGGTTTCCCTTAGGCCAATCCATTGATCCACCGCTTGTTGATCGAAGCCCGCCATCACGCTATCGCCGACTTGCATCAGCGGACGGCGAATTAACAGCGGGTCTTTCAGCATCAGCGCCAGCGCTTCCTGCTCACTCAGATTATCGGGATCAATGTCGCCGTATTTGATAGCAGGCGCATTAACATTAAACCAATTGCGCACCGACAATTTGCCGAAAAAAGGCCTTAAACGTTCAGGCTGCCAAACCTCGGTCAATAAATTCAGCGCCACAACCTGATGCCCTGCCGCCGCCAGTGATTTCTTTTGCCGTGCATTGTTAATGCAGCCGGGTTTTTCATAGAAAGTGACAGTCGCCATTGGATGCTCCCCGTTAATTAATGGGCTTGCAGTTCGGCCATTGCTTCGGCCATTTTTTCCGGCGGAATGCCGGTCAACGAGCCGGGCGGGTTAATCGCCAGACCCAATGAATCCAGAATCGCGCCTTCAATCGGGCAAATGCTGGCGCATTGGAACACCGGGAAATCCCCCTCACATTCGGTGCATTTTTTGCTATCGACCAAAAAATGCGGCTTGGCTTCGTAAATCGCGTTGCTGGGGCAAACCGGCTCGCAAGCAAAGCAATTAACGCAGGATTCAATAATTTTTACTGCCATGACAGGCTCCTGAAAATATTATGCTTTTATCGTTCTGCAGTTTATCGTTCCCACGCTCCAGCGTGGGAATGCAGTGCTAGACGCTCCAGCGTCGCGTAGACTCGCAACGCTGGAGCGTTGCAGACTGAATTCCCACGCCGGAGCGTGGGAACTATTGATTGTTTAATGGCTAAAACCTACGCACTGGCTCTAACCGAATCTTTAACCTCATCCAACTTGCCCGCAGCCGCCATTTCCTTGTAAACCGCCATCACCGCTTCCTCAATCGGCTCCATCGCATGTTCGCCGTTCGGTTGAATACCGGCCGCTTCCAGTTGCTCCCAAGGCTCATAACCGACTTTCGAACACAACACAGCCTCACATCCAGCCAAAGCCCGGATAGTCACTTGCAACGTGCTTTCACCGTCGCCGCAAGTGGTATCGCCGCCGCAGTATTGGTCGGCTTTACGATGACTGATAAAGCGCACACCGTCCGGTGAGGCTTCGTAAATCAGGAATTCTTTGGCATGACCGAAGTGCATGTTAATCACGCCCTGGCCGCTGGTGGCGACAGCCATCAATACCGGCCGCGTGGTCAGTTTGGGTTCTTGTTGATGTTGCTGCGCTTTTTCGGCTTTTTCCAAACGCTTGCTGTCCATTTCAGCCTGTATGGCCTGATGGATCACCTTGCGTTTTTCCATCGCCGCCTGATAATCGATTTCCATATCCTCAATCTTATCCAGCGTAAACTCGTCGCCGCGATCTTCGCCGAGCATACCGACCGCATCGGCGCGGCATTGGCGGCAATGGCGCATCATGTTCATATCGCCGGCACAGCTGTCTTGTAGCTCTTGCAGCTCATCGGGCGTCGGCCCGCGTTGCCCCATCACGCCGTAAAACGTGCCATGTTCGGCTTCCGCAATCAGCGGCATCACGTTGTGCAAAAACGCGCCTTTAGCTTTGACAACCTTACTCACTTCGGCCAAATGCTGATCGTTGACACCCGGAATCATCACCGAATTGACCTTAACCAAAATACCTTTGGCAATCAGCATTTCCAAACCTTTTTGCTGTTGCTCAATCAGGATTTTCGCGCCCTTGACACCTTTAATGCGTTTATTTTTCCAGAAAATCCACGGATAGATTTTCGCGCCGATTTCCGGGTCAACGCAGTTAATGGTGATAGTGACGTGATCGATATTGTGCTTGGACAATTCTTCCACCGCGTCGGGCAGCGCCAAGCCATTAGTCGATACGCACAACTTAATATCCGGCGCTTCGTTGCTTAAACGACGGAAAGTTTCAAAGGTGCGTTCTGGATTGGCTAACGGATCGCCGGGGCCTGCTATGCCCAACACCGTCATTTGCGGAATATTAGCCGCCACCGCCATGGTCTTTTTAACCGCCTGATCCGGCGTCAGCAATTCAGACACCACGCCGGGACGCGATTCATTGGCGCAATCGTATTTGCGGTTACAGTAATGGCATTGGATATTGCAAGCCGGAGCGACCGCAACGTGCATACGGGCGAAATAATGGTGGGCGTCTTCCGAATAGCAGGGATGATTCTGCACCTTTTCCCGAATCGAATCAGGCAACGAATCCATTTGATTATCGGTAGAACCGCAAGAGCTGGCAGCGCAGCCGCCTTTAGCCGCAGGGGCGTCGTTTAATACGGGTAATTGCATAGTAATGGCCTCATTTGTGCGTTTACTTAAAACAAATGCACAGGCCATGCCAACGACTAAATTTTATTTTATAACTTTGATTTTTAATGCCATTTATTTAACGGACAAGCATAATTGTTGCAAACGCAACAGCCGTTTTTTTTGTTTTTGTTATGAATGGGACAATAACCGGTTTGGCTAGGTCTGGGCTTGTTTGACGACAGCTACCATTTGCTCCATGATTGCAGCCAAGCCTTGATCAGCAAATTGCAGCAACTACAATATCCGCGTCAAAAATCGGCCCGCTGTTAAGGGGCGCACAGGCCATTTCCCGAAAAGAACCATCCCCAAACCATTGTCCGTGACTATCAGAGGGCATTCTTTCCCGGAAATCACCTTAACTGCCAGCACGGCATTAACACAATAGGGGGGCAAGGCATGGGGATAATACAAAAAATAATCGGCCGCATTAAAAATACCAGAAAAACAAAAAACCAACCTAACGGCGCCGTGGCAGAAAAAAGGGCAGACAGCCGACAAAAGACAGCGCATCTTAAAAACAAAGGCAGCATAAAATGGGATGCAACCTTTTTGAGATCCCTTGAATGGAAACGCTACGAAGAAGTTTGCATGGCATACTTGAAAATAAAAAATTGCAACACCGATATAACAGATATAGGCGCTGACGGGGGGATTGACATAAAAATAGCCGATAAAAACGGCAAGATACTTGCCATAGGGCAATGCAAAGCCTGGAGCAAACCTATCGGTGTGTACCTAATCAGGGAATTTTATGGCGTCATGGCAAGCGAACAAATCAGGCACGGGATTTTTTTGACGACGTCAACATACAGCCGGGCCGCAATAGAGTTTGCAAAAAACAAATCGCTGTTGCTTATAAACGGCGATGAGTTCATCCGTCTGATTAATGGGCTTAATGAAGAAAATAAAAGGAAAATAGACGAGATAGCCACTGAGGGCGATTACAGCACGCCAACTTGCGTTAACTGCGACGTTAAGATGGTGAAAAGAAAAGCAACCAAAGGAAGAAATGAAGGCGCTGAATTCTGGGGTTGCGTGAATTACCCAAAATGCAAAAGAACAATGTCCGTGAAAATTTAATCATCAACCGGTTGGACGATATTGGGGGCAACGGGATACCGTATATCAGAAAAACCGGAATGCTGATGCTTGCCTAAATTAGCTGAACCGGGCTCTCCTCATGCGGCTGCCCGCTAACAAGTAAGCGCGCCAATTCTTTGGTCAAAACAATATAAGGCAACACATTGACCGGCAATCTGTTGTTCACATCCTGATAAATGCGCCGATAGCGGTTGATTTTAGGCGCTTGCTCCGGGCGGCTGAAATAATCGGTACAGGTTGCCGCCCGGCCCGCCTGCATGGCTTTGACCGCCTGCCCTATCAGCTGCTTTATGTCATCTTGCAAGCCGTTCAATACTTTCCGTTCCCAAACGTCATGCAGGGGCAGGTTCGCCAGCTGTGCATTGACCTTGTCCAAACCAAGATAACGGCTGATGTCGTTAAATAATTTCAGGGTGGCGACAAAATCCTGAGCCGTTTCGGCGGCTAATGAGACGATGAGCGGAAAATCACCAAGGCTGGACAAGAATGCCATGTCCAGCGCCAAGGGTTCGGGAATGCCATCTTGTTGGTATTGCGCCAATTGCCCGCCAAATTCGGCGAAATCGCTGTCAAAATAGCGCCGATAGTCGTTTAAATAACGGCGATAGCAGACAATGGTTTGCGCATCCGGGCGGATTTTTCGGCCTTGCATCAAAGCCCAGCGACAAAAACCGACCAAGGTGCTTTCCAATTGCAGCAATAGCTGATATTGACGGTCGGCAGGGACACTGTTGTCCAATGCAGCAATTGCCTGACGCAAGGCGTCGCCGTCTACAACCCGCTCAAAAGTCAGATAACAAGCGACATGATCCAGCGTGTTTTCGCTATTTTCATCTAAGCTCAAAAAACCGCAACCGGCCTGGTTGATGATTTTATTGCTGATTAGGGTAGCTTTAATTTCATCCGCTAAGGGATGGCTGGACAGCTGTTCGGCATACTGTTGACCCAGCTGTTCGGGAAAATAGGCCTGTAAATAACAACAGCAACAAGCCTCTTGCAGCAAGGCGGATTGCTCTTGTATCAACTGGGTCAGGTACATTTTGCTGGCGGCCATCAATACCGCAAGTTCGGGGCGGGTTATCACCAAACCGGGGCGGGACATGACTTCTTTGCTTTGCGGAAAACATTCAACAGCCCTGTCGAAAAATCCGGCGCTATCCAAACGCTCGGCCAGCTGCACATAAACCGCCGAATTTTCCGCACAACGCCGTTGCTCCAGCGACAAACACAGGCTTTGGGCGATATTATCGGCCAGCACCAAGCGGCAAACAGCGTCGGTCATGCGGATAAATAAGGGCTGGTAATCGGCAATCAAATTTTTCTTGTGCAGGCCGACCAGAAAGATTTTTAAATTCACCTCATGGTCGGAGGTGTCGACACCTGCGGAATTGTCGACCGCGTCGGTGTTGATGCGCCCTCCCCTTAACGCGTATTCAATACGCGCTTTTTGGGTAAAGCCCAGATTGGCGCCTTCGCCGACAATGCTGGCGCCCAAATTAGCCGCATTCACCCGCACAGTGTCATTGGCGCGGTCGCCGACGTCTTCGTGTTTTTCCGTGCTGGCTTTTACATAAGTACCGATGCCGCCCAGCCATAATAAGTCCACAGGTGCCGCCAACAAATAACGGATCAGCGATTCGCCATCCAGCGATTTATAACGGATGCCCAGCCATTTTTTCAGCTCGGCGGACACCGGAATATCTTTGGCCGCCCTTAAATAAACGCCGCCACCGTGTGAAATAAGTGCCCGGTCGTAATCATCCCAACTCGAACCCGGCAAGCTGAACAAGCGCCGACGTTCCGCTAAGGCCGCCGCGCTGTCGACAGGGTTCGGGTCGATGAAAATATGCGAGCCGCTAAACGCGGCCAATAGCCGGATATGCGGCGATTGCAACATGCCGTTGCCGAACACGTCGCCGTCCATGCTGCCGATACCGACAACGCTAAAGGCTTCCGTTTGGATGTCTTTACCGATTTCGCGAAAATGGCGTTTCACGCATTCCCAAGCGCCACGCGCAGTAATGCCTAAGGCTTTATGGTCGTAGCCTTGGGAGCCACCGCTAGCAAAAGCATCGCCCAGCCAAAAGCGGTATTCTGCCGAAACCGCATTGGCCATATCGGAAAAATGCGCCGTGCCTTTGTCGGCGGCGACAACCAGATAGGGATCGGGGTCGTCATAGCAAACGATGTGGGGCAGCGGCACAATCTGCTCGTCGCTATAATTGTCGGTTAAATCAAGCAGGCCGCGAATCAGGGTCAAGTAGGCTTTTTTGCCGGCCTCTTTGATGCCCAAAGCCGACTTGATGCCGTTCTTTTTGACCACAAAACCGCCCTTGGCGCCGGTCGGGACAATCAGCGCATTTTTACTGACTTGGGTTTGCATCAGCCCCAGAATTTCTGTCCTGAAATCATCGGGACGGTCTGACCAACGGATACCGCCACGGGAAATTTTGCCGCTGCGTAAATGGATGCCTTCCATATCGACAGCATGGACATAAATCTCGTTTTGCGGCTTGGGTGCGGGCATGTCGATAATGCCCAGGCTGTTAATTTTAAAGGCGATAAAATAATCGGACAGGCTGCGGCGCAAATGGAAATTGCTGCGCATGGTCGCGTCAATCAGATTGAACAAGGTGCGTAAAATCCGGTCGTCATTAATGTCCGATACGGCAGGAATGGCCTCAAGCAACTGCAAGCGTAACGGGAATAACACCTGTTCCTCGCGGATGACCGGATCGTCCCACGCCGGATTGGGGCGAAAACGCGCCTCGAAATACTTAAACAGCCCCTCTGCGACCTGAATATTGTTAATCAAAGCACGATGGACGCTAACACGCGTGGTCTGATGACCGAGTTGCAGGTAGTAATTGCGGTAAGCCCTAAGCACGTCAATGTCTTGCCAGGCCATGCCGGTCAGGACGCACAGCTTGTTGAGCGCGTCATTTTCCACGCGGCCTTCCATCATCACTTGTATGGTTTCCAGCAGCCGTTGCCTTAACTTGAAAAACGGGGCGCATTGGGCTTTTGCCGCTTTGATGGTGAAACTTTTAATAAACAGCGTGACGCCATCGACCACCACCGCAAACTGCACCTGATCCATGACCCGTAAATTCATGTTTTCCAGCACCGGGATATATTCATCCAGATAACGCGCTTGTCGGCTGTAAAAATGCAGCCGGTAATGGCCGATGTTTTGGTGGGGGTTAAGCAGGCTGATACGCTGCTGATCGGAGGCGGGCATCTGTTCAAGATGCAGTATGTCTTTTAGGGCGTAACGCGGTATCACGAGTGCCTGGTATTCGGCTGAAAATGCGCTGCGGTATTTTTTCCACAGCGCGTGACCGGCTGTTTTGCCCAAAGCCCGTTCAGCGAGATGCCGCAAATGAAGCGGCCAAGATGGGGTGGATTTGTTCAATGGCTTATCCTCAGCGTTATAAATAAATTAAGGGGGGTGCTGATTCAAAAAATGTCATTTATTTTAGCTCTCACTTAAAACGGGACAGTGAGCCGCCAATAGCTAAAGCTATTGGACTCCAGCGTTATTGATACTGCCGGAGCAAAGTAGCTTTAGCTATTTTTGTGTCCCGCTTTAAATATGGGTAGCCAAACAATCGCTGCATCAGCACTCCAAAATAATTATCCACGAAAACAGACAATTATTTTTACGACTTTTTTTTCGTGGCTTTCGTGATTTTCGTGGACACTATCTTTCCTAAAACCGTCACTTTTTAACGAGTGTATTCCATGCCGCCAGCCAAGTTTGCGACTGATAAAAATCGGCTTTCCTGTCCAAAAATCCGCTTAATTTAAGCCGCAGGGTATTGTCGATAATGCCGAAAAAATGCGCGTAACCTAATTGCGGGGTGATGTTGCGGATTTCGCCTTCCCTGATACCGGCCTCGATAATGCGGATGATTTTCATAAACGCGGCGGATTGATGCAACAATTGTGCTTCCGGCAAAAACTCTTTGACGTTCAACACCAGCAAAAACCGCACCACATCCGGGGCTTCATCAGCCAGCCTGAACAGCAAATCAACGATGCCGCGCAGTTGTTCGGAAGGTTTTTCGTTGGTACGTTTGATGTCGTCGATGGAGATGCTTAGGCTGTCGAGAATGTTGCCGTACACCAGTGCCGCAATCGCCTGTTTGGTCTTAAAGTGCTGATAAATCGCGTCGGTTGTTTTTATGCCCGCCGCCTCTTTAATATCGATGAGCGAGGTGTTGAAATAACCCTTTTCGGCAAACAGCCTCAAAGCCGCCAACACGATTTCATCTTGCACGTCAGAGTTGTTCTGACTATCTATTAGTTCCTGATCCATGCTCTTCTTTAACAGCTGATTCAATGCGCTGTATTGGTTTGTGAGTGAAAATCCAAGCGGCTTGTAAGCGCCGGTTGTATAAAAATTTATTTTGCCGACAACACCGCAAGTGCTGCCCGCAGGTAATTGATCATCGACCATAAGGTCAAAATGGCGGCAATATAGAGCAGGCCGTAACCGCAATAATTGACCGGCAAGCCGAACACATCGTCACGGTATAACAACATGCCAATCGCCAGCATTTGTGCGCTGGTTTTCCATTTGCCTAACTGGGACACTTTGACCTGCGCCCGCTGGCCGATTTCCGCCATCCATTCGCGCAGCGAGGCGATGGTGATTTCCCGGCCGATAATAATGGCGGCGGGAACCGCCAGATAAGGGCTGCCTTGCTGCTGCACAATCAGCACCAACACCATAGCCACCATCAGTTTATCGGCGACCGGATCTAAAAAAGCCCCGAAAGCGGTTTCCAAACGCATTTTCCTGGCCAAATAGCCGTCCAGCCAATCGGTAAAACCGGCAACCATAAAAATCAGTGTCGTAGCAATATTGGCATACTGCCAAGGCAGATAAAAAACCACGGTTATTAGCGGAATTAACGCGATTCTTAACAGCGTCAAATTAGTCGGTAAGTTATATTCAATTATCATCTTGGTGATGAAACAGCTCGTAAATTCGTTGTGCCAGTTGGCGGCTGATGCCGTCCACGCTACAAAGTGCATCCACGCCAGCCTGTGAAATACCTTGCAACCCCCCAAATTGTTTCAATAAAATCTGTCGCCGTTTAGGCCCCAATCCTGGAATGGCTTCCATCGCCGATTGTTTTTTGGCCTTGCCCCGACGCTGCCTGTGTCCTGTTATTGCAAAGCGGTGCGCTTCATCGCGGATATGCTGAATTAACAACAGCCCGCTAGCACCCGGTTTTATGTCTATTGGCTGCTCCTGATCCACCCGTATCAGTTTTTCCATGCCCGGTTTTCTGTCCGGCCCCTTAGAAACGCCGACTATCATAACATTGTTTATCTCTAATTCCGCCAATGCCTTTTGCGCTTCATGCACCTGGCCTTTGCCGCCGTCTATCAGCAAGATGTCCGGCGCAATGTGCTCGCCTTGTTTCAAGCGTTTAAACCGCCGAAACACCGCCTGATGTATTGCCGCATAATCATCGCCGCCGGTAATGCCTTCGATATTAAAGCGGCGATAAGCCGATTTTACCGGGCCTTCGTGGTCGAAAACAACACAAGATGCTACCGTTTTCTCGCCTTGGGTATGGCTAATATCAAAGCATTCCAAGCGTTTGGGCAGTTCCTTGCAGCCCAATTCTTCCTGCAAACTCAAAAAACGCGCATGAAGCCCCTGCCGGTCGGACAACTTGCCCAGCAGCGAATTTTCGGCGTTGGTGCAGGCCATTTCTAGCCATTTTGCCCGCTCGCCTCTGACATTGTGCGCAATAGCCACTGCGTGTTTTGCTGCCGCGCTCAACACCTCCATCAGCAACTCGGCTTCTTCCGGCTGATGGCTGACAATCAACTCGTGCGGCGGCTGTTTATCCAGATAATATTGCGCGATGAAGGCCTGAATAATCGCCGCCGGTTCATGCTCATCGGTAATCTTAGGAAAAAATACCTTGTTGCCCAAATGCTGGCCGTTGCGGATAAAAAATACCTGCACACAGGCGACACCGGCTTTACTCGCGCAGGCAATCATATCGACATCGCCGCGCTCGCCATCGACAAACTGTTTTTCCAGCACCGAGCGCAACATGATGATTTGATCCCTGAAACCGGCAGCTTGTTCGTATTCCAACTTTGCCGCCGCCTGCTCCATTTCGACAATCAACTGATCAATCAGCAGACTGCCCTTGCCTTCCAAAAATAACACCGTGCTGTTAACGTCCTGCGCATAAGCAGCTTTATCGATCAAGCCAACACACGGCGCTTTGCAGCGGCCTATCTGATGCTGCAAACAGGGACGGGAGCGGTTATTAAAAACGGAATCGTCACATTGTCTGAGCAAAAAAACCCGTTGCAATAGTTTTAGACTTTCCTTGATCGCGCCAATACCGGGATAAGGGCCAAAATAGCGGCCCTTGCGTTTTTTGGCGCCGCGATGCAGCGTAATCTGGGGAAAATCATGATCGCTGGACAGAAAAATATAGGGATAGGATTTATCATCCCTTAAACAGATGTTGTAGCGGGGTTTGTGGCGCTTGATTTGCTGGCATTCCAGCAACAGCGCCTCGGCTTCAGTGTGCGTAACCGTGACTTCAATGCCCGCAATCTTGGCGACCATTGTTTGCTGTTTAATTGACGCGTTTTGTTTTTTAAAATAACTGGAAACGCGGTTTTTAAGGTTTTTGGCCTTGCCGATATAAATAATCTCAGCCTGGTCATTGAGCATTTTGTAAATGCCCGGACGCGTGGTCAGATTTTTTAAAAACGATTGCAGGTCAAACTGGTTTTCTGATAATTCGGGGTTCACACATTAACATAGATGGCGGGGTAAATTGCGGGAGCGGCCAATCGACCGCTCCCGCAAACAAAACTAAGCTTTCAACGCCTTCAATACCGCCTGCATAGTCGCATTGGCATCGCCAAACAACATGCGGGTGTTTTCCAGCACAAATAACGGATTACCGACACCGGCATAACCCGACGCCATACTGCGTTTAAGCACGACGGTGGTTTCGCCTTTCCAGCATTCCAATACCGGCATTCCAGCAATCGGGCTGTTGGGGTCATCCAATGCCGATGGATTAACGATGTCGTTGGCGCCGATAACGATAGACACATCGACATGCCCCCAATCTTCATTGATTTCGTCCATTTCATAAACGATGTCATAAGGTACTTTCGCTTCCGCCAACAGCACGTTCATGTGGCCGGGCATCCGTCCGGCAACCGGATGGATGCCGAAACCGACTTTCTTGCCTTTATCGCGCAACAGCTTGGTGATTTCGTTCACCGTGTGCTGGGCTTGCGCCACCGCCATGCCGTAGCCTGGAATAATCATGATGTTTTTGGCATCGAGCAACAATTGCGCGGTATCTTCGGCGCTGATCGGCGTCACTTCGCCTTCAATAACAGCCGCTTCGCCGCCTGAGGTGCCGAAACCACCGGCAATCACGCTGATAAAGTTGCGGTTCATCGCACGGCACATAATGTAACTCAAAATCGCACCGCTGCTGCCGACTAATGCGCCGGTCACAATTAACAAATCATTGCTTAACATGAAACCGGTTGCCGCCGCCGCCCAGCCGGAATAGCTGTTCAGCATCGATACCACCACCGGCATATCCGCGCCGCCAATCGCCATCACCATGTGAACGCCAAACGCCAGCGCAACCACCGTCATCAACAACAAGGGAAAAGTACCGCCGCCGGTTTCGGCTTGTTGTAAAAACCATCGGCCTAACAAAAACGCCAAAATCAACAGGCCTAAATTCAACCAGTGCCGTGCAGGCAACAATACTGGCTTGCCGCTGATGCGCTCGCTGAGTTTGCCGAACGCAATCACCGAACCGGAAAAGGTCACTGCGCCGATCAGAACGCCGATGTAAATTTCTACTTCATGGATATTTTTTTCCACGCCGCTTAAATCGGCAGAACTGTCCATGAAATTGGCATAACCCACCAGCACCGCCGCTAAACCGACCAAGCTGTGCATGATGGCGACCAGTTCCGGCATTTGCGTCATTTCGACTTTTAACGCAGCTTTGGCGCCAATCGCACCGCCGATTAACAAAGCAATCACTAAAATAACGTAGGACGTAACCGACTCGCTTAAGGCGGTGGCGACAATCGCAATCGCCATGCCCAACATGCCGTAATAATTGCCTCGGCGCGCAGTTTCCTGATTACTTAAACCGCCCAAACTGAAAATGAACAGAATGGTGGCGACGATGTAGGACATCGTAACTAAACTTTGGGACATCTCTTTCTCCGGTTATTTTCTGAACATTTCTAACATGCGGCGCGTGACTAAAAAGCCGCCGACAATATTGATAGAAGCAATGAGTATCGCCAATCCGGCCAGTACGCTGATCACGAAACCCGGCGCGGAAATCTGCACCAGCGCACCGATGACGATAATGCCGCTGATGGCATTGGTTACACTCATCAGCGGCGTATGCAGCGAGGCGGACACATTCCAAATCACCTGATAACCGATGAAACAGGCCAATACAAACACGGTAAAGTGCGACATAAACGACGCGGGCGTTACCGAACCGATGCCGAACAGCAACAGACCACCGACAATCAGCGGCAGCAACTGCTTAACGGGTTCGGGAATGAAAGATTTTTTGGGCACCTGTGCCGCAGAAAAAGCGGGCGCTTCAGTCAACGGCACCGGTGACGCAGACAATTTTGGCGGTGGTGGCGGCCAAGTGATTTTGCCTTCTTTAATCACGGTGGCGCCGCGAATGACCTCGTCCTCCATATTGACGTTAATTTCGCCGTTTTTCTCAGAGCACAGTTCGGTCAACAGATGGCGAAGATTGGTCGCATAAAGCTGGCTTGACTGGTTCGCCAAACGGCTGGGCAGATTGGTGTAGCCGATAATGGTCACATCATGCTTGACCACGACCTGATCTTTTTCGGTCAGCGCGCAGTTGCCGCCCTGTTCCGCCGCCAAATCGACAATGATGCTGCCTGGCTTCATCGATTCGACCATGCCTTTGGTAATCAGCTTGGGCGCGGGTTTGCCGGGAATCAGCGCGGTGGTAATGATAATGTCCACTTCCATCGCCTGCCGGGCAAACAGCGCCATTTCGGCTTCGATGAATTCCTTGGACATGGTTTTGGCATAGCCGCCAGTGCCGCTGCCTTCCTCCTTAAAATCCAACATCAAAAATTCGGCGTCCATACTTTCAATTTGCTCTTTTACTTCGGGGCGGGTGTCGAAAGCGCGGACGATAGCGCCCATGCTTTTTGCCGCGCCAATCGCGGCAAGACCGGCAACGCCAGCACCAATCACCAATACTTTAGCCGGTGGAATCTTACCTGCGGCGGTAATCTGTCCGGTAAAAAAACGGCCAAAATGCTGTGCCGCTTCAACCACCGCCCTGTAACCGGCAATATTGGCCATCGAACTCAGCGCATCCAGCTTTTGCGCCCGCGACATACGCGGTACGCTGTCCATCGCCAGCACCGTGGCATTTTTGGCCGCCAGCTTCTGCATCAACTCTTCGTTTTGTGCGGGCCAGATAAAACTGATTAAACGGCCGCCCTCAGGTAACAGATCGGTTTCGTCCAACGCCAGCTCGGGGTGTTGTTCAGGTGCGCGGACTTTCATCACGATGTCGGCTTTTTTCCATAAAGTCTTGGCGCTATTAACGATTTCAACACCGACTTCCTTATAGGCCTCATCGGAAATATTCGCGCCCAGCCCCGCGCCTTTTTCCACCAAGACGGAAAAACCCAGTTTTATAATTTGTTCGGCGGCCTCAGGCGTCGTGGCCACGCGTTTTTCACCTGGGTGAATTTCTTTAGGTATACCAATTTTCATACAGTCTCCAATGCGAGTAGTTTAGAGCATAGTGAGCAAAGGCTTTAAGCAGCCAAAACCTCAGGGGGGGAGCATAGGAGATTAAGCCCTATTTTTCAATAAAAAACATAAAACGGATGGGTGAATGGAACGGTAAGCGGCGGCTATTTGCCTATGGCGGCATGAGCTACAGCAACCACCGTTTTTTACAACCCCATCATCAAACTGTTGCCGTGCTTTTTCAGCCACTGCCGCCGACTTTTATAATCGGGCAAATGTTCGGCAACCAGCGCCCAGAAATGCGCGGAGTGGTTCCTGACCCGGATATGGCAAAGCTCATGCACCACCACATATTCCAAGACCTCCGGGGGCGCCATGATGAGCAGCCAGTTGATATTGATGTCGTTATGAATGCCGCAACTGCCCCAGCGGCTTTTTTGGCTTTTAATTCTGATAGTCTGGGGAAATAGTTGTTTTGTTTTCCCGTGTTGTTTTACCAGTTGTTCGACCTGTTGCTGCGACTGTTTTTTCATCCAGCGCGTTAATGCCTCTTTTATCTCGCTGCTGTGATCTTTAGACAATAGCGCGGCGGGAACATGGGCAATAAATTCCCGGCAAAATTCGATTTTTACCGTTGTTAATGTGCTGGGTTTTACCGCCAATTTATACGACGCGCCCTGATAAGTGATGTCCGCACCATGCGCATAAACAGCGGGCGCCAAACTTTGCCGCAGCTGGGTTTTGGCGGCAATCTTGGCCAGCGCCCGCTCGATCCACTGCTGCTTGACCAGCACGAACTTATGGATATGATGCTCGGCAACATTTGTCGGCGCGACCACTTCAACGCGGCCCGGCGTCACGATAATGCGCGTCTGCGTCGCCCGCTGGCTGCGCCGGATATGGTAGGAAAAGGGTGGGCTGGAAATGGCGGCTCCCGGTGCGTTAAATGGCAATGACTAAAAACTACGCGGTTTCATCTTGGTTAATCATGTGCGTGGCCAGCTGCTGCAAGGACTGGCTTAAGTTTGCCCTGAAAGCCGCATCCATCGGGGTCTCATCAAGGGCTTTATTCATGCACAACAGCCACTGCTCTGCCGCCGCCGCGTCTATCGCAAAGGGAAAATGCCGCTGGCGCAGGCGGGGATGCCCATATTCCTGGACAAACAAATCAGGGCCGCCTAACCACCCCGACAGGAACTTAAACAACTTGCTACGCGCAGCCGATAAATCCGCCGAATGCATTGCCCGAACTGCAGCCGCTTCAGGCAGGGTATCCATAAAAAAATAAAACCGCTCAACCACATGCCGTATCGCCGCCTCTTGGCCGATCAAGTCGTAAGGCGTTAGTGTTGTCTGTTCTGTCATCGTTCGCTACCGTAAAAAATGAGGATCAATAAGCCGACATTCTACTAAATATTGTTACCAACACAGCCAAACTCTTGTAAGATAAAAAGGCCTTTAACCCTTTATTTTTAAGGAGTCTACATAAAATGAAAGAAAATACCGCTATTTTGTCTTCGGAAGCCATCATCCTGGCAACCAATAAAGTATTGAAAAACACCTATTTGTTATTGTCGATGACATTACTGTTCAGCGCAATGACCGCAGGCTTAGCCATGACGTTGGAACTGCCGCATTTTGGCCCGATCATTACCTTGGTCGGCTATTTCGGCTTGCTGTTTTTGACCACAAAATTCAGCAACAGCGCCCTGGGCCTGGTCTTTGTTTTTGCCTTGACCGGCTTTATGGGACTGACGCTCGGCCCTATTTTAACGTTCTACATCAAAGCCTTCAGCAATGGTCATGAGCTGATTATGACCGCACTCGGCGGCACCGGCGTAATTTTCCTCGGCCTTTCCGGCTACGCTTTAACTACCCGCAAAGATTTCAGCTTCATGGGCGGTTTTCTGATGGTGGGTATTCTGGTCGCTTTTCTCGCGGGCTTAGGCGCGCTGTTTTTCTCCATTCCAGCCTTATCGTTGGCAGTGTCAGCCATGTTTATCCTGCTGATGTCCGGCATGATTTTATTCCAAACCAGCGCCATCATCCACGGCGGCGAAACCAACTACATTTTAGCGACGGTGTCATTATACGTCTCCATTTACAACCTGTTCCTGAGCTTGTTGCAACTGCTCGGCGTATTTAGCGGCGAAGATTAAACTCCGCGCATTAAAAAAGCCCGGCTAACCGAGTTAGCCGGGCTTTTTTATGGGTGAATTTGTTACCGGTTGCCCCGGCTCCCATGCAGGCGAACCAATAAAGCCGCCTCGTCGTGGCTGAGGCCTGAATCGTGCATTAATTCGTCAATACTGGCGCCGCTTCTGACTTTGTTGATGTCGATGTTGTAGGAGCGGTCACCCTGCTCATGATACTCCATTCCAGCGTGGCCATAGTGTTCCATTTCGGAAATTTTTGCCGCCAAATCCTCAATCAGCCCATCGGTAATGGTGATCCGTTTATCAACTGCCGCTATGCGCGTATCAACGCCCAGTGCTGCCGCGCATAAACCGGCAATATCATTGCCATTACTGTGCACGCTGTCGCTCAGGCTTTGGTAATCGCGTTTAAGTTTAGCGAGCCCCCGAAATAGCCGGAACAGCAATGCCAATATCATGACAATCACTGTGCTCTCGAT
>JBLRXA010000032.1:0-26095 GCA_047920955.1 Methylobacter sp. | reverse complement strand
ATGATCCTGCGCATGTGCTGGCTACCACGGTGTATGACATACCGGTCACGGCAGCGGTTAGATCCGGTCATATCTGGGGCACTCAATTTCATCCGGAAAAAAGTTCGCGTGCAGGCTTTCGCCTGTTGCGCAACTTTATCGAGAATCCTGCATGTTAAAAGTGCGCGTCATCCCCACGTTGTTGTGGAAGCAGTTTGGTTTGGTCAAAGGGGTAGGCTTTGACAGTTGGCGGAGGGTCGGCCCCGTCTTGCCCGCCGTCAAAGTCTATAACCAACGCGAAGTCGATGAACTGATACTGGTTGATATTGCCGCGCACGACTCGCCCGATGACCTCGACTTTGAGTCTATCGACGAATTCGGCCAAGACTGTTTTGTCCCGTTCACTGTCGGTGGCGGCATCACCCGTATCGAACACGTGCAAAAACTGCTGCGCGCCGGTGCCGACAAGGTTTGCGTCAATACCGCAGCTTATTCTTGCCCAGAATTAGTCGGCGAAATTGCCAAGCGTCATGGTTCGCAATGCGTCGTCGCGAGTATTGACGTACGCCAAAATCCAACGGGTGCAGGGTGGCAATGTTTCAGCCACGCCGGAACACAGTCCACCGGACGCGAAGTTTGCGCATGGGCGCGTGAAATTGAAGACCGTGGTGCGGGTGAAATCCTGATTACCTCGATTGAGCGGGACGGCACATTTCAAGGCTACGACTTGGCGCTGATTGAAGCCGTGGTTCATGCCGTAAAGATTCCTGTCATTGCCTCAGGCGGTGCCGGCAATTATCAGCACATGGTCGATGCCGTAAAACAGGCCGGAGCCTCGGCTGTCGCAGCGGCGAGTATGTTCCATTTTACTGAACAGACACCGGCGGGCGCTAAAGCGGCCATGCAGGCTGCAGGAATACCGGTTCGGCGGAACTTCATCGAAAGCATAAGCAAATGAACATCGCCTTTCGTACCGACGCCTCGTTACAAATCGGCAGCGGCCATGTTATGCGCTGCTTGACCTTGGCCGACGCGCTGCAGGCGACTGGCAACCCGTGTCATTTCATTTGCCGCGAGCATCCCGGGCATTTGATTGCGCAGATTCGCCAACGCGGATTTTCGGTAACAGTTTTGCCGATGATGGCTACGGACGCGTTGAGCGCAAACAAACAGGGCATTGAGGCGCAATCAAATTATGCGGCTTGGCTCGGTGCCGATTGGGTCACCGATGCGGCGCAGACAAAAGCCGGTATGGGCGAATCGGCGCTTGATTGGTTAATTGTTGACCACTACGCACTTGATGCCCGCTGGGAACAAACACTGCGTCCGTGGTGCCGCAAACTGATGGTGATCGATGATTTGGCAGACCGGCTGCATGACTGCGACCTCTTGCTGGATCAAAATTTAGGCCGTGATGCAGAGGATTATAGCCAGCTTGTGTCGGAGCAGTGTCGCGTTCTTGTCGCCCCCCACTATGCGTTGCTGCGGCCTGAGTTTGCCGTCTTGCGTGATGAAAGTTTGCGTCGCCGAGCCAAACCGCAACTTAAACAACTGTTAATTACCATGGGCGGCGTGGATCAAGACGATGCAACCGGCAAGGTGCTGGAAGCCATGAAAGATTGCCTGCTACCGATAGACTTGCGCATCACCGTGGTAATGGGGATACATGCGCCTGGGTTGGAGCACGTTAAAATGCTGGCAAAGCAACTGCCGCAAGCAACCGAGGTCAAGGTTAATGTCGATAACATGGCGCAACTGATGGTCGATAGTGATCTGGCCATCGGTGCTGCAGGCAGTACATCATGGGAACGCTGTTGTTTGGGCTTACCGACAATCTTAGTGGTGCTTGCGGCGAATCAACGTGATGGCGCTGCTGCCCTCGCGCAACGCGGCAGTGTGGGCTTGATTGGCAATGTAGATGACATTCCTTGCGTCTTGCCGTCGATGCTTAATGCGCTTGTCAGCGCTGATGCGTTACATCAATTAAGCCAAACAAGTTGTTCTATCACTGACGGACGCGGTGCAAGCCGCGTACTGGATGCGCTGAGTGAGTGTTATGGTTGATGCCTCTGCACGCCTGGCGTGTCTACGGCCAATGACTGTCGCCGATCTTGACAGTATTTTAAAGCTACGTAACCACCCTGAAATTCGGCGCTATATGTTTACCCGGCATGAAATTTCGCTCCAAGAGCATTATTCATGGTTTGAACGTGCATCAACTAACGCAGATATAGAGCTGTTGGTGTTTGAGGTAGATAAACAATGTTGTGGATTTGTCCAATTTAAACAAACAAGCTATTCCGGGGTGTTGGATTGGGGTTTTTATGCTGCTCCCGATGCCGCAAAAGGAACGGGCAGAAAACTCGGATTGGCCGCTTTAGCCTATGTATTCAAAAAAGAAAATGTATATAAGATTTGCGGGCAGGCACTGCATTGGAATCAGCCCTCCATTAACCTGCATAAATCACTCGGTTTTGTGCAAGAAGGCATACTGCGCGACCAATATTTTGATGGCACCCATTATCACAATTTGGTCTGCTTTGGTTTGCTTAAGCGTGAATGGCTTGTTCACGAACCATCGATAGGAATAAATAAATGATCATCATTGGCGACAGAAAAATCGGCCTCGGCCATCCGCCGTTTGTGATAGCCGAAATGTCCGGCAACCATAACCAATCGCTCGAACGCGCCCTAGACATTGTCGAGGCCGCCGCCAAAAGCGGCGCACATGCGCTGAAAATTCAGACTTACACGCCTGACACCATGACGCTGGATTTGGACGAGCGCGAATTCCATATCAGCGACCCGAACAGCCTGTGGGCGGGCACATCGCTCTACAAACTTTACGGCGAGGCTTATACCCCATGGGAATGGCATCAACCGATTTTCGAGCGCGCGCGCGAATTGGGCATTATCGCTTTTAGCACCCCGTTTGATGATACCGCAGTGGATTTGCTGGAAAGTTTGGATGCGCCCTGTTACAAGATTGCCTCATTCGAAAATACGGATCTGCCGCTAATCCGCCGTGTCGCCGCTACTGGAAAACCGCTGATTATCTCCACCGGCATGGCCAGTATTGCCGAGCTTGATGATACCGTGCGCGCCGCCCGCGAGGCCGGATGCAACGATTTGATCCTGCTTAAATGCACCAGCACCTACCCGGCAACTGCCGGTAACACCAATATTTTGACTATTCCGCACATGCGCGAACTCTTCGCTTGCGAAGTCGGCTTGTCCGACCACACCTTAGGTGTCGGTGTATCGGTCGCCAGCGTGGCATTGGGCGCTACGGTTATCGAGAAACATTTTACCCTCAACCGTGCCGATGGCGGCGTGGACAGTGTTTTTTCGATGGAGCCCGATGAAATGGCGCAGTTGGTGGTAGAAACCGAACGTGCTTGGCAGGCACTTGGCCAGGTTAGCTACGGCGCAACAGAAGCCGAGAAAAAATCGATGATGTTCCGGCGTTCGCTGTATGTGGTGCAAGATTTGAAAGCAGGCGATGTGTTGACGCGTGACAATGTGCGCGCAATCCGGCCAGGTTTTGGCTTACCGACGAAGTATTTAGGACAATTGCTGGGTAGCACGGTCAAACAGGATGTGCGACGTGGTACGGCATTGCAATGGAATCTGCTTGGTACAATCGGCAGTTAAATTTTTCAATTATTAATGTCAAGGTATTCAAATGTCTAAACTTGCAATGTTGGGTGGTTCCCCGGCATTAACTAAACCGCTTATGCCATACCAATCAATGGGCAACGAAGAAGTTGAGGCTGTCAATAAAGTTGCTCGCACGGGTCGGTTATCTAGTTTTATCGGGGCATGGTGTGATGATTTTGATGGTGGCTCTGAAATTAGAGGGTTCGAAAGCGAGTGGGCTGAACGATTTTGTTGCAAACATGCAATTTCAGTTAATTCTAATACATCGGGTTTAATTGCTGCACTAGGTGCTGTCGGAGTGAGTCCGGGGAACGAAGTTATTGTGCCGCCTTATTCGATGTCGGCAACAGTAATGGCGCCCTTGTTTTATGGTGGCATTCCGGTTTTTGTTGATATCGAGCCAGATACATTTTGCCTCGATCCTGTTTTGGTTAGCGCAGCGATTACGTCGAAAACACGCGCCATTCTCGCCGTGGATTTGTTTGGGCATCCCGCCGCTTTAAGCGAGCTGCGCACATTAGCAGACCAGCATGGCATTTATCTGATTGAAGATGCGGCACAGGCGCCACTTGCATCTGAAGCAGGAAGATATGCGGGCACAGTGGGACATATAGGTGTATTTAGCCTGAACTACCATAAGCACATTCACACGGGTGAAGGCGGTATGTGTTGCACTGATGATGATGCTTTGGCTCTGCGGTTACGTATGATTCGCAATCACGGTGAAAACGTAGTGGAGCCGCTTCATGTTGAAGACATTACTAACCTTGTCGGTTTTAATTTTCGAATGACCGAATTATCTGCGGCCATTGGTCGTGAGCAGTTGCGTAAAGTCGATAGGCTAGTGGATGAGCGGCAAGCGATTGCTGAACGCCTTTCAGCTGAGTTGCAGGGTTTAAAAGGTCTGACAACGCCAATGGTTCGTCATGATTGTAGGCATGTTTATTATGTATGGTGTGCCCGGCATGATGCAGCTGTTGCAGGTGTGAGTCGGGCAACTATAGTGCGCGCTCTTGTTGCTGAAGGTGTGCCGATAGCAGAGGGTTATGTAAAGCCACTCTATATGTTGCCGACTTTTCAACAACGTATTGCTATTGGTCGAAATGGCTGGCCCTTTACTCTAACGGAACGACGCTATGATAAGGGATTGTGTCCGGTCGCGGAACTTATGGATGAGCACGAATTGATTGAGTTTTGTACCTGCAGTTTTGAGCTAAAAGAAGACGAATTGTCGACTGTAATTGACGCTTTCCACAAAGTTTATGGTCAACTGGATGTGCTGGCCGATATGGAAAGGGTGTTATGACTATGCGTCGGCGTGTTGTAGCAAGTATAGAGGCGCGTATGGGAGCATCGCGTTTGCCAGGCAAGGTACTGATGAATATTCATGGTAAACCAGCAATTCAACGGCTGGTTGATCGTTTGCGTACGTGCCGCTTGTTAGACGACATTGTTATTGCCACGACAACAAATAAAAATGACGACCCACTTGCCAAATGGTGTGCCGATTATGATGTGGCTTGCTTTCGCGGTAGCGAGGAGGATGTACTGAATAGGGTCGTAGAAGCGCATCATTTTATGCAAAGCGATCTTGTTGTGGAAATTACAGGTGATTGTCCCCTTACCGATCCACAGATAGTCGATTTGGGTGTGGAAACTTTTTTGGCGCATTCCGTAGATGTGGTGACTAATTGCGGCCCCTCTTTAACATGGCCAATGGGGCAATATGTACAGGTATTTCCGCTTGAACTATTGGCTGATGTTGATCGAACTGTTGATGATGTTGTCGTGCATGAGCATGTCTCGCTGTATTTTTATGAACATCCGGAAAAATACAAATTGATTGAGTTGCTCTCGCCGCAACGTTGGCGTGAACCGGAATGGCGTATGCAGCTCGACTATCGCGAAGATTTGGATTTTCAGAATCATGTGTACGCGAGGCTTGAGCCGATTTATGGTGAGTTTTTTGGTATTGAAGAAGTCGTTGCTTTGCTTCGCAGAGAGCCGGAATTGCTTGTAATTAATCGTGATTGCCAAGAGAAAGTGGCTCGATGATTCGCTACAAAACGGCTTTGATCGGGTTTGGTAAAATAGCGGCCGGTTACGCCGATGATCCAGCTGTAGCGCGCTGGTACACCTATTCGACCCATGCGCAAGTATTGCGTGACCACCCTGGATTCGATTGGGTGGCCGTGGTCGATCCATCAGCCGATGCGCGTGCAGTAGCCTCATCCCATTGGGGCGTTCCGGTTACTGTACCGAGTCTGAGTGAGTTACCCTATGCCTCATCTATTGAGGTGGCAGTGATAGCCACGCCGCCTGAGACCCGTGCCGGACTGCTTGACCAATTGCCGTCTTTACGCGCCGTGTTGGTGGAAAAGCCATTAGGCGTTGATCTGACAGCAGCGACCTCGTTTGTTGACGAATGCAACAAGCGAGGCATTGTCGGCGCGGTCAATTTTCCGCGTCGTTATGACTCAGAGCTAGTGCGTCTGGCTATGGGAGAGTGCGTACAATTAATCGGTAAGCCGCAAGCCGTTTTTGGCACTTATGGTAATGGCCTGCGCAATAATGGTAGTCACTTGATTGACTTAGTGCGCATGTTGCTGGGGTCAGTGATTGATGCCCATGCTGTCATGCGTGGGCGATGTTTTGTCGAGGGGCCTATTGCAGGGGATAGCAACTTCCCCTTTACCCTACTTTTGGAGAACGCACTGACCGTTGCGGTTCAGCCACTGGTTTTTTCCGCCTATCGTGAAGTGGGGCTTGATATCTGGGGTGAAACCGGGCGCATACAACTATTGCATGAAAGTCTGACGCTACTGACCACGCCTGTCGTTGACAATCGCCAGCTCACCGGAGCGCGTGAATTACTGCATGAGGCGAGCGTTCTACGGCATACCGAATTAGGGCAAGCCCTGTATCAGGCCTACGACAACTTGGCTGTATCATTGAGTGGCAAAGCAAATTTATTGTGTCCCTTGGAAGAAGGATTGGCTACGATGCGTGTAGTGGAAAATTTAATGGGGCAAGTTGCGTGATTTTGCTTTATGCGGATGATCCGGGCGGGGCTAACTTCCTCTCCCCTGTTGCCGATGCTTTGTTGGCACATGGTATGCCTCATTCCTTTTTCGTTGCCTCTTCATTGGCGGAATTTATGGCAGAGCGGGGGATGACTTGCAGGGTACGATCACAGACTGTCACTGCTGAAAACATGCTGGATAATGTTAGATTGCTGATGGTGGGGACGTCGGAAGACAGGGACTGTTTTGCCCATAGCTTGGTGGATACCGCGCGAACTCGCGGGATTGTTAGTTTAGGCGTGGTTGATATGGCGGTCAACGCTGACCGCCGCTTTCGTGGACGTAGCCATAATCCGTTGCGCTATGCACCCGACTGGCTGGCGGTAACCGACAGTGCTACGGCTATGGCGTATATCGCATTAGGTTACCCCGTTGACCGTTTATTGATTTGTGGTCATCCACACTATGACAAGGTGCGTGCCCGACGTGACATATTCTTGAGCCAAGACCGAAACGAACAGCGCCAAATTTGTTATCCACAGGCGTCTGCTGGACGCCCTATTTGGCTGTTTCTCGCAGAAGGCATTGACCAGTTAGATCCTGCTGTGAGCTTTCGCAGTCCGGACTACACCCTGCATGGAAGAGGGGGGCATGATTTCCGTAGTGTTATTGTTCTCGAAGAGGTATTAGACGCGGCTGCCGAGTTGGATCCTCGTCCTTGGGTCGTATTGCGTTTGCATCCAAAGAACCGGATAGAAGAATTTGCTTTTCTGGCACCTGAATTAGGAATGATCAGTCAGGCTGGCGATCCATTGCCATTGGTATGGTCTGCAGACTTGGTATTGGGCATGACAACGATGCTGTTGCTGGAAACGTATTTGTTGGGGCGTCCACATTTTGCTATATTGCCGCGTGCTGCCGAACGTGCTTGGTTGTATACGCTAAATGAGGGCTTGACCCAATCAGTTTATACTCGAAGAGCATTGCGGGATAGGCTGGCTCTACCTTATATGCCTCCTTATCCCAGTGCTGATACTTTACCCAAAAATGCCGTTAGTCGCTTGCTTGAGCACATTTTACATTTGATATAAGTACAACGAATAGGAAATAAGATGATTGACGAGCGTTTAGTCTTTTATGAAGGTAAGTATGTCCAGCTGAAGGTATTATCTGCACAGGATATAGTTGAAAGCGATTGGGTAGGATGGTTCAACGATGAATTGATGAGTGCTTACAACGGGCATCACTATTTTCCGAATACGTTCGACCAGCAGCAGTCTATTCTTGCGTCTTGTGTGTCGCAGAACAAACTTCAGCTTGGGATTATTGATAAAGCTAATCCAGATAAAATATGTGGTGTGGTTTCGTTAAGTTCGATTGACTGGATACATCGTCATGCAGAGATTGCGGGGATTCAGGCGACTAAGCATACCAAGTCAAATCCTGCATTATTTCTGGAAGCATGGTCGATTATGCTGCGTCATGGTTTTGAGCAATTGGGGCTTAACAAGATTTATGGCGGTACGTTTCATCCCTATGGAACTAACGCGCTGGTGCGGGCTTTTAATTTTGAGGTAGAAGGGGTGCAGCGTCGTCATATATATAAAAACGGCGTATTCCACGACACCACGCTCGTTGCTGTATTTAATGACACGGTTCACTACCCTGAATTTTAGTAAGGATTTGCTGTGTGGGGCGTCGTAAGTTATTTTTGAGTTTATCAAGCGGTTACGTCAGCTTGAAAGAACGTCAATGTATTGTTAATTGAGGAAATACCTATTTTTTATGAAGCGTACTGATAGATTTATACAACACCTGGAGTCATCCTGCCCGCTATACTCAAGATCAATAAGAAAAAATCATAGTGCCAACACTGAGGCATTCGAAGATTTGGCTGAGGATATGTTGCTCTGGGCGGAAACTTTACTCGGGGAAAATTATTTAACCATATTGGAAAGTGGCTACGTCCAATTTGTCAATGATGTTAACCGTTCACAGTTACAGTACGAAAAAGATCGAAAATACAAAAATAAAACATACGCTGAAGTATATGATGGGGTCTATAACAATGCGGCCTTTATGGAACACTATCATTGGGGGGTATTTACAACAACTTTTGCATGGGAGCATCACCTAAAAATTTATAAGTATTTTGTAGAATATTTCGTTAATTCTTTAAATGAGGGCGGTGAACTTCTTGATCTTGGTTCAGGTTCTGGAATATGGTCGCTTCTTTTATTGAAAAACAAGGAAAATTGGAGTGCTACAGGAATAGACATTAGTGATTATTCAGTAAATATGGCAAAAGAGTTGTCATTGGCAGGCGGTTTCTCGGCGAAATCAAGATTTATTGTTGATGATGCGCTAAAGTACAAAGCTCAGAAAAAAGTTGATGCTATCGTTTCCTGTTTCCTGTTAGAGCATTTAGAGGAGCCGGAGAAGTTGTTCATAAATGTAGCCGATAATTTAAAAGAGGGTGGCTATGCATTCATCACAGCGGCGCTTACTGCCGCTGAAGTTGATCATATTTTCGAGTTTAGTCGAGAATCTGAACTTGTTGGAATGGCCGAAAAAAATGGCTTTAGGGTGGTCAGTATCTTGTCCGAAAGTCCGAAGCAATATCCAAGAGATAATTATTTCCTACCAAGAAGCATGGCGATGGTGTTGAAGAAAAGAGTAAATCCGATTTGGTAGTTTTTATTCGCAAAAAGTGGAATATGTCCCGTGCGACCAATCTGGGAGCGCGGGTATCTTGCTCGTACTTAGGAACAGTAATTACTCACAACCTATCAAAATTAACCAAAACCAGGATATTTCGAAAATGATTAAGTTCAAAGAACTTGTAGCGAGTGTATTTAATGTGCCCGTTGCCAACCTGACACTTCAGAGTGGCCCGGAGAATCTTCCTGAATGGGATAGTTTGGCGCACATGGGGATTATTACCGCCATTGAACAGACGTATCACATGCAATTTACAACATCAGAAATTCTTTCAGTCAAGACAATTGCAGATCTAATCACTATATTGGAAGAGCGCGGTGTGACATTCGTGGATGAAGCGCATTCGGTCTGAAATGGTCGCATCAAAATTTTCTTGGCTCAAAGCAATCGCGACAGCTCGTAGTACGCTGTCTTTATCAGCTGATGAGTGTCTTCGTACACTTTGCGGTCAGCTGCGAACCTATCCATTGCTTGGATTTGAGCTTGAAATGTTAGGGCGGTTTTTGCGCGATGTGTCGCATGTTGATGAAATAGCAATGCCTGTGATACGTGTTGCTATCGTCTCTGGCTATACATCGGATCCAATCGCTAATGCAGTACGGGTTGCGTTGCTAACTGAAGGTTTTCTGGCCGAACTGTACGAGGCGCCATTCGGTGTATATCGCCAAGAGATACTGTCGCCAAATAGTGCCCTCTATGCTTTTGAGCCAAAAATAATTCTTGTTGTCGGTGCTGTAAATAATATTGCTGGTATGCCTACAGGCTTTATGTCACAGAGTAATCTTGAGCTGGAACTGGATCGTGAAGTTGTGCAGTGGCAATCACTTTGGGCAGAGATTAATAAATATTCGGCTGCGGTTATTTTACAACACACTTTTGAGATTCCCGATGTTTCCTATCGCGGCATGGCAGAACGGGGGGCTTCTTGGGGGGTGGCAAGGTTTATTAGCGATCTTAATGAGCGTTTGATTGCGGCATCCAGTGGCACTGTACATTGGGTCGATATAGATCACCTCGCAACAACGATTGGTCGTCGTAATTGGCATGATCCTCGTCTTAAATATCATGGCAAGTTAGCATTTTCATCAACTTTTCTACCCGAATATACTACTTTGCTTAAGGGCACTTTAATGCCTGTGCTAGGGCGTACGCGGAAGGCGCTCATTGTTGATCTCGACAATACGCTTTGGGGCGGCGTCATTGGTGACGATGGCATAGAGGGGGTACGCCTAGGGCCGGACACACCCGATGGCGAGGCATACCAGGCATTTTGTCGGTATGTGGGCGAGCTAGGTCGCCGAGGCGTGATTTTGGGGATATGCAGCAAAAACGAAATGGCGAATGTCGTCGAGATATTTGAGAAGCATCGGCACATGCCGCTTAGGCTTGATGATTTTGCAGTGCTGCGCTGCAATTGGGACGATAAAGCGTCGAATCTTGCAGCCATTGCGCACGAGCTCAATATTGACGTTTCGGCTCTTGTATTTGTAGATGATAATCCGGCGGAGTGCGACTTGGTGTGTCAGTCGCTTCCTGCTATTCACGTTGTTCAAATGGACGGTGACCCGGCATTTTTTGTCCGTCGTTTGGATAGTGAGCATTTATTTGATAGTCAGGTCTACTCTGCGGAAGATATCAAACGGTCTGCGTCATATCAGGCCAGAGCCAAATCGGAATCACTGCGTTCAACGGCGACCGATCTAAATGGCTATCTTTCTTCATTGCAGATGGTTGGGGAGGTTTGGCAGGCCCGCGAAGAAGATATATCGCGGCTTGCACAAATGGAAGCTAAAACGAATCAATTTAATCTGACGACTCGTCGTTGGTCATCGGATCAAATACGTAATTTTATGGCAGATGATAATTACGATGTTCTCTGTTTTCGCTTGATTGATCGCTTTGCCGATCATGGTTTGGTCGGAAGTATGGTGGTCTGCTATCAAAGCGATGAAGCTCAAATTCTCAGTTGGCTGCTAAGTTGTCGAGTATTTTCACGTACGTGTGAAGAATTTATGCTTTTAAATTTAAAGAGACTTGCAATAGGGCGGGGTGTTTCTAGGATACGAGGCGAATTCATTGCAACAGCGAAGAACCAAGTCGTTGAAACGCTGTTTTCTCGACTTGGATTTTGTGCTGGCGGTAAGGATGAATCGTTTGTTATGGACATATCGGATGCTACTTTACCGAAAAGTTTTGTGACGTTAATTGCAGGCCAACAATAATACAGCGTCATGAGGATGTTCTTCGGACTGCGGCTTTGTGGCCTAAGACATTAAAAAAAGTTTTAAAAAAAACTAAAGGAACTCATAGCAACGTCGATAACTATTACGAGTTTGCAAGGGTAGTTTTTTAGAAACTTTAATTTTTTAAATATTTTGAGGATAAGATCATGGCAATGGTAATTAACACAAATGTTGGCTCACTAAACAGTCAACGTCAATTAACCCAAACCAATAATAACCTTTCCACAACCATGCAAAGGTTGTCGTCAGGTTTGCGCATCAACTCGGCAAAAGACGATGCGGCAGGTTTGGCAATCAGCGATCGGATGACTTCGCAAATACGCGGCATGACCGTTGCGACTAGAAATGCCAATGATGGTATATCTATGGCGCAAACAGCTGAGGCGGCCATGGGCACTATGACCGAAACCATGCAACGTATGCGTGACTTGGCGGTACAATCAGCCAATGATGCCGGCGTGGCCACAGGCGATAGGGAGAAGATGCAGACCGAATTTAAACAGTTGAATGATGAGCTAACCCGTATTATTCAAA
The DNA here is from genome assembly GCA_047920955.1 of Methylobacter sp. Lineage (GTDB taxonomy): Bacteria > Pseudomonadota > Gammaproteobacteria > Methylococcales > Methylomonadaceae > Methylobacter_A. Next base: position 13,935 of record JBLRXA010000032.1, on the reverse strand, counting down.
ATACCGAGTTTAATGGCAAAAAGATTCTTAATGGTTCTTTATCCGATGGCTTGGCTGTTCAGGTCGGTGCTAATACAGCTGCTAACAACCAAATATCGATTGACCTTAACGATTTATCTCTTGGTATAACAAGTGTTACTGCAGCCAGTATAGGCAGTGGCGCAACGGTGGCTAATATCAAAGAAGCGGTTACCGCTTTGGATAATGCTATTTCCACTATCGATACGTCAAGAGCAAAATTGGGTGCAATCCAAAGCCGCTTCACTACCACGATTTCTAATCTGCAATCTTCTATAGAGAACCAATCCGCAGCCCGTTCACGGATTACTGATGCCGACTTCGCGTCCGAAACTGCGAACCTCAGCCGAAATCAGATTCTGCAACAGGCAGGTACCGCGATGCTAGCGCAAGCGAATCAGGCACCACAAGCAGTAATGAGTTTGCTCAGATAGGCATCATGGCTATAACAAAGGGAGGCTGCGACCTCCCTTTTTCACTAGATCAAATTAGAAGGTTGGTGTCATGAACGGTGAAATTACACATGTATCTAAGCTTGTTCCTACGCCCATTCTGAGAAATAAGCAAAATGACCTGAAAGATGTTTCAGCCAATGTGCCTGCGAGCAAAGAACAGCAGGTTACGGCTAAAGCAGAAGTAAAAACACAGGCTTTAACTGCAAGCACCGAAGCGAAAGAAGCGAAAGAAGCAAAAGAGTCTAAAGAGGCAAAAGAGGCTGCTTTAGATTCGGTCAAATCGGCGGCAGAGACTGGCAACTCCATTTTTCAGGCGACCAATCGTAGTTTGAAGTTTGAGGTTGACGATTCGACACAAAAAGTTGTGGTTAAAGTGGTTGATAGCAATACCGGCGATGTGGTTCGGCAAATCCCTTCTGAGGAGATGCTGGATTTCGTCAAAAGAATGCAGGAACTTGAGGGTGACAATCAGGGAACGATACTTCAGGACAGGGTTTAACAGGTTGGATAATTAAAAATAGGAGAAGGTTATGGCTATTTCATCGGCATTTGGCATCGGCAGCGGGATGGATATCAACGGCATCGTCAGCCAGTTGGTTGCAGTCGAAGGTCAGCCCCAGTTTAGCGCGATTTCGCGCCAGGAAACTGCGGCAAAAGCACAGGTGAGCGGACTGGGCAGTCTTAAAAGCGCTTTATCAACTTTTCAAACTGCGGTGCGTAAGCTTAATGACGTCAACTTGTTTAAAACCCATCAAGCCACATCCGGCAATGAAAGCATACTAAAAGTCACTGCCGGAGCTGGCTCGGTAGCTGGTTCGCATACCCTGAAAGTCCTAGGTTTGGCTAAAGCGCAGAAGTCTGTTGCGGAAGCTGAATTTACCAATGCATCTGAGGTAGTCGGTTCCGGCACCATGACTTTTTCCGTTGGCAGTAAAACGCCCTTTTCATTGACTATCGATTCCAGCAATAACACGCTGGCGGGTATCCGCGATGCCATCAATGGGGCGACTGATAATAACGGCGTCACCGCCAGCATTATCAATGTTGGAACCTCCGATGTTCCCGTATCCAAATTGGTACTAACATCTAAAGATACCGGTTTGGCTAATGGCTTTTCTGTGAGTGTGGCGGGTGATGCTGGTTTAAGTCGACTGGATTCCTCAACACCTGCAAACTATAGTGGTCAGGCGGCTGTCGACGCCAGTATTCTGGTTGATGGTCAAGCGGTCACCCGTAGCAGCAATACTATTTCTGACGTGTTGCAAGGTGTGACGCTTAATTTGCAATCGGTAGCGGCCGACACGGAAGTCAATATCGACATTAAGCTCGATAACGAAGCCATCAAGAAAACCATTACTGATTTTGTCGCTGCTTATAACTCCATGGCAAGTACAACCGCAAGCCTAGGTAAATTTGCCGGTAGCGACGGTGGCAAAAGCGGTGCGTTATTAGGCGATTCGACCCTGCGTAACATTAGGAATGATCTGCGCCAACAGACTAGCCTCCCCGTAAGTTCGGCAAGTAGCGCGTTTAACACCTTAAAAAGCATTGGTATTGATATTAATAAGGATGGCGTCATGTCGATGGATGGCAGTGCGCTTGATAAAGCCTTAGCTACTAACTTATCGTCAGTCAGCGACGTGTTTTCCTCCAGTGACGGCGTTGCTAGTCGGTTGAACTCTAAGGTTATGCAATACCTGCAAACAGGCGGCGCCCTAGATACGCGGCAAACCTCGCTCAATAAACAGCTAAAAGCACTGGGCGAGAAACGTGACAGCGTCCAGTTGCGTCTGGATAATGTACAAAAAAGCTTGATGAAACAGTTTATAGCTATGGATATAGCGGTAGGAAGGTTTCAATCAACCGGTTCTTTTTTGAGTAACCAAATAAATCAATGGAGATAGCTATGACAGCTTTAGCGTATAGAAATAATGCCAATAAATATGCCGCCGTGCATACTGAAACAGTGATTGATGACGCTTCGCCGCATAAACTGATTCAGATGCTGATGAGTGGTTTTTTGATGCGGGTTAATGCGGCGAAGGGCAGCATGGAGCGGGGTGATTTCCAGGAAAAAAGTATACAAATTTCCAAAGCTTCCTCTATTGTTGGCGGCTTGATAGACGGCATCGACCTAGACAAAGGTGGTGATATAGCGGCTAACTTAATGAGCTTGTATGAGTACATTGATGCGCGTTTGTTTCAAGCCAGTGCCCAAAACAGCACCGAAATATTGGATGAAGTGCAGTCATTGATGCGCGAAATCAAGCAGGCGTGGGATACCATTCCTGAAATGTATCAGTAACACCAATGAACACGGATTCTCAATTACAACAGCTAGACGGTTTTTCCGATCTGATTGCATCGGCTATTGAGTCCGGCGACTGGGATGGCTTAAATGAGATGCTGGCTAATCGCCAGGCCATGCTCGAAACGCTATGCGCCTCGGAGTTATCGGCTCAGGATCGTGAGGTCGTTGTTAATATGATGGTTTCAATACAAGCAACAGACCAGCAATTTTTAGCCTTAGTGCAAAGCCAAAAAGAGACGCTGCAAAAACAGGCAGCGTCGCTTGCCCATGACAGAAAAGCCGTCCAGGCCTATCAGACCGAATAAATCGCTACAGATTTCCCCCCATTCAAACGTCTTTTTTCAACCAGTCCACGCCCTGTTTAATAATCTACGGATAAACAATGCTTGCTTGCGGGCCGAGGTCGTTGGTTTCTTCGATATAACGGATTTCATCGCCAACTTTTAAGTTTTCGAAGCCGCTGCGTCAAACGCATTGCGGATGGCGACATAAATATCTTCGTAAGCCTGTTTATCGTGATGTTCGCGATTGACGATCAGTTCTTTGCGCGGCGTGGTGATGTCAATACGGATATGGTATAAGTTACCTTGATGATGGCGGTGGTGTTCGGCTTCCACTGTGACCCGGCAACTCATGATATGCGTATGGAATTTCTCCAGTTTACTGGTTTTTTCACGAATTTTGGCTTCTACTGCGTCGGAATGGGGGGTGCCACGAAAGGTGATCTGTAACGGGATTTGCATTTGGGTTGCCTTATCATGGTTGGGTAGGGGGATGGGTTGGGCGCGGGTTTTCTTATGTTGGCTATTAATTTAGGCTATTTTCTGGAAAGAAAATACCTAAATAATTGTCCACGAAAAACACGAAATTTTCGTGGCTTTTGTGCTTTTCGTGGGCTTTATTTTCTACAGTCCAACGGCCCATGATTTCTCGGAAACTACCTTAATGGGATAGGCCTGGCTTTGTTCCGGGAAATATGGCGGCCGGGGACGGTCTCAAAGAATAATTAAATCCTCGGCTTGCGGGCCTTTTTTGCCTTGGGTTACATTGAATTCGACCCGTTGTCCATCGCTCAACGATTTGAATCCCGAACTGCTGATATTGCTGTAATGCACGAAAACATCAGGGCCTTTTTCCTGCTCGATAAAACCAAAGCCTTTGCTGGCGTTGAACCATTTAACGGTACCGGTGTTTTTAGACATAATTAAAATCCTAAATAATATGGGTTTGTTATTAAGCAATAATTTGCTTAATAGTTTTAGTGTATTAAATCGATTTGCCAGGCAGTTAATTATTAGTTTTCAATACGATTGATTTCCGTCGGGCATTCAATTATTAAATATAATATGTACAGCGATTTTCAAGAGAACACTTACAGCATTTTCAGATTGCCTTAATAGCATTCATTAGTGCAGGATGTGAATTGCAAACCTAGGTTTGCACTCCATTTTCTAACTAATCGATATTGAAACCGCTGCAAGCCCTTTTTATACATATTAAGATCGACTTACCTATATTTTTCGATATAGAAAAATCCAGCTGGGCTTATTGAACCAAAAAAAATACAGTAAAAATATCGGTACAAATACTTAGAGTTATATTGCATAATCTTAATTTATTGAAAAACATATGGTTTATGTTGGCGGTTGTGGCTTTTTGGTGGCGGGGAGACGGTAAATTTGGCTTTTTTTAAAGGCAGTCGAGGCGTTGGATAACGCTAATGCTAAGCTGAAAAATAGTCTGGAAATAGGGGGGAATAACGGTTATTATTAAATTATGGCTATATTCATAATTCAAACTTAAAGGCCTTTACAGCGTTTTCAAATTCAGTTAATTACTAAAAAATCAAAACAATAGTATGCCTGGAGTGCAGGCTTCGCCTGCGCTGGCAGGCAAAGCCTGCACTCCAACGATAATAAGGACGATATAGCTTGTTAATGGTTAGTAACTCATTTAAATTGAAAACGCTGTAATTTATTTTCCAATAATTCGAGTTTCCCACGCAGGGTATATAACATGAACAATACACCGTTGCATCCTTCACAACTCTATAAACCCTGTCATGTTGACCGGTTAACGTTCACTTCCACCGATGAGCTTGAAGATATTGATATTAGCGTCGGCCAACAACGCGCTGTGGATGCGGTTAAGTTGGGTATCCGTATGCATAAGGCCGGTTACAATATTTTCGCGATGGCACCTGCCGGCACCGGTAAATTGACCACGGTGCGCCAGTTGGTCGAGCATGAGGCCAGTCGGCAGGCGATTCCTTCGGATTGGTGTTATGTCAATAATTTTAGCCAGCCTGCCAAGCCGACGGCGATTAGCTTTATGCCGGGGCAAGGCAAGGTGTTCAAAGACGATATGGCGCAGTTGATCGACGAGCTGAGTATCGCGATACCGGCGGCGTTTGACGGCGATGAATACCGCTCCAGAGCCGGTGAACTGGAAAGCGAATCGCGGCAGCGGGAAATCAATGAACTGAGTCGGTTGCGCGAAGAGGCGGCCAATGCCCAGGTTATCCTCACTGAAACCGCAACCGGTTACGCCTTTTCACCGGCGAACGAAAACAATGAAGCGATTAGTCCCGAGCAATTCAATAAGTTTGATAAAGACAAGCAGCATGAGATTCAAAAGACCATTTTCGGCTTGCAGGAACGCTTGGCAAAATTGCTGAAAAATTTTCCGATTTGGCGCAAGGAAACCAAGCGCAAGTTGCAGGCGCTGAACCGCGAGGTCGCGGAGCAGGCGGTGAATCATTCGATTGACGATTTGATCGAAAAATATGCCAAACAGGATGCGGTGCTCAGTTACCTGAATGACGCGCAAAAGGATATTATCGAGCATGTGCTGGATTTTCTGCCGCGTAGCGAAAAACTTTTTCCTTTCATGGACTTGTCGCCGGAACCCAATCCGCTTAAACGCTATTACGTCAATCTGATGGTGGATTTTAGCAACAAAAAATCGGCGCCGGTCATTTATGAAGATCACCCGAATTACACTAATTTGGTTGGCCGCATCGACCATCAGGCCTACATGGGTTCGCTGGTCACTGATTTCACCCTCATCAAACCCGGTGCTTTGCATAAAGCCAATGGCGGTTATTTGATTATCGATGCCCGAAAATTGCTGTTTCAGCCTTATGCCTGGGATACGCTGAAAAGAACGCTACAAGCCGGTGAAATCCGTATTGAATCGCTGGAACGCGCGCTGAGCTTGATTAGTGCCTCATCGCTGGAACCGGAACCCATCCCGCTGAATGTAAAGCTGATTTTGCTGGGCGAGCCGTTGATTTATTATCTGCTGTGCGAATACGATCCGGAGTTTCACGATCTGTTTAAAATTGCCGCCGATTTCGACCAGTCGGTTGCGCGGGAAGACGGAGATCACGAGTATGCCCGTTTATTGGCGACCATCGCCCGCCGTGAAAAGTTACGGCCGCTGAGTCAGAATGCAGTCGCCAGGGTGATAGAGCACAGTTCCCGAATGAGCGGCGATGCAGAAAAGTTGTTGACCCATCTGCGCAGCATGACCGATTTGTTAATGGAAGCCGATTACTGGGCGGATGACAACGGCCACGAACATATTACCAACAGTGATGTGCAGCAAGCGATAGACCATAAAATTCACCGGCTGGATAAAATCAGGGAAAAGCTGTACGAGCATATCCATCGGGGCACGGTGTTGATTGACACCGAAGGCCAGGTGATTGGCCAAGTCAACGGCCTTTCGGTGTTGCAGCTGGGTGAGTTCAGTTTTGGGCAGCCGTCGCGCATCACCGCAACCACCCGTTTGGGCGGCGGCAAGGTGGTCGATATTGAACGCGAAACCGAATTGGGCGGCGCGCTGCATTCCAAAGGCGTATTGATTTTGTCGAGTTTTATCGCCTCGCGCTATGCGCGGACTGCGCCGTTTTCGGTGGCGGCCAGTCTGGTTTTTGAGCAATCTTATGGTCATGTTGAGGGCGATAGCGCCTCGTTGGCCGAGTTATGCGCGATTTTGTCGTCAATCGCCCAGCTTCCGTTACGGCAGGATTTGGCCATTACCGGTTCGGTCAACCAATTGGGCAATGTCCAGCCGATAGGCGGGGTTAATGAAAAAATCGAGGGTTTTTTTGATATTTGCGCCAAAAGAGGTCTGACCGGCACGCAGGGCGTCATCATTCCCGGCACCAATATTAAGCATTTGATGTTGCGCTGGGATGTGGTTCATGCCGCAGAAGCCGGGCAGTTCGCCATTTACGCAGTCAACACGGTCGATGAGGCGCTGGCCTTGCTCAGCGGCATGGAAGTGGGGGCTGTGAATGGACAAGGCGTTTATCCACCGGCATCGTTTAACGCGCAGGTTGAAGCCCAGTTATTGCAATTTACCAAAATTAGAAAGGCGTTTGCCGGGAACGATAAAGACAAGGAGTAACGGCTCAGTGAAACAACAAATGGAACGCGGCTCACATTAATTTGCAAAACGAACTGGCTTAAACCCAAAACCGGTAGATAAAGGCTAGACTTATCAGATAAGGTCACTGATTTACGAATCAAGATAGCTATAAAACTATAGGAGAGGCGAGGGTAGGGCGCTATCTCTCCCGGATGCCTATCCGGTTACACCCTTGCGGTAATTATGCTAAAAAATAATCGAAAAAATAAGCTGCTGGCCGCCTGCACACTGGCTTTACTGGCTAACGCTACGTTGGCGAAGGCAGATTTAGCCTGTGAAAGCGATTTGCTTTTTAATTGGGCGGAAGCGCATTTTCAAGACTTGTTCCCCCGCTCTGCGAACACTGAAAAATTAGCACCGTGGCTATATCGTTTTTACCCGGAAAGCGGTATTTATGCGGGTGTAAATAGCGACAAAGATGTGTATTTGATGGGCGGGAGTTTTGGTAACGAGCCGTTTTATATCGATAGCTTGGGCAATTTGTTGACTCAAGCCTATGGTTCTGCCGGTTGGGATTGTCCGGTTAAATTTACTGCGGTGAAGCTGCCAGCCGCGAACATTAACAAGGAACCACCCAATGGCAGTTATTTGGGGGGGACGCCGCTGTTGCATTTTGTCACTAAAGACCTTGTGTTTGGCGTTTACAATCATCCGCAGTTTACTGATGGCGGCAAAATTTTCCGCTCTGAAGACGGCGGTGTTAATTGGTCGTTAGTGGGCGATAATCTGGCGGCTATTCAGGCCTTTGCTTTTGTCGATGAAGCTGTGGGCTATGTGGTGGGTAGCGCGTCATCATTTGGGGTCAATCAATACGTCGGCAAAACCACCGATGGCGGTAAAACCTGGACTGATATTACCCGTAAGCTGCTCAATTCGGTCAATGAAATCTGGGTGAGCATTCCCCGCAATACGATGAATTATAATGTCGCCACATTGGGCGAAGATACTGTCTTTATTGTCGGCCGACATACCGTGTATGCGTCGTTTGACGGCGGCGAAAATTGGTTGCTGGCGGGCGGCGCTAAAAGCAGGGACGAAAGCACCAAAACCTCGCTGCACAGGACAACCTTGCGTGTGGTCGATAATAAAGCCTATGTCGCGATGTATGACCATCTTGAATATTATGTTGCCGATGCCGCTTCACCGGAATGGCTTACGCTACCGGCGCCCTGGGATTATGAAGCCGGTTTAAAATTGACTCAGTTGACCTTTGCAAGCGCTGAACGCGGTTGGGCATTGGTGGAAGTGACTGCGACGAACACGCTGGAACTGTACGAAACCCTTAATGGCGGGCAGAACTGGCAGAAAGTGGCGTCCGCGCTGAAAAGCGATAAAACCGCACTTTTTCCCAGAAGTGCCAATTTGATTTATTACGGCGATGTTTTGTTCGGCACTGCCCAAATAGGTACTCGGAGTGGAGATTATGTGTTGACCAGCAGCGATGGCGGCAGGAGCTGGGAGCAAAACGACTGGTATGGCGAGGGTGGCTGGCCGCTGTTATATAAAGCGGTTGCTAATGAGTTGCGCGTCTATAAAAACCTGCATGGCAGCTATTATCTGAGGGAATACGGGGTTATGGATTGATGGCTAAAAAAGGACAAGTGGCGTAGAGTGGTTCTCCGTTCCCCGATCTTTTTCTTACTTTTAATTTACGGAAGGCTACTATGAAATTTCCTGTTAACGCTCTTATCCTAGTATCAAACTTATGTTTTTCTTCATTGGCATGGGCGGATACTGTTGCCGTAAAAGACGGTGCCATTTTTCTGATAGGCGGCCCGGTTCTATCCGTGCAATCGCTGCCTGGCGCAGTGCAGTCAACTGCCTGCTTAAATCAATTGGCAACACAGCTGATTAATCCTGCCGCCACTGATGTTGTTATCAGTGGCCGACATGCTGTAGTTGCCCCAGGTTTAAGTGCAGGCGCTGATGTGGTGAACATTAGCGCCTGTTTGTCTGTAGATGATTCCGATGATTCTAGGCGGCATCCTGAAGACGAGGCCAAAGCAGATCTTGGCAAAGGCACACTGACTATTCCCTGTTTAAACATAAATGATACGTTTTACAACGTAATGATGCACCAGCGCGGCAATTCTATGAATTGGGAAGTGGTGTTTGGTGAGCCCGTCATTAATGGTTCTTGTTACTGATTTTCTTTGCCGACAAGTTCTCGCCCAGGCGCGGGCTTGTTGGCATGAATCCAAGTGAGAATATCTTTCCATACCGCCGGTGCCTGCAAATCGCGTAGCAGCATGTGGTAGCCGTTCGGGTATATCGCCACGGTTTTTTCCGCCGTATCCGCCGCAAGAAATTGCTGCAAAAACGCATACGTCGGCTTTTTTGGGATCACTTCGTCTTTCTCGCCGTACAATAGCAGTATTTTTCCGTCTAACGAGGCGCCGCTGCCGAATGCGGCATCCATCAGGTTGGCTAAACCATAGAGGGTTTCCACGCGGGTTGCCTTAATCACCCACGGGTCGCGGCTCATGGCGCGGAGCATGTCGATATTATCCGAGGCGGTGACGCGCACACTTTCCCCCGTCAAGGTCAGCCACGGCAGGCTGTGCGCCAGTGTCCACAGTAAGCCGGTTTGGTACCACGGCATCGTTGAGCGCGCCCATATTGCCGGGGCGGCGAGGATGATGCCTTCCACTTCCGGCAGCTCCAAGCGGCTCATGGCGATTATGGTTATCGCGCCGCCCATGCTTTCGCCGAGTAAATAAAGCGGATAGCCGGGGTAGCGTTGTTTGACCAGTCGCACAAAAATATGCAAGTCGTTGATATAGCTGTTAGTTCCTGCCCACAAGCCGCGTTTAGGTGAGCTGCCGAAACCGCGTTGGTCGTAAGCGAAACAGGCGATACCCTGTTCGCTGAAATACGTCCCCGGCGCTTCAAAAAAACGGCTGTAATCGTTAAAGCCGTGCAGCGCGATAATGACTGCTTGCGCTGGTGTTTTTGGTAACCAATGACGCAGCGGCAAATTGACGCCATCTTCAGTGAGGTAAGTATTTGCGCCAAGTTGCGCGTCGGTGTTTTTTGCGCCGGGCGGGTAAGTGAGCGGCATACAAGCGCTTTGGCTAATCAGCAATAAAAGTGCAAGCAATAATTTCATGCACTGGCTTTAATTTATTCAAAAAAGCCGTACAAATACATCACTTCATCCTCGCCGTGCAAGGTGAATTTTACGTCATCAGCGGAGGTTTCAACGTCGAGCGGGTAGGGCGCGTCGACATCGTCAAAATAATCGGATTTGATAAAAAACTCATCGTCGCTGTTTTTTAACAGCACCATTGAATAACATTCATTATCTTCGGCTTGATCGATATTTTTTAAGCTAAAGCCGATGCTCATGCCATCGGCGGCAACGACAGGGTCTTGCTCTGTTTGCTCGTATTCGCAGGCGATATCTTCCTCGTCTTCAAAGAACACATAGGTCATGGAAAAATAGGTTAAACGCGTTAAATCGACTGACATTACATAACTCCCAGCATATTATCCAGCGCCGTTTTGGCGTATTTTGCCACATCCGCAGGCACTGAAATCCGGTTGATGACATGGCCTGCTGCCAGATTTTCCAGCACCCAGGCCAAATGTTGCGGGTCGGTTCTGAACATGGTCGAACACATGCACAGTGTCGGCGACATGAAATGCACGTTTTTGCCCTGCGTCTTGCATTCTTCATGCAGGCGGTTGACCAGATTCAGTTCCGTCGCCACCAGCCAGCGGGTGTTGGCTTCGGCTTCGCGCACCGTTGTTAAAATATATTCGGTGGAGCCGATATAATCCGATTTTTGGCACACTTCAAATGAGGCTTCCGGGTGCGCAATAACGTTGGTTTCCGGGAAGCGTTGCCGGAACTCGTCAATCTGTTCCGGCTTGAACACCTGATGCACCGAACAAAAACCGTTCCAAAGGATGATTTTGGCGTTACGGATTTGCTCCGTGGTCAAGCCGCCCATCGGCTTGGTGAAATCCCAGGTGACCATCTGTTCCAGCGGAATGCCCATACCATAACCGGTATTGCGGCCTAAATGCTGGTCGGGAAAAAACAGCACTTTCGGTTTTTTGGCAAAACTCCATTCCAATATCTTTTGGGCATTGGACGAGGTGCAGACGATACCGTCATGCTGACCGCAGAACGATTTAAGGTCGGCAGCAGAATTGATGTAAGTCACCGGCGTCACGTCGGTTTCCACATCGATAACCTGCGCCAATTCATCCCAGCACTTTTGCACCTTGAGCAGATTGGCCATATCGGCCATCGAACAGCCGGCCGCCATGTCCGGCAGGATCGCAATCTGTTCGGGGCGGGACAATATATCGGCGACTTCGGCCATAAAATGCACGCCGCAAAATACGATGTATTCGGCATCGGACTCTGCCGCATCCCGGGACAGCTTTAACGAGTCGCCGGAAAAATCGGCATGTTTAAACACTTCATCGCGCTGATAATGGTGACCGAGCACCACGCAACGAGAGCCGAGTTTGGCTTTGGCGGCGATAATCCGGGCATCGCATTCCTCATCGCTGAGTAAGGCGTAATCTTGAATGGGGAAGGGGGTAGGGGTCATAATTTTTACCATTAGACAGGCTTAAAAGGTTAAGGAAGGCGGCGCGACTATAATGTATCTTGTTCGTTACTTAGCCACATTGGATAAGCATCAGCCAGCTTGTCCATATCTTTGTCATTCGATAGCAGCACTAGCGCGTAATGCTTGGCGGTTAAAAAATGCAAAAAATCAATCGCGGCACATTTTCCTTTAAGGGTTATGCCCTTAGCTTGACAGTACCTTGAAAAACCGATGGCTGAATCGTAAATGTCCTGATTAATATCCAAAAAAACAAACATGTCAAACGCCGCTTTTGACGTGTCAAATACTCGGTTTTTTTCCTGGCTGATCGTCCGTAAAGTTTCCAGGTAAACCAGTCTGTTGACAAAAATCTCGCTGTCGTCATCTTGTAAAATGTGCGTTAGCTTAGCAATCGCCTCAGTTTTTTTATCCAGAAAATCAATGATCAGATTGGTGTCGAGAAAATATTTCACTGTCTATCCTCTTGCAAAGTGTTGGCAAGGTTTAACAGCAGTTCTTTGGCTTTTTTTTGTTTTTCCCTATCAACACCGGCTATTTTTTCTTGGTTGAGATCGACATCAAAAAACTCTTTCACAATGTCATTTAAAAAATAATTTTCAATATGATCAATGGCTTTTGCTTTTACTAAATTATCTTCGCGGACGAGTTCGTAGCCTTCGCCGTTTTTTAATCCCGCCAAAACCAGCGGTGAATGCGTAGAAACAAAAAAGGTGGTGTTAGGAAAAAATTCGCGCAGTACCCCCATAATCTTGGTCTGCCAACTGATATGCAAATGCGGCTCTATTTCATCAATGAAAACAATGCCATCGACTTCATTTAGGTTGCTTTCATGAGTCCAGCCGCTATAACCGGCGATGATTTCCTGAAAAATTTTGATGATGGAAATGTAGCCGGTCGAGAGCTTATCAAGTGGGATGTTATTAACTAGTAATTGCCCTTCAGAAAAAATAAGATTTAGGGAGGTTCCGCCGTTTTCATTTTGGGTCACTAAATTAAGCCCCGGTTCAAGCCGGTCTATCAATTGCAGCACGGTGACGGCTTCCTGCTCCCTGTTCTGACTTTTTGCAACAAAACTGGGGTTGATGATAAGGCGCGAAGCAAACCAGTCGGCAATTTCCTGTTGCTCCAAGCCTTCGCCATTAATATAGCGTAGCGTCCGTTTAAAACTGTCGATAAAGCGGTTTTGGCTATCGGAAAGAATTTTGATGTTATTGCTGTCAATATTTTTGGCAAAGCCTCGGTTCTTTGCGCCGACAAAAACAAGGGGCTTGTCGCATACAAACGAATTGTTTTGATGCGAACCAATCTGTTCGAAACGTGTAAATCCCCAATTATCTGTATTTTTGTCCTTGATCTTGACGCCGTTAAGCTCAATATCCAACGGCAATTTTAACGTGTGTGCTTTTAATTTGTCATGAATGGTTTTTGGGCTAAACAAACTTGAATAGTTAAACTTTTTATTAGGCGACAGAAACATGGCGTGAGTGAAGATTAAAGACTTAGCCATATTTTCCAGCAACTGCGTTTTGCCGATACCGTTTTTACCGATAAAACAATAAATTTTTTTATTGGCTTCAAGGGTAATGTCAAAATCAAAACCGACATCTAATTGTTCTGCTTTAAAGGTTGTGATCATGATTTTTTATCAGCCATTCAGCCATAAGGTAAGTTGTCGGGGGACGTTAACACTCGGTTTGCATATCTGAGCAATCGTACCCCAACTAACATTATTTATAAGCTCATTAATCCTGTTTAGCTTTCTCTTTCCCTGCCGGCTTAATCAAACGAATACCCAGTTCTTTCAGCTGCTCATCGGTAACCACCGCCGGGGCGCTGACCAACGGACACGCCGCCGATTGCGTTTTGGGGAAAGCGATCACGTCGCGGATGGAGGTCGAACCAGTCATCAGCATCACCAAGCGATCCAGACCGAACGCCAAGCCGCCATGCGGAGGCGCACCGTATTTTAGCGCATCGAGCAGGAAGCCGAATTTCTCGCGGGCTTCGTCTTCGCCGATGCCCAAAATCTCAAATACGGTTTGTTGCATTGAAGTGCGGTTGATACGGATGGAACCGCCGCCGACTTCGGTGCCGTTTAACACCAAGTCGTAAGCGCGTGACAAGG
>JBLRXA010000031.1:0-26155 GCA_047920955.1 Methylobacter sp. | reverse complement strand
GGCAACACAGACAATCTTCTCGGATACATAATGCGTTGTTTAATAAGACAAACCCAAAGTCAAATACAACTTTCGTGTCTCTTGCGGCTGACGCGGCAAGGAATCGAAAAAATTATCGACTTGCGGGATGGTGTAATATTTTTTGTCGAACAGGTTATCGACACCAAAATCCACCGACCATTTGGCTTGGTTTAATTGGCCGCCATAGTGGAGGTTGCTGTCGAACAATAAAGTGCCGTTGACGCTTTCCCCGGCGTACAAGGCATTGCTCTCATGGCTGCCGACCTTATCAAACCAACGCCCGGTAAAGCGCAAACTGAATTGCCCTATGGTGTAGGCGGCATTGCCTTTAATCATGTGTTTGGGCACATTAGTCAGACCGACCGTGCCGTTCTCTTTCTTTTCCGCGTCCTGACGGCCTAAGGTCAAGGTGTAATCCAAATTAAAATCGAGGCCGTTGTCGAAACGCTGTCCGGCTATCGCCTGCATACCATAGCTGCTCAGGCTGGCGACGTTGCCATTGTAATTGGGCAGTCCGGTGCCGGTATTGTCGACCACGCGCATTAAATCGGTGCCTTCGGTGTAAAAACCGAGCAATTTCAGTACGCTGTTTTTGCCCGGGGCAATATCCATGCCCGCTTCGTAAGTGCTGATTTTTTCCGGCTGCAACTGGGGGTTAGGACGATGGTAGGACGTCCACGTCGGTTCGCCCCATTTTTCATAGATAAGCAACGGCGCAGGCGCAAGAAAGGACGTGCCCCAGGCGCCGAAAAAGCGCAGCGGTTTAAGTGCCTGCCAGGAAAAACCGACACGCGGGTTAAATTGCGGCGTGTAACGCGAGTCGCTGTCCATGCGCACCGAGCCGCTCAGCGTCAAATCGTCAGTCCAAGCGTAATCAAGTTGGCTGAACACGGCGTAATTCTGGTAACTCACATTGACTTTGTTAAAACCGGGGTCTTGCACGGTGTATTTGGGCGTGGATTTCATGAAACTAAGTTCGATACCGTTCAGCCAGTTTATTTTGTCGCGTTGGTATACCACGTTTTGGCTAAAACGCACGGCCTCGCCATGCCACGCCTTATTCTCTATGCCGCCGTAATTATGATAACTCGATTCCGGCAACAACTCGTTGCTTTCATAGCTCAAACTGGATTTTGATTGCCAAAACGGGTTGATGTCCCAGGCATAGGTCGCGTTAACGGTTTGGTTCAAGTTGGCCAAAAAAGCCGCGCCGGAATAAATGTACGAGGCCGGCGGCAACGGCGAGAAGCCCAAGCTGCTGTTATTTTTGTTAAACAGCCGGTAATAACTCAGCGTCAGGTCTTTATAATTCAACTTGAAATGCACATTATGGTTTTGCTCTTTTAAGTCGACCTGCCCGGTTCCGGCGTATTCAGACGGGTAATTGTCGGTGAAATCTTCGGTCGCCGAACGATGGAAGCTGCCGGTCAGCGCCACGGTCAAATCTTCAGTGAGCTTGGAACCTGCCGCAACCTGGACTTCGCCGGTGTCGAAATTGCCCGCCGTGGCTTTAACGCGGATGCCGTCGATTGCGCCGCCACCTTGTGTCACTAGATTAATCGTCGCCAGCATAGCATCGGCACCGTAAATGGCGGATGCAGAACCTAAGCTGATTTCAACCTGCTTGACGCCAATTAACGGGATGCTATGCAGAAAAGTGACCGGCTCGCCGGTAGGGGATTTGATTTTAACGCCATCAACCAACACGGTGATTTTGTTATTGGCGTAAACCCCGCGCACATAAATTTCGGTGATGGCTTTTTCGGTGTAAGCCAGATTGGCAAGATGGATGCCGGGGGTGTTTTTTAGAATATCGGTCAAATGCCGGTAGCCCTTCAGCGTGATGTCATCCTGAGTGACGATGAACGCGGTGACCGGCGATTTTTTCAGCGGAATTTCCATTTTACTGATCGAGGCAATGCTGGTCTCCATCAGCTCTTCGAGCGGGACTGCGGCGAATTCTGTTGCCGCCTCGGCAATGGGCATAAAAGCCAGCGGCAGCCAAACATAGTGAGCCAAGCTCATAAATAACCATCCTTTTTTTATAAAATCGCTTCTATCACTGGCGAATAAGTTAATACGACAAACCCAACGTCAAATACAATTTCCGTGTTTCTTGCGGCAAGCGCGGCAAAACCCCGCCGAAATTATCGTTTTGCGGGACAGTGTAGTATTTTTTATCGAACAGGTTATCAACACCCGCATCGACCGTCCATTTAGCCGCTTTTAATGAGCCGCCATAGTGGATATTGCTGTCAAAAACTAACGCGCCATTCGCGGCTTGCCCCACATACAGCGGGTTGCTTTCATGGGTGCCGACCTTGTCAAACCAGCGCCCGGTGAAACGCAGGCTTAATTGGTCTATCGTGTAAATGGCATTGCCTTTAATCATGTGTTGCGGCACGTTAGTTAGATTGACCATGCCATCGGCAATTTTTTCGGCATTTTGCTCGCCCAGCGTCAGCGTGTAATCCAAATTCAAATCCAGGCCATTGTCGAATTGTTGCCCGGCAATCGCCTGCATCCCGTAAATATCCGAACTGGCAATGTTGCCATTGTAATTCGCCATCCCGGTACCGGTATTATCAATAATGCGCACAATATCGATCGCCGAGGTATAAAAACCCAGCAACTTTAAGGTGCTTTGTTTGGCCGGTGAAATATCCATGCCCAATTCGTAAGTGCTTAATTTTTCCGGGTGCATGTTTGGATTGGGACGGTGGTAAACAAAATCCCGCTCATGACCCCACGTTTCGTAAATCAAATAGGGCGAAGGCGCGAGAAAAGACGTGCCCCAGGCGCCAAACAGACGCAAAGGCGCCAGTGCCTGCCAAGAAAAACCCAGGCGTGGGTTAAATTGTGGCGTATAGCGCGAGTCGCTATCCATGCGCAATGACGCGCTCAGGGTTAAATCATCCGTCCAGGCATAATCCAGCTGGCTGAAAACCGCATAATTTTGGTAACTGACATCAAACTTACCAGGGGACGGCGTATTGACGACATATTTCGGCGTCGAATCCATGAAGCTTAATTCGATGCCATTTAGCCAACTTATTTTATCGCGCTGATAACTGACATTTTGGGTAAAGCGCATGGCCTCGCTCATCCAGGCGGCATTGGCGACCATGCCAAAAGCACGGTAATTCGACTGCGGCGCCAGCTCGTTACTTTCATAGCTTAAGCTGGACTTGGACTGCCAAAATTGGTTGATGTCCCAAGCATAGGTGGCGTTGACGGTCTGGTTTAAGGTTTCCCAAAACGCCGCGCCGGAATAATCGTAAAATGAAGGGATGCCGGGTTGATAACTAATACTGCTGTTATTCTTGTTAAACAGCCGATAATAACTGAGTGTCAGGTCTTTATAATTCAGCTTGAAATGCACATTATGATTTTGCGCGCTTAAATCCACCGGCCCAGTGCCTGCATAATCAGACGGATAATTGTCGCTAAAATCTTCGGTGCCGGAACGGTGAAAACTGCCGGTCAGCGATACCGTCAAATCATCGGTCAGTTTAGTCCCAGCCGCAACCTGCACTTCGCCAGTGTCGAAATTGCCCATTGTTGCCTTAACGCCGATTCCATCAATAGCCGCGCCGCTTTGGGTCACAATATTAATCGTCGCCAACATCGCATCGGCGCCGTAAATAGATGATGACGAGCCGAAACTGATTTCAACCTGCTTGACGCCGAGCAACGGGATGCTGTTCAAAAAAGTCACCGGCTCGCCGGTTGGCGGCTTGATTTTAATGCCATCGACTAACACGGTTAGTTTGTTGTTGGCAAAAACCCCGCGCACATAAACTTCGGTAATGGCTTTTTCGCTGCTGGACAAATTGGCGGTATGGATACCGGGGGTGTTTTTTAAAATATCGGTCAAATGCCGATAGCCCTTGCGGGTAATTTCATCTTGGGTGATGACAAAGGCGGTGACAGGGGATTTTTTGAGCGGTATTTCCATCTTGGTGATGGAGGCAATGCTGGTTTCCATCAGGTCTTCCAGCGGCATAGATGAAAATTCTGCGGCAGCCTGGGCATCGGCTGTAAACATCAGCAACGCAAAGGCATTACCGAAGATATATTTCACTAATTTCATAGCCGGTTAGCCTTTCCCAAAAAAAGAATGATGCCAAATAACGCGGAATAAAAAAGCCTTTTGAAAGGCAACGGCTTAAAGTAATTGGTTAAAAAAATAGCACAAAGGAAACATTATAGAACCTAGATTATAATTTCGCCATATCTATTAAGTAAATAACACTTAGGTGATTTCCGGGAAATAATGCCCCTGATGACCGTGTAATTTAGAAAAATAGAGCCCAACAAAAAAGGCCTTATGGTTACCCCATAAGGCCTTTTTGTGCGCTTTGCCAACGACAAAACGCCGCATCAACCTGCGTCAAACGCATATTCATGTTCAATATCGAGAATTTGCGACTTCCTGCGCTTTAAAAAAATCCTGCTCCCTTCCGGCGACTCCAAAATTATTTCGACATAATCGCGAAAAATGAAGTTATAAGAGAGTATTTTAAAATCGTTAGACATACCCCGAACTTTTACATGATTGCCTACTACCAAAACACTGCTCATAGTTTTTTCTTTTTTAACCCATGAATGATAAAAAATAAGCCCAGCTTCGCATTGACAGAACGGGCGGCTAAGCGTTGAATTTATTATAATCTATTTCCGATCCTTGAAAAGCCTCCAGCCAACATAATTTTACTTTAAAAAATAGTAAGTTATGCTATATTCTTAATTTAATTTATAAAAATATGCCGCCTTAGCCTCACGAAACCGCCGAATATGCGATAAAGCGCACAAAAACCCACCGTCATAACCACGCAAAAATCCCCTAATAAGAAACTATCCCCATGCCTGAATTACCCGAAGTTGAAACCACCTGTCGCGGCATCGCGCCGCATATTGAAGGCCAAACCATTAAGCAGGTCATCATCCGCCAAGCCAAACTGCGCTGGCCGGTGCCTGAAACACTCAACCAAACACTGAGCGGACTGCGTATCCTATCGGTGTCCAGACGGGGAAAATATCTGCTGTTCGCCACCGATTCAGGCACTTTGCTGGTGCATTTGGGCATGTCCGGCAGCTTACGGATCATGTCGGCAGGGCAAGCAGCGGGGAAACACGATCACATCGATTTCATATTTAGCGGCAACATTGTCTTGCGCTTTAATGATCCACGCCGGTTTGGCGCGGTATTGTGGACAACCGCGCCTGCCGCCGAACATTCATTGCTGAAGGATTTGGGCCCGGAACCGCTGTCAGTGGGTTTTAACGGGGAATTGCTGTACGCATTAGCCAAAAAACGGACAGCGCCGGTCAAGTCGTTCATTATGGACAGTCACATCGTAGTCGGCGTCGGCAACATTTACGCCAACGAAGCCTTATTTATGGCGGGCATTCGGCCTGCACGGCAAGCAGGTAACATTTCGCTGGCGCGCTATCAAAAACTGGCCGAGTGCATTCGCGTGGTTCTGCAACAAGCCATTGCACAAGGCGGCACAACGCTCAGGGATTTTGTCAATGAAGCCGGAAAACCGGGCTATTTTCAGCAACAACTCAGGGTTTATGGACGCGCTGGCTTGCCCTGCGTGACTTGCAAGCAACCGTTAACAGACATCAGAATCGCGAACCGCTCAAGCGTGTTTTGCGCCCATTGCCAACGCTAGGTAAGGCGCAAAATTATTCCACACTTTTTCATGATAGTTGGAGCCCAAAGCTAACTTTGGCTGTTCAAAGCTAGCTTTGAACTCCGATACGGACGGCGGGTGTTATTTTTTGCGCGTTACCCTAAACAAAAAACGCAAGGCAAAAAAAAGCCCCGTTCCTAAGAACGGGGCTTTTTTTGTTCCCATCGCTGTAATCGAAATTACAGCATGGCAGTAAATGATTAACGTTTTGAGTACTGTGGACGTTTTCTGGCTTTGTGCAAGCCGACTTTTTTACGTTCTACAATACGCGAATCGCGGGTTACGAAACCGGCTTTTCGGAGTGCTGGACGCAAAGTTTCGTCATAAACCATCAACGCACGGGTCAGACCGTGACGGATAGCACCGGCTTGGCCGGATGGGCCGCCGCCTTTGACGATGACATTAATGTCGAATTGACCTTCCATATCAACACAACCTAATGGTTGACGAGAAACCATTTGATCGGTTTTACGGCCAAAATAGTCTTCGAGAGTTTTCGTGTTAACCGTAATTTTTCCGGTGCCTTTGGTTGCGTAAACACGTGCTATTGCACATTTACGACGACCCGTTCCGTAGTATTGAGCTGCTGCTACCATGATCTACCCGCTTATATGTCTAATACTTGTGGCTGTTGAGCCTGATGATCGTGTTCAGGTCCTGCGTACACTTTCAATTTCTTGAACATGGCGCGACCCAGCGGATTGTTAGGCAACATGCCTTTAACAGCTGTAGTAAGAATACGATCAGGGAAAGTTTTTCTTAATTTACCCAGGGTAACGGTTTTAAGATTACCGACATAACCTGTGTGGCGCTGATACAATTTATCTTTTTCTTTATTGCCGGTAACGCCTATTTTCTCTGCATTTACAACAATAATGTAATCACCGGTATCAACGTGCGGTGTGTATTCTGGTTTATGTTTACCGCGAAGGCGAAGGGCAATTTCAGAAGCAAGACGTCCTAGCGTCTTTCCTTCTGCATCGACCACGAACCAATCGCGCTTAACTTCTGCTGGCTTTGCACTAAATGTTTTCATTGTCGCTTAGGCTTTCTGTTAAAGGCTTGAATATAAAGAGCGAGATTCTACTAAGAATGAGGCGATGTTTCAAGTTTATTTATCCAGATGAGCGAAAAACCCCGTCTCTTTAGGGCGGTGATGTAAGCGACTCGCACGGCAACAGGCTGAACCCCAAAAGGGTTTAGCATGTTGTTTAGTGCAACGCTTTTAGTTATACTCAAAACCGCTACCAGAGGACGCTGTCGGCTCTCTCAATGACGGCAAGTTAAGTTTTAAAAGGCTTCAAATTCACTTTCAGCGATAACCAAGCAACAAGTGTGAGGTCTTGAATAACCGCTTAAAAAATATAAACAACCGTCGGGCTGACGGGGCTAGTCTGTGAAGTGAACGGTGCAGTAATGCCGTCAGCAGCAGAAACCAGTGGGCAGTAGCGATACATACTCACTCCTGAGTCATCAGGAATCCCCTTGCTTTAGCTGGGGGAGGATGTCAAAACTCAAGCGATTCGCCGACACTTATAACTTTATATTCAAAGAGTGCAACTTGCGATAAAGATGGGTGCGCTCCATCCCTACAGCGGCCGACAGCTTTGCCACACTGCCGCCGGTTTGCTCAAAATGATATTCCAGATAGGCTTTTTCAAAATGATCCCGCGCTTCTTTCAACGGCAAATTAAAAAACTCCGGCACCGCATGGTCGACAGCGACATCGCCAATCACTGAACCTAATGCTGTTTTGACCTCATCCAGCTCTATTTCTTCACCTGCGCCCAAAATCATCAAGCGTTGCACCAGATTTTTCAATTCCCGCACATTGCCGCGCCAGCTGTAATTGCGCAGGAAATTTTGCGCCGCCATCGAAAATTTACGAAAAGCCAATTTATCCTGACTGACAAAATAATCGACATAAAAACTCAGCAATCCCGGCACATCCTCGCTGTGCTCACGTAGCGGCTGGATTTCGAGCGAGACTTCATTGAGCAGATAATACAACTCCTGCCGGAAACGCCCCGCCTTAACCTCTCCATCCAGCGCCACGCGGGTTGATGCCACCACCCGCACATCGACGCGCACCGATTCGCTACCACCCACACGAAGAAAAGAACTGGACTCTAGTGCGCCTAACAGCCTGAGCTGGGTTTCTTTATCCATGCCGCCTATTTCACCTAAAAATAAGGTTCCCTTGTGCGCACGTTCTAACAAGCCCGGATAAACCTTGCCCGCATCCTCTTTGCCGAAAAACTCCACCGCCGAATTTTCCGGCGATATGCTGCCGACCGCGACATCGACAAAAGGGCCGTCCCGATGCGCGCTGTTATTGTGCAAATAGCGGGCATACATTTCTTTGCCGACACCGGCCTCGCCAACAAACAACACGCGGGCATCATGCTGGGCCAAGCGTTTCAATTGGTCTTTGAGCCTGGCAACCGTGGCACTCTTGCCCACCGGCTCAATATCGGCGGCCAGCTGCTGTTTAAGCCCGGCATTTTCTAGTTGCAGGCTGCTCGCTTCCAGTGCCCGCTCCACGATTAATAACAATTTCGCCAGCGACAACGGCTTTTCCAAAAAGTCGTAAGCCCCCAACCGGGTCGCTTCAACCGCAGCCTCGACCGAGCCGTGCCCCGACATCATCACCACCGGACACAACATAGCCTCTTCAGCCACCCATTCTTTCAACAACGTGATGCCATCGGTATCCGGCATCCAAATATCCAGCAGAATCAAATTCGGCAACGTGGATTTTTTTAACGCTCTGGCAACAGTGGCATTCTCTGCTGCCGCCACCTGGTAGCCTTCATCTTCCAAAATTTCACAAACCAAACGCCGAATATCCGGCTCATCATCGACAACTAATACACGCGGTGTATGTACATTCATATTTTTTACGGCACCTTAAAAATTACACGCTGGGAAGCTGGATAATAAAGCCAGCCCCCACCTTATGGCTGGTGTCGACCCAAATCGCACCGCCATGTTCCTCGATTATTTTTTTGACTATCGCCAAGCCCAAGCCAGTCCCCCGCACTTTAGTCGTCACATAAGGTTCAAAAATTTGCTCAAGCTGCTCGTCCTTAATGCCCGGCCCGTCATCGTAGAGTGCTATTTCGATAAAATCGGTATTATTTTTTAACACCCGGTGCAGGTTTATTGCAATCAAGCCCTTGACGCCTATCGCTTCCAGCGCATTTTTTATCAGATTATGCAACACCTGCCGGATGCTAACCGGGTCGCCCTTAACCATCAACAAAGCGCCGTCGTCATAATCGACCTTAAATTTAACCCCTGACTTTAACACATAAAGCGCCAACACTTCCTGCACCAAAGCCGGCAGATCGATAGCCGCCGTCTGTTTTTTCGACGGCTTGGCGTATTCGGAAAAATCATCGACCATTTCCTTCATCGCCTCAACCTGCTGCACAATGGTCGTGGTCGAACGCTGCAACATCTCCGCATCGGCACCCGCCAGTTTTTCCGCCAGCTTGTGCTGCAGCCGCTCTGCCGACAACTGTATCGGCGTTAACGGATTTTTGATTTCATGCGCCAAACGCCGCGCCACCTCGCCCCAGGCGGCATTTTTTTGTGCCTGGATCAAATCGGTCACATCATCAAAAACCACCACTGCGCCGACCCTTTGCCCTTCTTGGGAAAACAGCGGCGTCCCCCGGCACAGCAATTCCTGCCGCCCATTCGGCCCCAAAAACGCAATCCGCTGCTGCCACACATCATCAGCCTGTTCCAGCAGACGCTGAATCGATTTTAGCGGCTCCGCCAATTCCGCATAGCTTTCGACCAACTCCAACAACGTCCGTCCGACAAACTGATTCACATGGATATGAAAAATCCGGTAAGCCGCCTGATTCGCCGTGCGTATCTTATGCGCCGCATCAAAACTGATGACCCCGGCAGTTAAATTCGCCAATATCGTTTCCAAATAAGCGCGCTGATTTTCCACCTCAATACCGGCCCTGCGGGTTTCATCGCTGGCCCGGGCGATACGGTGCGTCATTTCATTAAACGACTCCACCAGAAAGCCTAAATCATCCTGGGCAATCACCGGCAGTTCCTGGTCATAATGCCCCGAAGCCACGGCCTGCGTCCCCTTAACCAGCTCCTTTACCGGCGCAACGATGTTACGGATGCTGATAAACGCCACCCAAATCGCCGCCAGCAAACTCATCAACAGCACCAACGACAAGGCCAGCGAGAAGCTCAGCTTTAACGAGTGCCGCAAAAAATTCATCTCCTGATAGCGCACAAAAGCGAATTCCACCGAATCGGCCAAATCGGCAATCCGGATCGGCACCGGATACAAGGCCTGCAAATATTGCACCTCCTGCGCCTTCACCGTGACGATAACCCGAATCATCAGCTGGTCATCATGCACCGGCGCCAACGCCGCAAACTCCGACCGCTGCCGCGCCTGCAACCAAGTATGCTCATCGGGCAGGCTCGGCAAAATGTCGCTGGGGTTGATGCTGCTGGACGCGATAATCCGCCCCTGCCGCGAAAACAGCGTCATCTCCGACGCCCCGGACAACCCGCGCAAATTCTCCATTTCCAGTGCCGCCAACGTATCCGGCGATTCCACCAACTTCGGCGTCAATTGCTGGGTTTGTTTCAAATGCCAGCGCATCCTTTGATCCAAAGCCGCCTGGCTTAGCTCCAGCGCGTCTTCCATCGCCCGGTCTATTTCCACATTAAACCAGCTGTCGATACCCTGATGCAGAAACTGCATGGAAAAATAAAACACAATCGCGGCGGGCGCCAACGCCAGCACCACAAACAGCGACACCATGCGCGTCGTCAGCCGTGAACCGGCCTCGCGTTTTTTTAACTGCCGCGCCAGCGAATAAATGTTAGCGCCAACCAGACCCAACAACACCACCGAGCCCAGCGCGTTGACCAACAGCAGCCATGAATACATCTCGCTCAACTGCGAGGATTCCTGCGTCGCCGAACTCATCAACTGCAACAGCAGCAAAATCAAGCCGAACAGGATCAGCACAGACAGGCTGATAGGGGGTTTTATTTTATTAAAGGCCATAACGTCCAATTGCTCGATATATACCACTGAGGATTAACATAGGCTATCGGTCTGAGTGGCAGCGGCAACGCGCCCCGATCCAACGTCACCTTAATACCGACAGCATAACGTTTATCCTGCCCATAAGACGCCTTATCCATCACCCGAAAGTCACGAATAGCCGACATCGCATCCAGCGCCATAGGCAAGGTAGAAAAATTCAACAACTCGCCGCCCTCCTTCCTGACCCGATACATATTGAGTAGCGCATGATATTGAATACGGTAGCGGATAGTGTTATCAACCAACACCTTATCCCACACATAATCGCGCTGTTGCAGCGTTTTAACCTGCACATCCCAAAACAACGTCACACCGTTCTGCAGCGCCTCCATCGCACTCGCACTCAATCGGTAAACAATATCCGCAGACAATACATAGCCATCGCCATGACTATAAATCTGCACATTTTTTACGTCCACGCCAAAGTCTTCGGCTGCACCCAAGGCAGCCGCATCGGCATAACTTAAAGCGGGCAACACCGCCAATAAAACGCCGCACAAACCGGCAGACAAGAAAAATTTTTTCAACAAAATGGGAATCTTATTTACCATAAAATATTCCTGATTACCGCTCGCCGCCGGACACCGGCAATGCGCGTTCTTAGCCCGGCCAACCAACTGGCGTAGCCTTCCTCAAAGCCACGAAAAAAAACACCAAATTTTCGTGGCTTTCGTGATTTTCGCGGACTTTTTTTTGCCGCCCAAGATCATCCGCCCAGCGTTATATATAAGTCTCTACGGGCTGCCGATAAGCAGACCTTCGAGGTTTTAAAACCTGGCTGGCCTATTGAATAGGCGGAATGCCACAGGAAATTCCGGCCTATTTCAAGGTTTAACTGGGCACTAGGCCCACTGCGATTTATGCACATTAAAATTGCGCCCTTTGATCCTGCCGTTGCGCAAGCAAGCCAAGGCTTTATCGGCACTGCCGCGCTTGATGGCAACATAAGCATGGGCATCAAAAATATCGATTTTGCCGACTTCGCTACCGGCAATTCCAGCATCGCCGGTTAACGCGCCTAATATATCGCCCGGCCGCACTTTGTTTTTGCGCCCGCCATCTATCCACAAGGTCACCATCGGCGGCTCAAAACGCTGTTCATAACTCAGCTGAAAAGGCGCGACTTCGTCCCATTTGGCGGAGGTGTTTTGATAGTCCTCAATGGCTTTAACCCGGTTCAATTCCTGTTCGGTGCATAAACTGAGCGCCAGTCCTTTTTTACCGGCGCGGCCGGTGCGGCCAATCCGATGCACATAAATTTCCGCATCCCACGGCAAATCGTAATTAATCACCGCCTGCATGTCCTTTATGTCCAAACCGCGTGCGGCCACATCGGTCGCCACCAGCACCGAACAACTCTTATTGGCGAAACGCACTAACACTTGATCGCGGTGTTTTTGTTCCAAATCGCCATGTAAAGCCTGCACCGAAAAACCGCTGTTTTCCAAAGTGCTGGCGACATCCTGACAATCGCGTTTGGTGTTGCAAAAAACCACAGTAGATTCAGGGCGGTGATAAGCCAACAGATAACCCAACGCGTTGATGCGTTTGCCTTTTTCGACCTGATAAAAATGCTGTTCAATATCGCTGTCGTGGTGGCTGCTTTCAATGCTGACCGAAACCGGCTTGAACTGGAATTTTTGGCTGATTTCCCGGATAGGATCGGTATAAGTCGCCGAAAACAGCAAGGTTTGCCGGTGCGTCGGCGCGTAGGAAATGACATCGCTGATGGCTTCTTCAAAGCCCATGTCCAGCATCCGGTCGGCTTCATCCAGCACCAGCACTTTCAAGTTGCTCAGGCGCAGGCTGCGTTTGCGCAAATGCTCCTGCAAGCGCCCCGGTGTGCCGACGACGATATGGACACCATGTTCAAGCGAACCCAGCTGCGGCCCGAAAGGCACGCCGCCGCACAAAGTCAGCACTTTTATGTTTTGGGTAAAACGCGCCAATCGGCGGATTTCTTTGCAAACTTGGTCGGCCAGTTCGCGGGTTGGGCACACCACCATCGCCTGAACTCTAAAGCTGTTCAAATCCAACTTGGACAACAGGCCGATGCCGAAAGCGGCGGTCTTGCCGCTGCCGGTTTTGGCTTGCGCGATGACATCCCGACCCTCAAGAATATGCGGCAGGCTTTCCGCCTGAATCGGCGTTAAATGGGAGTAGCCCAGGGATTCTATGTTTTCAAGCAGGGCGGGTTTTAAAGCTAGGGAGGAAAATTTTGCAGTATTCACAAGGACTCTTTCATGTTGACGGCGAACTGCCGTGATTCGGATGCTAATGATAGCAGATGGGGGGAAGTGGCGCTTAGGTTGCGGCGGTGATGGTTTGCGGGTTACCCACTTAAGCCGGGACAGTTTTAAGCAAGTGGCTGGGAACGCCAAGCCCCAGCTTGGCGAGTACCCTTAATGATTAATATTGCCGAGCTGGGGCTCGGCGTTCCCGGCTTAAGTGGGTAACCGGTTTGCGTTAATCGCGACGTGGGCGTCGTTCCCACGAACGCACTACGATACAAAAGCGCTGGCCTGATTGCTCTCGGCCGCCAGCAGTTGCAATTTCTCAAGCCGGGGTAGTTTTTTTATCGCGCATTCCCGTTTGCTGGCGGAACGGCGGTCATGGCCGGTTTCAACATAGACCAACTGCTTGGGCTGCCGGGCGCGAAAATATTTGGCGCCCTGTTTATTTTCATGTTGCTTAAAACGGCGCACGACATCATTGCTGATGCCGGTGTACAGCGACTCATCGCTGCACAGGATGATGTAAACCTGCCAGTTCACAAGGCTAAACGACGGTGCCAAAAAAGGCGCCGACAGCAGCGGTCAAACCCATCGCCAACGCGCCCCAAAAAGCGACACGCAGCGCGCTTTTAATCATGCCTGAGCCGCCGGTATAGGCCGCCAACAGGCCCAGCATGATTAAAAACAACAAGGAGGCCGATGACACCAGCACAATCAAATCGGCCACTGGCGCCCACACCACAATCAATAAAGGCAATGCGGCGCCCACCGCAAAGGTGGCTGCCGAGGTTAGCGCCGCCTGTATCGGCCTGGCAGCGCCTGTGGCAGAAATACCCAGTTCGTCGCGGGCATGTGCGCCCAGTGCATCATGGTTCATCAATTGTTCTGCAACTTGCCGGGTCAGCACCGGATCAAGTCCGCGTGACACATAAATCGCGGCCAGTTCCTTGTGCTCATGATGGGCGTCTTCGTCCAGTTCTTTGCGCTCACGCTTTAAATCGGCCTGTTCGGTATCGGCTTGGGAACTGACCGAGACATATTCACCCGCTGCCATCGACATGGCTCCTGCAACCAGACCGGCCACACCGGCCAGCACGATGTCGTTATGTGCGGCATCAGAGGCGGCAATGCCGACGATGAGACTGGCGGTAGAAACGATGCCGTCGTTGGCGCCGAGCACGGCGGCACGCAGCCAGCCGATACGGTGCGTCCGGTGTTTTTCAAAATGATGCGCTAACATGAGTTGTCCTTGTTTAAAAGTCCGACAACGATTTTGGCGGTATTGCCGCCCTCAAAGCATTCAATACCGCCAATACATCAATAATTTCCTGGGTGATGGCTCCGGCTACCGGGGTCAGATAGCCCAAACCGGCAAAACCCATGCCGACCAGACTCAACGCCATACCGCCCACCGCGCTTTGCAGCGCAATTTTACGCATCCGTTCGCCAATATGAAACAGCTCATCGACTTTTAACAGCGAGCTGTCCATGATCACCGCATCCGCCGATTCGCCGGTAATGTCGCTGTTCTGGCCGAAAGCGATGCCGATGGTCGCCGCCATCAGCGCCGGGGCGTCGTTAATGCCGTCGCCCAAATATACGGTTTTCGCGGCTTTGGTTTCATGCCGCACCAGTTCCAGTTTTTGCTCCGGGCTTTGGCTAAAATAAACGTGTTCGATGCCGACTTGTTCGGCCAAAAAACGCACTTCCGATTCGCGGTCGCCGGACACCAGCATCACCTTGTCGAACAAATGACTGGGCTTTAGGTGATTGATAAAGGATGAGCTGTCGGTACGCACCTCGTCGCGAAATTGCAAGGTTGCCGCGTAAGCGCCGTCAATCAGCGCCACACATTCCAGACCGCCAGTGATAGGCGGCAATAGATCGGCAAAATCCGGGTGTTGTTCCAGACAATTTTTGCGGCTGGTGATTTGCACCTGCTTGCCCGCGACATTGCCTTTAAGCCCTTCCCCCGGCAATTCGGTGATATGGGTCACGCTTAATAGCGTTAGCGTCGATTTATCCGCCGCTGCCATAATCGCACGCGCTAGCGGATGCTTGGAATATCGTTCCAAACTGGCGATTAAAGTCAATACGGCCTGTTCGTTATGGCCGGTAGCCGGAACCAGTGCGGTCAAGGACGGGCGGCCATAAGTTAGGGTGCCGGTCTTGTCAAAAATCGCCGTGCGGCAGGTGCCGATGGTTTCCAAAATGGCCGGATTCTTGATGATGATTTCCCGCCGCGCAGCCAACGAAATCGAGCTAATAATGGTCACCGGAATGCCAATCAATAGCGGACACGGCGTAGCGATCACCAACACCGCCAGAAAGCGCACCACGTCGCCACTCATCGCCCAGGCAGCCAAGGCGATAATCACCGCCAGCGGCGTGTACAGCGCGCCCAACTGGTCGCCCAGCCGCCTGATGTTCGGGCGATACTGTTCGGATGACTTCATCACCTCCATAATCTTGGCATAACGCGAATCGATAGCCAGTTTGTCGGCGCGGATAGTCAAGGCCGAATCGCCGTTAATCGCGCCGGACAGCACTTGCGAACCGCTGACTTTCGACATCATATACGGCTCGCCGGTCAGATAGGATTCGTCCATCGTGCTAGAACCTTCGAGCACAGTGCCGTCAACCGGGCAGATTTCATGCGGCAGTATCAACAAAGTGTCGCCGATAACGACCTCGCCGGTGCCAATGTCGCTGAGCTGGTCGCCGGATTTTCGATGCGCAAGCGACGGCATCCGTTTAGCCAAGGCTTCCAGTACCGACGAGGCCTTGCGCACGGCGTAGGTTTCCAGCACCACGCCGCCGGACAGCATCAGCACCACCAAACTTCCCGCCAGATATTCGCCCAGCAAAACGGCGGTCACGATGGACAGACCCGCGAGCAAATCGGCGCCAAAATCGCCGTGAAAAAATTTTATTATGAGCTGATAGAGCAAGGGAATGCCGCCCAGCAGCAATACCGCAAGCAGCGGCAGTTGCACCAATTCCAGCGCAACCACGGCCTGTCCCCGGTAAAGTTCAGCGGCCATTGAGTTTAAGGCGGTATTTAATGATAGCGTGTAGATTTCATGGCCTAGTTCAAGCGCATAGCGCAACAGCAGATAAGCGCCGATACCGAGCAGGCTCAATACAGCAATGCTATTTTCAAAGGCGGCGCGGGAAGAGGTTAATGGTTGGTCGGTCATGATTGGGTCTCGGATTGACAGCATGGAGCACGGATGGCGGAAGTGCTGGAGCTGCTGGGAGCGGCTCCAGCAAAAAACTTGGAAGGTCTGCCTATCGGCCAGTTTCTCGCCTAAGGTTGGCTAAGTATCTGTCGGAATGACGACAACGCGTGAGAACGTAGGGTATTTATTTTGCAGTCTGAGTAAAAAACTTAAAAATCAATATCTTCGTCATAGAATTCGCCCAGTTGTTCCTGTAAGCGTTTTTTCTCCCAATACAGCTCGATTTTTCTACGAGCCGCCATTTTTTTTGCGGCACTCTCGCTTTCACTCGGGAGTGCTATATAGTCGCTACCCAAGTCAAGGCCGTCAATATCAAGGTCGACATCATCTTTCATTGTTCCGGTACTTATTTCGGGTGCAGGTTTATCTGATACGGGTTTAACGTCTTTCATAAATGGTAAATTAATCCAACCTTAAAAAACTCACTTTTTAATGACTTATAAGCAGCTTGTAAAGCGAAATTTTAATTAGCTCGAAAAACTTGTTTATCGGTCATCATGCGTAGTGTTGTTATTCGTCGCCGATATTTTTTAGCCCATGACTTTCTTTAACGCTTACAATGCCGCAATCTCAGTCAACAACACGGTCTAATTTATGAAAACAAACAGACACCTTTTGTTTAGCATGGCATTGCTAACGCTGACCGCCTGTTCAACCCAGGAGGTTAAGAAAGACACCGAAGCCGCTACCGACACCTTGCCCGCAATCATCGAGCAAGCAGGACAAGGTTCCGGCCAAAACCCACCGATGACCCGGATTAAGGGCGACAAAACACTCGGCCTAGTCAGGGTCATGGATGGCGGTGTTTGCAAGAATGATTTTCAAGGCGCTAAAGGCGTGTTTCTTGTCTATGCCTATCCGGATGATATAGAGCGCATTAAACGCGAACAAGGGCCGGAGATTTTCGCCGACTTTGAAAATGAGATTCAGCATCTCTCAACAGATGCCTTGCAAGACGCCATTAATGCAACCAATCTGGCTGAAGATCCGTTTTCGTTGGGCGCCGATGAGGCGCAAGAAAAATTGAGCAGGCAATTGTCCGATAATTTCCGTAACAGCGTAGCCAAGCGCATTGCAGACTTCCAACAGAAAACCAGTTTGACCATTGACGTGACGCCGTTTGCGCCTTCTTTGTTTTTCTATCAACAGGGCTGCAACGCCGCGCATTTGGAACCGGAAAACTAAAGTATTCCGCCCTTACACACAAACCAACGAGGTGATTTATGAGTTGGAGACAACGCACACACGAAGAAACTTATTCTGACGAAGAAGTCGAACTGCGACTGAAAGAAGAATTGCCGCACTGGTATTTGGAAAACGGCTGGATCCGCCGCAAATACAAAACCAGCGGCTGGAAAGCGACGCTGATGGTGGTTAATACCGTCGGGCATTTGGCCGAGGCGGCCTTTCATCATCCCGATCTGACTGTTTCTTACGCTTTTGTCATCGTTAAACTGATGAACCATGCGGCCAAAGGTATTACCAACAAAGATTTTGAACTGGCGCGAAAAATCGAGGAGGTGATTGCCTGGCAGCCCGGCAAGGAAGGCGGCGCACTGGAGGGCACACCGGACGATCCACGCTTTAAATACATCAAATACGATTAGGGCTGGAGGATATTTTATCCACGAAAGACACACAAAGTGCCTTTCGTGGACAATAGTCTACTCCATTATTTTCAGTTTCAGCAAATGCACACGGCGGCTATCTGCCCGGATAACTTCAAATTTCATGGCGTCGACTACTAAACTTTCGCCTTTTTTGGGCATGTGTTCCAGCTGGCTGACGATAAAGCCGCCGATGGTATCGTATTCATCGGTTGCCAGATGGGTGGAAAAATAGTCGTCGAATTCGTCGATAGGCGTTAGCGCCTTAATGATATATTCATGGCTATTGCGCTGAAAAATATAGCCTTCGTCTTCATGCTCGTCGTGCTCGTCTTCAATCTCACCGACGATTTGCTCTAACACATCTTCAATGGTGACCAGGCCTGCCGATTGGCCGTATTCATCAACGACAATGGCCATGTGGTTGCCGTTGGTACGCAATTCTTTCAGCAATACATTCAACCGTTTGCTTTCCGGCACAATGCAGGAGGGGCGCATTATTTCATGCACTTTCATAGTTTTGTTGTCCAGAATGCGGGTCAGCAAGTCTTTGGCCAGCAACACGCCGACCACCTTGCTGCGGTCACCGTCGATGACCGGATAACGTGAATGACCGAATTCGCACACCAGCGGCATGATAGTTTCCAGTTCGGCATCTTTGGGCAGGACAACCATTTGGATGCGGGGGATCATAATATCCCTGACCCGCATTTGCGACACCTGCAACACGCCTTCAATCATCGACAAGGCATCGGTGTCTAATAGGCGCTTTTCCCGCGCCTCCCTTAATATTTCCAGCAAATCCTCAATGTCTTGCGGCTCCCCTGTCAGTAAGTGGCTAATCTTTTCGACCCAACTTCTCTGCGGGGAGTGTCTACTGGGGGGTTGTTCATCACTCATGTGTTTATTGCCTCAATATAGGGGTTATTGATGTGTAATTTGTTTAAAATGGCTATTTCTTTGGCTTCCATCAACTCGGCTTCCGCTTCGTCGATGTGGTCATAGCCCAGCAAATGCAGTATGCCATGCACAAGGATATGTGCCCAATGGTGCGTTAACAATTTGCCTTGTTCTTTTGCCTCGCGTTCCAATACCGGCGCACAGATAACCAAATCGCCGAGCAAATTCAGCTCGATGCCGTCAGGCACTTCGACCGGAAAGCTGAGGATATTGGTGGCGCCAGCTTTGTGGCGATACTGTTGGTTCAATTCAGCGCTTTCCTGTTCATCGACAATGCGCACCACAATTTCAGTGTCCTGCTCGACATCGTCCAACGCCGTGTCGATCCAAAGCTGAATTTGCTGTTGATCCGGCTGGCCTTGGGAGGCAAAAACCCTCTGGATTTCTATGTCATTCACGACGCGGCCTTATGTTCTTTCTCGTAGGCTTCGTAAGCATAAACAATGCGTTGCACCAGAGGATGCCTGACCACATCACGCGCATGGAAAAAGGTAAAGCTGATACCCTCGACGTTTTTCAGCACCTCAAGCACATGGCGCAACCCTGACATTTTTTCGGACGGCAAATCGATTTGGGTAACATCCCCGGTCACCACCGCCGTGGAACCGAAACCGACGCGGGTCAGGAACATTTTGATCTGCTCGACCGTGGTGTTTTGCGCTTCGTCCAGAATAATAAAGGCATCATTCAGTGTCCGTCCGCGCATGAAGGCCAGCGGCGCAACCTCGATAATGCCTTTATCAATCATTTTTTCGACCCGCTCAAAACCGAGCATGTCGTACAGCGCATCATACAAAGGCCGCAAATACGGGTCGACTTTTTGCGCCATATCGCCCGGCAAAAAGCCCAATTTTTCACCGGCTTCGACGGCCGGACGCACCAGAATAATTTTCCTGACCTTTTCGCTTTGCAGGGCTTCAATGGCGCAAGCAACCGCCAGATAAGTCTTGCCGGTGCCGGCAGGGCCGACGCCGAAGTTAATATCATGGCTCATGATTTTGCGCAGATAATCCTGCTGATTAATGCCGCGCCCGCGAATCATGCCGCATTTGGTTTTGATGCTGATAGCTTGGCCATTCGCTGCCGGTATCTCCAGCAGCTCATCAATCGACGCATCCTGCATCGCTAAATGCACCAGTTCAGACGTCAGTTGTTCTTTTTCAGTGCTGTCAAACAAAGTCTGCATCACCGCGCAGGCCGCCTTAACCGAATTATCCAAACCGGTCACTCTGAATTGATTGCCGCGATTGGCAATTTCAACCTGCAGGCGCGATTCAATCTGGCGCAAATGCGCATCGAATTGACCGCACAAATTAGACAAGCGGTCGTTATCGGCGGGACTTAAAGAAATTTCCTGTGAAATCATAGAGTAGAGCCAATGCCAGCTGTGTCATGAGAAATATCGACCATTCGGCCGCGTAAAGAATTGGGCAGCGCCTCGGCAATCAGCACATCGACAAATTGTCCGGCTAAGCGAGGATGGCCGATAAAATTAACCACCCGGTTATTTTCGGTTCTGCCCTGCATTTGCAGCGGGTTCTTTTTCGATTGGCCTTCCACCAACACCGTTTGCACAGTGCCAATCATGCTTTGTGAAATCGCCGCAGTCATCTCGTTAATACGATTTTGAAAACGCTCCAGGCGCTGTTTTTTGACCTCCGCCGGCACATCATCCGGCAACTCGGCTGCCGGCGTTCCGGGACGCTGGCTGTAAACAAAACTAAAAGACAAATCAAAACCAATTTCTTCGATGAACGCCATGGTTTCTTCAAACTCGGCATCGGTTTCACCCGGGAAGCCGATAATAAAATCCGAGGACAGATAAATATTAGGCCGCACTGCGCGCAACTTACGGATGATTTCAATGTAATCGGCACGCGTATGGCCGCGCTTCATCATTTTTAAAATGTGATTGCTGCCGCTTTGTACCGGCAAATGCAGATGGTCAACCAGTTGCGGAATTTCGGCGAAAGCCTCAATCAAGGCATCGGTAAATTCCATCGGATGCGAGGTGGTAAAGCGAATACGGTCGATGCCGTCAACCGCCGCCACATAATGCAGCAACAAAGCAAAATCGGCGATGTCGCCATCGTCCATTTCGCCGCGATAGGCGTTGACATTTTGTCCCAACAGATTGATTTCTCTAACGCCTTGTTTGGCCAGCGAGGTGATTTCAGCAATCACATCATCCAGCGGGCGGCTGATTTCTTCGCCGCGCGTGTAAGGCACTACGCAAAAGGTGCAATATTTGCTGCAACCTTCCATCACCGAAACAAAGGCTTTCGGGCCTTCAGCGCGGGGTTCAGGCAGCGCATCGAATTTTTCTATTTCAGGGAAGGAGACATCGACCACGGGTTTGTGCTGGCTACGCGCCTGGTCGAGCAACTGCGGCAGACGGTGCAGGGTTTGCGGGCCAAACACAATATCCACGAACGGGGCGCGCTTTTGGATGGCTGCGCCTTCCTGGCTGGCGACACAGCCGCCAACGCCGATAATCACATCGGGGCGCTTGTCTTTAATTTTGCGCCATTTGCCCAAGGCCGAAAACACTTTTTCCTGCGCTTTTTCGCGTATCGAACAGGTATTTAGCAGTAGCACATCGGCTTGTTTGGGGTCATCAATCAATTCAAAGCCATGTGAGGCGCCCAGCACATCCCGCATTTTGTCGGAATCGTACTCGTTCATCTGACAGCCGTTGGTTTGAATATAAAGTTTTTGTGTCATATTTTTTAAATGTCAACTCATGCAAAAAATCACTGAGGCCAACCCTCCGTTTCTTGATTTTATGGAAAAAACGGCGCTGCCTGGCCACTTTGTAATAAATAAAAAAGCCCGGGACAATTGGCCAGGGCTTAGTAATCGGCGGCCATTATAACCTGAACACGCATTAAAAAAATTTTAACCGCAGACATCCTCTACCTATTTTTAGAAATCGTCCGAACTGTTATCGACGGTAAAACGGCTCACGGTTACCGACAGATTTTGCGCCTGTTCTTCCAGCAATTCCGCTGCGGCGGCGGCCTCCTCAACGAGGGCGGCATTTTGTTGGGTCACTTCGTCCATTTGCCCAATCGCCTGATTGACCTGTTCGATGCCGGATGTTTGCTCAACTGAGGCGGCTCTGATTTGGGACATGATGTTAGTCACGCCGCGAATCGCGCCGACAATTTCCTCCATGGTTTTCCCCGCTTGGGCAACCAGTTTGGTGCCGTCCTCAACCTTTTCCACCGAATCGCCAATCAGGCTTTTGATTTCCCCGGCAGCGGCGGCGGCACGTTGCGCCAGATTACGCACTTCACCGGCCACCACGGCAAAACCGCGCCCCTGCTCACCGGCGCGCGCCGCTTCGACGGCGGCATTGAGCGCCAAAATATTGGTCTGGAACGCAATACTGTCAATCACGGTAATAATGTCGACAATCTTGCGCGAGGATTCATTGATGTCTTCCATTGTCGTGACCACCCGGTCAACCACGGCAACACCTTTACCGGCAATATCGGTTGCGCCGACAGCAAGCTGGTTGGCGTATTGCGCACTTTTGGCATTTTGCTGTACGGTGGCCGTCAACTCGCCCATGCTGGCGGCAGTTTCTTGCAGGCTGGCCGCCTGCTCTTCGGTGCGGTGCGACAAGTCGTTGTTACCTGAGGCAATTTCTTTGGCTGCCATATTAATACTGTTAGTGGACTCCTTTATATCCCCCACCAGTTCCCTAAGGTTTTCCACCGTGCCGTTCATGCCGGTAATCACCGCACCAAACGTACCTGGATAGTTTTTGTTGATGGTCTGGGTCAGATCGCCTTGGGATAAGGCGCTGGCAATAATGGAGATGTCATCCAAACTGCCTAAAGCATCCAGCGACAAATTAATGTCATCTTTTAACCGTCGGAGATCGCCACGGCCTTCGGCTTGAACCCGTCGGCTAATGTCGCCTTGGGCAACACCGCCCATGACTTTGCCAATATCGCCCAGCATCGCCTGCATGGTTTGCATGGCCTGCATAGCGTGCTCTATCGCAAGGCGGTATTCGCCGTCAACATTAATAACCACTTTTTTGTCAAAATTACCTTCGGCAATCGCGTTCATCAATTCGGTGATGCCGCCAGTGGTGGCCGACAAGGTCTTGGCCACGCCGTTAAGTTGCTTTAAGGCAGTCGCAAAACCGCCATGCAGGCCTTGCGGGTAGCTTTTACGGCTAAAGTCGCCATAGGTCACATAAGCCATCGAATAATGCATATCGACCTGTGCCGTTTCCACTTGATCCATCAAGTCATTCAGTGCCCAAGCCAGCTGTTGCAACGGCCGCTGTTTGCCGCCGATATAAGTCAAGCGCACATCGACAGAACCTTGCCGCCATTCTTGGCTGGCATCAAGCAACTTTTTCATCAATTGCTGATCGACTGATTTTGACGCGCGCCACCACAACACCGATAAAACCGAACCAATAGTTAATAAAGACAGGATGATGACGCCAGTTGCTTCGGCGCCCGCTAAAACCAAAAGCGTCCAGCCATAAGCGAGCGCGCCAAGCCAGCACAATGCAGCCACTGCCAAGGCGGCAGATTCATTATTCTTAAAGCGACTGTAATACATTGATCAGCTCCTCGTAAGTGACGCCCTTATCTTTTAATACAGTGCCCAATACTGCCCCCGAAGCCGCCATTGCCTCTTTAGGGCCTGCGTTTCGCTCGGCATCCAACATCGCCCGGTAAACATCGGTCACAATTGGAATGGCTTTAGGGTTAGGCATACGGCGCACTGAGCTGTAGCCGATTTTCTGTTTATTTTTGTCTTTCATCGGCGCAACGTGGGTAAACACCCAGTAAAAACCACCATCTTTTGACATATTCTTAACGTAAGCAAAGATTTCCTTATCTTCCGCCAAATAATCCCACAGCAACTTAAACACCACGCGCGGCATGTCGGGATGGCGAATAATATTATGCTGGCTGCCCAAAAGCTCTTCCTCGCTATACCCTGAAAATTCGATAAAAATCTCGTTGCCGTAGGTAATGCGTCCGGTCAGATCAGTTTTGGAAACGATAAAATCGTTTTCCCGCATGACCCGCTCCTGAGTTGTCGGGACTATATCTTTTCTCTTCATGAGTACTCCTCAGTTATTATTGGGCTAAAAACAACTCAGCCGGTTTATTTTTATCAAACGTCAAAGGTAAAGGCTAAAAATATTAGCATAGTCCGTGGTTTTTGCTCTTTATCCTTGAGCCTGAACACTGACAACAAGCCCAAATTTCGGATGATCCAGATAATAAATTTCACCCGGTTTAACCGGGCGATTTTCATTTAAGCGGTAAACCACCCCCGACCCATCAAGCGAATCTGCGCTTAATTCCACATCAACCCGTAATTGCAAAACCTGTCCCGGCTGCAATTGAATATAACCATCCATCTTACCGTCGGCGCTGCGTATATGCACCGGCACATTCAGCGGCGAAATCCAGGCCAGATGCAGCATAGGCCGATACGTTGAATCGTTGGACAATGCCGTATAACTGTCCGCCAAGGCTAAATGATCCGGCTTGTGATAGGCATCCAGTTCAGTCAAATCACCCGGCCACTTGATTTGGCTGGTCGTTTGCCCGAACACTTCAGTGGTAGGCATCGCCTGCGAAAAAGCGATCAGCTCTATTTGATAGCCTCCTTCTTCTTGATAGCCTCCTTCTTCCGCTAAAACCTGGCCGCCAATAAGCGCCAGCATGGCTAGCATCATTTTTAACCTTGTCATTTTTTAACCGCCGGTTTTAGGGTGAGTTTGTCGAGCAGGCCGCTAATAAACGCCAGTTTTTGCTCGGTGGTTTCAAACGGCTGGATGAAGCGTAGCTTATCGGCACCGTCGAATTTATACACCTGCGCCTGGGTTTGTATCAGCAAAATCAGCTGCTCGGTATCGATAGTCGGCGTCGAGGTAAAAATAATGCGCCCGCCGCCAGCATTGGCCTCTATTTTTTTGATGCCCAGTTTTTCCGCCTGCTGCTTTAATTCAGTGGCGCTGAACAACGTTTTGACCGGCTCCGGCAACAGGCCGAAACGGTCGATCATTTCCACCTGCAACTCGCGCAAGTCATCTTTGTTTTGGGCATTGGAAATGCGTTTGTACAATACCAATCGGCCATGAATGTCGGGCAGATAATCTTCCGGAATCAGCGCCGACGTTTGCAGATCGACTTCCGGCCCTCTATCCATCGGCGTATCGAGTTCCGGCTGTTTGCCCGATTTCAATGCGCTGACCGCACGTTCCAGCAACTCGGTGTACAAGGTAAAGCCGATTTCCTGGATTTGCCCGCTTTGGTCGTCGCCAAGCAGTTCGCCCGCACCGCGAATTTCCATATCGTGCGACGACAGCATAAAACCGGCGCCCAAATCGCCGGACGCTTCGACCGCTTCCAGCCGTTTAATCGCGTCTTTGCTCAATACGCTTTTGGGCGGCGTAATAAAATAAGCATACGCCCGATGATGCGAGCGCCCGACCCGGCCGCGCAACTGATGCAACTGCGCCAAACCCAGTTTATCGGCGCGGTTGATGATGATGGTATTGGCGCTGGGAATGTCGATGCCGCTTTCGATAATGGTCGAACACAGCAGCAAATTGAAACGCTGGTGATAAAAATCCAGCATGATGCGCTCTAGCTCGCGTTCCGGCATTTGCCCGTGCGCCATTTCAATGCGCGCTTCCGGCACCAATGTTTCTAGTTCGCCAGCCATTTTTTCCATCGACTTGACATCGTTATGCAAGAAAAACACCTGACCGCCGCGCTTGATTTCGCGCAAACAGGCTTCCCTAACCTGCGCGTCTATCCATTCGCTGATAAAAGTTTTGATGGCATGACGGTTCGGCGGCGGGCTGGCGATAATGGAAATGTCGCGCAAACCCGACATCGCCATATTTAAAGTACGCGGAATCGGCGTTGCCGTCAGCGTCAGCATATCCAGCTCGTTGCGCAGCTTTTTGAAATGCTCTTTTTGGGTCACGCCGAAACGGTGTTCTTCGTCGATAACCACCAAGCCCAACGCTTGATATTTAATGTCTTTCGACAATAACTTATGGGTGCCGATGACAATATCGACCTTGCCTTGTTCCAAATCGTCGGTAATTTCTTTTTGCTGTTTGGCACTGACAAAACGCGACAGCACTTCCACCCGCACCGGCCAGTCGGCAAAACGGTCGCGAAAATTCTGGTAATGCTGTTGCGCCAGCAAGGTGGTCGGCACCAAGACCGCCACCTGCTTGCCGTTTTGTACCGCAATAAACGCCGCCCGCATCGACACCTCG
>JBLRXA010000030.1:0-26240 GCA_047920955.1 Methylobacter sp. | reverse complement strand
CGATCCTGTCAGTGCGGCGATGACCGATACCGGTCGTTGGGTGTTCGGTGGTTTAGTCGGTGTTATGACGGTATTAATCAGGGTTGTTAATCCGGCGTTCCCGGAAGGTATTATGCTGGCAATTCTATTTTCCAACATGTTCGCGCCTACGATTGACTACTTTGTCATTCAGGCCAATATCAGAAGAAGGATGAAACGCCATGCTTAAATGCGAACAATTCAACAAAATTTGCGACAAGCTGGATAGTTGTGAGCATTACCAAAAGTTCAAAGTCTATAAGGATAAAATCCTTGCTTTAGGCAACGACAGTTTGGAAAAAACCATTGCGATTGCGGTTGCGCTGTGTTTGGTGTGTGCGGTTCTGGTTTCGTTTTCTGCAGTGGCGTTAAAGCCGTTTCAGGTTCATAACAAAGAACTGGACATGAAAAAAAATATTCTTGATGTGGCGGGTTTGCTGCAGGACGGCAGCGATATTGACTCGGCGTTCAGCGAAAAAATCGAAGCTAAAATCGTCGATCTGGAAACTGGCGATTATGTCGAAGATATGGATGCCAATGAGTACGATCAGCGTAAAGCGGCAAAAGACCCGGCGTTAAGCGTTACGATCCCTAAGGATAAGGATATTGCCCATATTAGATTTAAGGCGAAATACGCCA
Source organism: Methylobacter sp. (assembly GCA_047920955.1). GTDB lineage: Bacteria > Pseudomonadota > Gammaproteobacteria > Methylococcales > Methylomonadaceae > Methylobacter_A. The sequence continues at coordinate 25,583 of JBLRXA010000030.1, read as the reverse complement.
AAGTCTTTTTGGTTAAAGAAGACGGCGTCATTAAGTCGATTATTCTGCCGGTCAACGGTTACGGTTTATGGTCAACGCTGTACGGCTTTTTGTCGGTAGATCCAGACGGTCAAACCGTGCAAAGCATCAACTTCTATGATCAAGCGGAAACCCCTGGATTGGGCGGTGAAGTGGTTAATCCTACTTGGCGTGCGCTGTGGAAAGGCAAAAAAGTTTATGCTGAAACCGAGCAGGCCGCTTTGAGCGAAGAACCGGCATTGAGTTTGATTAAAGGCGTGGTCGATAGTATCAAGCCGGGTTCCCAGCATCAAGTGGATGGTCTTGCGGGCGCTACCTTAACCAGTACCGGTGTGACCAATTTGGTCAAATACTGGATGAGTAAGGAAGGCTTCGCACCGTATTTGGCTAAAGTAAGAACGGTTAAAGGAGCTCAGTCATGAGTGATATTTTGAATGATGAAACAAAAAAGGTCTTAACTACTCCGCTGGTCAATGACAATCCCATTACTTTGCAGGTTTTGGGGATTTGTTCGGCGTTGGCGGTCACTTCGCAAATGTCGACTTCGCTGATTATGGCGCTGGCGCTGACATCGGTAACGGCGTGTTCGAGTGCCGCTATCAGTTCGATTCGTAACCATATTCCCAGCAGCATCCGGATTATCGTGCAGATGACGATTATTGCTTCCCTGGTTATTGTGGTCGATCAGATTTTGAAAGCGTTTGCTTATGAAATCAGCAAGCAATTGTCGGTATTTGTTGGCTTGATTATTACCAACTGTATCGTCATGGGTCGCGCTGAAGCGTATGCGATGAAAAATCCACCGTTGGAAAGTTTTATGGACGGTATCGGTAACGGCTTGGGTTACAGCTTGATTTTGATTATCGTTGCCTTTTTTAGGGAAACCTTGGGTTCGGGAAAATTATTGGGTATCGAAGTGTTTAAGCTGACTAAAGACGGCGGCTGGTACGATCCTAATGGCTTGATGTTGTTGCCGCCTAGCGCGTTCTTCATTATCGGTTTGATCATCTGGTCTGTGCGCCAATGGAAACCTAAACAAGCTGAACAAGCGGAATTCAAAATTATGTCGATTGCTCATGGTGAAGGAGGGCATCACTAATGGAAGCTTATATCAGTTTATTTGTTAAGGCCGTTTTCATTGAAAATCTGGCGCTGTCCTTCTTTTTGGGCATGTGTACCTTCATTGCGGTATCGAAGAAAATTTCCACCGCGATGGGTTTGGGTATTGCGGTGATGGTGGTTCAAACCATTACCGTTCCCGCTAATAACCTTATTTATCACACGCTGTTGAAAGAAGATGCCTTGTCCTGGATGGGCATCACTGGCGTTGATTTAAGCTTTTTGGCGTTGTTAAGCTGTATCGGCATGATTGCTGCCTTGGTGCAAATTCTGGAAATGATTTTAGATAAATTCTTTCCGGCCTTGTATCACGCTTTGGGTGTGTTCCTGCCGTTAATTACGGTGAATTGCGCGATTCTTGGCGGCAGCTTGTTCATGATTGAGCGTGACTATAATTTTGGCGAAAGCGTCACTTACGGTGTCGGCAGTGGCCTGGGTTGGGCGCTGGCGATTACGGTCATGGCGGGTGTGCGCGAAAAACTTAAATACAGTGATATTCCCGCCGGTTTGCAAGGTCTGGGCATTACTTTTATTACTGCGGGTCTGATGTCGCTTGGCTTCATGGCTTTCTCTGGAATCCAACTTTAAGAAGGGTGTGTAATGCTGGAAATTCTATTAGGGATTATTATTTTCACGGCTTTTGTGATTGCGCTGGTGTTTGTGATTATCGGTGCGAAAAGCAAACTGGTCGCGGAAGGCGATGTTGAAATCCTGATCAATGATGAAAAGAAAATTCATGTGCCTGCGGGTTCTAAGCTATTAACCGCGTTGGCTGATAACGGCTTGTTCGTTTCCTCGGCCTGCGGCGGCGGCGGTACTTGCGGCCAGTGCAAGGTGAAGGTACATTCTGGTGGCGGCGAAATTTTGCCGACTGAATTGAGCCATATCACTAAGCGTGAAGCGGCTGAAGGCGAGCGGCTTTCTTGCCAGGTTTCGGTCAAACATAACATGAACATTGAAGTTGAAGACGATGTCTTCGGCGTCAAAAAATGGGAATGTACCGTTAAATCGAACCATAATGTCGCCACTTTTATTAAAGAACTGGTGCTGCAATTGCCGGAAGGCGAAGAAATCAATTACCGGGCAGGCGGTTACATTCAAATTGAATGCCCTCCGCATGTGTCCAAATACAGCGATTTCGATGTTGCAGAACGCTTCCGCGACGATTGGAATAAGTTCAATTTGTGGCGTTATGTGTCTACGGTAAAAGAACCGACCTTACGTGCTTATTCGATGGCTTCTTATCCTGAAGAAAAAGAAATCATGTTGAACGTGCGTATTGCGACGCCGCCGCCGGGTGCGCCTGACAGTGTGCCGCCCGGTGTGATGTCTTCGTTTATCTTTAACTTGAAACCGGGCGATAAGTGTATTGTTTCTGGGCCTTACGGTGAGTTTTTCGCCAAAGGCACGCAAAATGAAATGGTCTTTATCGGCGGCGGCGCAGGTATGGCGCCGATGCGTTCGCATATCTTCGATCAGTTACGCCGGTTAAAATCCAAGCGTAAAATGACGTTCTGGTACGGCGCGCGTAGCAAACGCGAAATGTTCTATGTAGAAGATTTCGATATGCTGGCCAAGGAAAATGACAATTTCGAATGGCATGTGGCGTTGTCAGACCCATTGCCGGAAGACAACTGGATCGGTTATACCGGTTTTATCCATAATGTATTGTTTGAAGAATACATTAAGAACCATCCGGCACCTGAAGATTGCGAGTTTTACATGTGCGGGCCGCCAATGATGAACTCGGCGGTCATCAAGATGCTGCTGGATAACGGTGTTGAGCCGGAAAATATCTTCCTGGACGATTTTGGCGGATAAGCAAGCCTGATGTCCTTTTTTTCTGGGGATTGAAGCATCAAATAAAACGAGGAGTACGCCCCGGCCTGCTCCTCGTTTTTTTTTATTGTCAGCTTTAAAAAATTACGAGGTGATGTATGGTTTATTTTCTAGTGACGTTTGTGTTTATGGTTTTAGTGGTCGGCATTATGGCGGTGGGCGTTATTTTTGGCAGGCGCGCCATTAAGGGTTCTTGCGGCGGCGCTGCAAATAATGCGGATTGTGTTTGTGTGGAAAAATGTGATAAAAGAAAGAAACTGGAAGCGGAAGCCGGTTTAAATAAAGGGTCTTAGCTTAGGATTATTACAATAATAAATAACGCAGGAGTTCATTATGCTAGCGAAAATTGCTATCGCGGATTACATGTCGAAGAGATTGGTTACGCTTACCGAGAATACCAATGTAGTCGATGCGGTCAAACAATTGCTGGATCATAAAATTACCGGTGCGCCTGTTGTCGATCAACGCGGCCACTTATTGGGCATGTTTTCTGAAAAAGATGTGATGAGGATTGTGCTGGAAACGGTTTACAACCAAAGCATGAGCGGCAAGGTTGGCGACTATATGAGTACCGATATTGTCAGTGTGGATGCCGAGTCCAGTATTGTCGATTTGGCGGAAAAGTTCGAGCAGACGACGGTCAGGAGTTTTCCGGTATTTCAGGATAATGAACTGGTCGGGATTGTCAGCCGTACCGATGTGTTAAGGGCTTTGGCGGTACATAATTGATCATTGCAGGCGTTTAGTGGCCTGAATATATGCAAACCTTTTATTGGCACGATTACGAAACTTTCGGCACCGATCCTAAGCGCGATCGGCCAGTGCAGTTTGCCGGACTTCGTACCGACTTTGATTTCAACGTGGTCGATGAGCCGCTTGTTGTTTATTGCAAGCCGGCGCTAGACTGTCTCCCGCATCCCGATGCCTGTTTAATTACCGGCATTACCCCGCAACTGGCCGAGCAAAAAGGTGTTTGCGAGGCCGAGTTTATCGGTCTGATTCATCATCAATTGGCTCAGCCGAATACCTGTACCTTGGGTTACAACAGCCTTCGTTTTGATGATGAAGTCACCCGCAATTGCTTGTACCGTAATTTTTACGATCCTTATGCGAGGGAATGGAAAAATGGCAATTCGCGCTGGGATTTGATTGATGTACTCCGGGCGGCCAGGGCTTTGCGTCCAGACGGCATCGTTTGGCCGACTAATGAGCAAGGCGAGCCCAGTTTCAGGTTAGATCAGCTGACCGTCGCTAATAATATAGCCCACGAAGCGGCGCATGATGCGCTGTCTGATGTTTATGCCACGCTGGCGATTGCCAAGCTGGTCAAGCAAGCCCAGCCTAAACTGTATCAGTTTTTATTGCGGCATCGGGTCAAGGCCGAGGCACTTAAGCTGCTGCAATTGGGCAGCTTTAAGCCGGTTGTGCATGTTTCAGGTAAGTATTCGGCGGCCAAAAACTGTCTCGCGGTGGTGCTGCCTGTGTGCAAGCATCCGACCAATACTAACGGTGTGATTGTTTACGATCTGTCTGTTGATCCGAGGCCGATGCTTGATTTGTCTGTTGACGACATTCGCCAAAGGATTTTTACTGCAACCGCCGACCTGCCGGAAGGCATGGCAAGAATCCCGCTAAAAACTGTACACATCAATAAATGCCCGGTTTTGGCGCCGGTGTCTGTGCTTAGGCCGGATGATGTGCAGCGTTTGAATATAGACTTGGAGCTCTGTCACGCCAACATCGATAAAATTAAAGCAAGCACGGGGTTGACTGAGAAATTGGCGGCGGTGTTTGCTGGGCAGTCTTACGGTGAACAAGATTGCGATCCCGATTTGGCCATTTACAACGGCGGATTTTTTTCCGACAGCGATAAAAAACAGATGGATAAGATCCGGGCGATGCCGCCCGAACAATTGGCCGCATCGGTGTTTAAGTTTACCGATAGCCGTTTGCCGGACATGCTGTTTAGATACCGCGCCCGAAATTATCCGGAAACCTTGAGTGCCGATGGCTTGTTAAAATGGCATGAATTTTGCCGAAATCGGTTGACTGGCTCTCAGGCGGGCGCGGGCATTACGCTGGAACATTATTTTGCCAGGTTAGTGGAAATGCGTGGCGATGGCAGTGTCAATGCTGGGATAATTGACGCTTTGGACGCTTACGCGCAGGGAAAAATAGCTGCGCTAGGTATGGCTTATTGAAATAGGGCTTGCCAAATGCCGGGAATGCTCTATAATGCCCCAAATCAATCGCGGGGTGGAGCAGCTTGGTAGCTCGTCGGGCTCATAACCCGAAGGTCGTAGGTTCAAATCCTGCCCCCGCTACCATATATAAAACTGCATGGATGCAGGAGTTAGCGCAACATAAGGATTGGTTGTAGAGAACCCCGTTTTGGGGTTTTTTATTTTCTGGGCTTTGGTGATTTAAAAGCTCTTAGTTGGTTATTAATGGAAGAGCCTTCGGCTCTTTTTTTTTGTGCGAAAGTAAGCGAGGATACAATGAAACAGGCTCCTGAGCATTTGGTTAATCTGATTGAACCAATTGTTGAAGGTTTAGGTTATGAGTGCGTAGGCATTGAATATAATCCACATCCTAAACATGGTCTGTTAAGAATCTACATCGATAGCGATAACGGAATCCTGGTTGAAGACTGCTCTAAAGTCAGTCATCAGATCAGCGGCGTTCTCGATGTCGAAGACCCGATTCAAGGCAATTATCAGTTGGAAGTTTCTTCGCCGGGCGAAGATAGGCCTTTTTTTAAGGTCAGCCAGTTTGAACGCTATATCGGCAATATGGCGTTTATTCATTTATTTAAAGCCATAGAAGGCCGTAGAAAAATTAACGGTCTGATAAAGAAAGTTGAAGGCGAAATTATTACGCTTCAGGAAGGCGATCAGGTTTTTGAGGTGCCATTTGCGGCAATGAGCAAGGCGCGTTTGGTTCCCGAAACCCGTGTGTTAAATCAAAGTATTGAAAAAGGAGGGCGCGGTGGCAAATAAAGAAATTTTGTTGGTGGTGGATGTATTTTCTAATGAAAAGGATATTGAAAAAGAAGTTGTTTTCCAGGCCATTGAGTCCGCATTAGAAGCGGCTACAATCAAACGCCACGCGAACCAGATTAAAGCCCGTGTTTGTATTGACAGAAAAACCGGCGATTACGTCACTTACCGTGCGTGGGATGTCGTTGATGCGAATAGCCAAATTGATGGCGATGTCGAGTTTCCGGAAACGCAAGTGTTGTTGGAAGTGGCGCGTTTTGATAATCCTGACGTGCAAATCGGCGACGTGGTTGAAGAGGAAATTGAATCGGTCGATTTTGGCCGTATCGCGGCACAGACAGCCAAACAGGTTATTATCCATAAGGTCAGGGAAGCCGAGCGCAAGAAAATTGTTGACGCTTACAAAAGCCGTGTCGGCGAGTTAATTACTGGCATCGTAAAGCGCATTGAAAAAGGCAGTGTTTATCTGGATTTGGGCGGTCATGTTGAGGCCTATATTGCCAAAGAAGACATGATTCCCCGCGAAGCGATACGCATCGGCGACAGAATCCGGGGCTATTTGAAAGACGTGCGCTTAGAGCCGCGTGGCCCACAATTATTTGTCAGCCGTACTGCGCCGGAATTGTTGGTTGCGCTGTTCCGACTTGAAGTGCCGGAAGTGGGCGAAGGCATGATTGAAGTCATGGGTGCGGCCCGCGATCCGGGCTCTCGAGCCAAGATTGCGGTTAAAGGCAATGACCCCCGATTGGATCCGGTTGGCGCTTGCGTCGGCATGAGAGGGTCGCGGGTGCAGTCGGTTTCTAACGAACTGGCAGGCGAGCGCGTTGATATTATCCTTTGGAATCAAAGTGAAGCGCAGTTTGTGATCAATGCGATGTCACCTGCTGAAATTCAGTCCATCGTTATCGACGAAGACAAGCACAGCATGGATCTGGCAGTCAGTTCGGATAATCTGTCTCAGGCAATTGGGCGCGGCGGACAAAATGTACGTCTTGCCACCCAGTTAACCGGTTGGGAACTGAATGTTATCGATGCGTCCAAGGCGGAACAAAACAGTGAGGCCGAGGCCGGTAAGGTTAAGCAATTATTTGTTGACCAGCTTGATGTCGATGAAGAGATTGCCGCGATCCTGGTCGAAGAGGGATTTAACACGGTCGAAGAAATCGCCTACGTTCCGGTCAGTGAAATGCTGGAAATCGAAGGTTTCGATGAGGAACTTGTCAATACATTGAGAAGCCGGGCTAAAGATGCCTTGTTGATCAGTGCTATTGCCGCCGAAGAGAAAATAGAAACAGCCGAGCCTGCACAGGATTTGCTGGACATGGAAGGTATGGACAGGGATTTGGCTTATGACTTGGCGGGGCATGGCATTATTACGATGGATGATTTGGCGGAACAGGCAATCGATGATTTGTTGGTTTTTCCGGGCATGAATGAAGACAGGGCGGCAAAGTTGATTATGAAGGCGCGTGAGCCTTGGTTTGCTGAGGAACAGGCGAGTAGGTAAGGGGTATGAAAAATGAGCAATAAAACGGTACGGCAATTAGCGGAGGTAGTAAAAATACCTCTGGAACGATTATTAGAGCAACTGAAAGAAGCGGGATTATCTGCGACTGCGCCTGACGATGTGATCAATGAAGACGAAAAAATGCAGTTGCTTGCGCATTTGCGTAAGCGTCATGGCAAAGAAGACGGGGCTGCTGAAGTATCTTTAAAGCGGGTGACCTTAAAGCGCAGAACGGTCAGCGAGCTTAAACAGGCGAGTGTGCCGGGCACTACGACCAAAACAATCAGCGTTGAAGTTCGCAAACAGAAAACATATATCAAACGTAGCGAAGTGGCCGATTCCGACGCACAAAAGACTGTCGAGGCGGCTAAGCAAACGCTTAAAGAACAAGCGGTTTTGCCGGTCGAAACGGTTCCTGCCGTTGAAGTCGCTGTTCCCGTTGAGGCACCGATAAAAGAAGTTATCTCGGAGGCGCAAGAACAGTCTGTGCCTGAGCCGACAGCTGAAGCCGTTGTTGAAAGTGTAGAAACTCAAGTGGTAGTAGCACCGGAAGAAGCGGAAGTTGTTGATTTGGCACCGACTGCTGTAGAGAAGAAAGAAGAAGCCGTTGTAGCAGAAGCTAGAAAGAAACAGCGGGAAAAAGAACAGCGGCTTGAAGAGTCGATTAAGAGGAATGCCGACAAAGTAAGGCAGCAGGCTTCTGCTAAACAAGAAGTCTTGCACAGAAAAAAACAGGAAGAAAGCACACGCGCTGGCGTGAACGATCGTCGGGACAGCAAAAAGCCGAAGAAAAAAGGCAGCAAGAAAACCGAGCGTGTCAGTGTAAAGGCTGAAGGCAAGCATCAATTTGAAATGCCGGTCGAGCCTATTGTCAAAGAAGTTAGTATCCCGGAAATGATTATCGTCTCCGATCTTGCGCAAAAGATGAGCGTTAAAGCCGCGATAGTGATTAAGCATCTGATGAAGCTAGGCATTATGGCGACCATTAATCAAAGTATCGATCAGGACACGGCGGTCATTTTGGTTGAGGAAATGGGTCACAAAGCCATCATGCAAAGTGATGATGACCTTGAGCAGGAAATGCTGGCCGAGGCGCAAGAAGAAGATAACCGCGTTGAATTACCGCGTGCGCCGATTGTCACCATCATGGGCCATGTCGATCACGGTAAAACCTCGCTGCTCGATTATATCCGTAAAACCCGTGTTGCCGCTGGCGAAGCGGGCGGTATTACTCAGCATATCGGCGCCTATCAGGTTATAACCGACCACGGTTCGGTCACCTTTTTGGATACGCCGGGCCATGCTGCCTTTACCGCTATGCGTGCTCGCGGCGCTGACGTGACTGATGTGGTCATTGTCGTAGTTGCCGCTGATGACGGCGTGATGCCGCAAACTAAGGAGGCGGTCGAACATGCCAGGGCGGCTAATGTGCCAATTATCGTGGCGATGAACAAGATCGATAAGCCAGATGCCAATCCTGACAAAGTCATGCAGGAGTTGTCCACCATCGGCGTACTTGCGGAAGAATGGGGCGGCGATGTTCAGTTCTTGAAAATTTCCGCAAAAACCGGTGAAGGCATTGATGATTTGATTGAGGCTTTGATTGTACAGACCGAAATTCTGGAATTGAAAGCACCTGTTGAAGGCGCTGCATCGGGTATCGTTATTGAATCAAGGCTCGATAAAGGCCGTGGTGTTGTGGCGACGGTGTTGATCCAAAAAGGTACGCTGGAAAGCGGCCAAATGGTGCTGTGCGGCCATGAATATGGCCGGGTTCGCGCCATGTTTAACGAGAATGGCATAGCCATTAAATCAGCCGGGCCTTGTGCGCCGGTTGAAATTTTGGGGCTGTCGGGAACGCCGAACGCCGGTGATGAATTCTTGGTCGTGCAAAACGAACGTATCGCCAAAGACTTGGCCAAACATCGCGAAGACCGCAAGAAGCTGTCCCGCCATGCCGTGCAACAAGCCTCCAAACTGGATGAAGTATTCTCCAGAATGGCAACCGGTGAAATTGCCAGCGTCAATTTGGTGTTAAAAACCGATGTTCAGGGCAGTTTGGAAGCCTTGCGCAGTTCGTTGGTCGGTTTGTCGAATGACGAAGTTGAAGTTAAAGTCGTTTTCGGCGGCGTTGGCGGCATTAACGAAGGCGATGCCAACTTGGCTTTAGCTTCCGGTGCGATTTTGATGGGCTTTAATGTCCGGGCTGATGCAACAGCGCGTAAATTGATTGAAGAAAAAGGCATCGACCTGCATTACTACAGCATCATTTATGAAGCGATTGATGAGGTTAAAAAAGCCATCAGCGGTATGTTGGCGCCCGAAATCAAGGAGCAAATTGTCGGTCTTGCCGAAGTGCGCGATGTCTTTAAATCGCCAAAATTCGGTGCGATTGCCGGTTGTATGGTGGTTGATGGTTTCGTTAAGAGAAATCTGCCGATACGGGTTCTGCGTAATAACGTGGTGATTTATGAAGGGCAGTTGGAATCTTTGCGCCGTTTCAAAGACGATGCGGCTGAGGTCAAAATGGGCATGGAGTGCGGTATCGGTGTAAAAAATTACAACGATGTCCAACCCGGTGATCAGATCGAAGTATTTGAACGCATCGAAGTTAAACGGGAACTGTAAATCTTATGGCAAGAGAATTTGGCCGCAATGCCCGGGTTTCATCGCAGATGCAAAAAGAGCTTTCGCTGATTCTGCAACGCGATATTGATGATTCCCGGTTAGGCTTTATTACTATTAATGAAGTGGTTGTCACTAAAGATTTGGCGGTTGCCAAGGTTTATGTCACGGTGTTGAATGTTGACGACGTGGGTAAAAAAGCCAATGTTAAATGGCTGAACGAGTTGACGCCGGTAATCCGCCACCAACTCGCCAAACGAATGCGCTTGCGCCATATTTCGGATTTGCGTTTTTATTACGACGATTCATTCGATACCGGTATGCGGGTTGCCGAGTTATTGAGTGATGTGGATAAAAAACCTGCCGATTCCGCCTGTCCTGAGCCTAGTCGAAGTATTCAGGACGACTCAGGCGAAGATTAGCCACGCATGAGTAAACGCAAGTCAGGACTCAATATTCACGGCATCGTGCTGCTTGATAAACGTTTGGGCGTCTCGTCAAACAAAGCCTTGCAGGAAGTCAGGCGCTTGTTTAATGCCAATAAAGCCGGGCATACCGGCAGCCTTGATCCCCTGGCTACCGGTTTATTACCGCTTTGTTTCGGCGAAGCGACCAAGGTGTCGGGGATGATGCTTGATGACCATAAGCGTTATCAGACTGTTGTTCAGTTGGGGGTTATGACCGATACAGGCGACCTTGAAGGCACGGTTATAGAAACTAAGCCCGTACCTGAATTATCTATTGATGCCATCCTGGCTTGTCTTCAAAAATTTACCGGCGAAATCGATCAGGTTCCTCCGATGTATTCGGCTTTAAAGCATAACGGAAAAAAGCTTTACGAGCTCGCACGGGAAGGAATAACCATTGAGCGTAAAGCCAGACGCATCACTATATTTGAACTGAAGTTACTGACTGATTCCCAATCTTTAGCCAAGGAACCGGATCAGTTGATGCTTGAAGTTTATTGTTCAAAAGGTACGTATATTCGTTCGTTGGCCGAAGACATCGGCTATGCTCTGGGTTGCGGCGGAACAGTAAAAGAATTGCGGCGATTGGAAGCGGGGCAATTCAACATTGAAAATGCCAGAACTATTGAGCAATTGACGGCAATGGATCAGCACGACTTGTTTCAATGCCTGATAAATGTCGACAAACCGCTTGAAGCTTTACCCGCTGTGCAGTTGACTGATGAACAAGCTATTTGTATTAAATACGGTCAGTCGCTTAGCTTATTACCTTTCGATGAACTCGGGCAGAACGAATGCCAAGGTACCGTGCGTATGTATAACGATGCCGTGTTTTTAGGTTTGGGGGAATTACTAAGGGATGGTAAACTAGCGCCGAAAAAGTTGTTTAATATGAACAACGATTTGCCCTAAAGCAAGCGCTCGGGCAGCAAAGAATACAGCTGTTTCTACACCCTATCGTGGAAACAGTGTACTTAAGGAGTCGCCACTTTCGGCGGCTTTATTTTTTAATTTTTAATCTACATAGGGATTACAAATGCCATTTACAGCAGAACAAAAAAAAGCAGTCGTTGAAGCCTATCGCCAGTCAGAAACCGATACCGGTTCACCTGAAGTGCAGGTTGCTTTATTGACAGCACACATCACCCATTTAACACCGCACTTTGCAGAACACAAAAAAGACAATCATTCGCGTCGTGGACTGCTGCGCATGGTTAATCAGCGTCGTAAATTGCTGGATTATCTAAAGAATAAAGACCTAAACCGTTACCGTACTTTAATTGAACGTCTCGGCTTACGTAAGTAACAGAACAAAGAAACGGCACAACCCTCTTGTGCCGTTTTTGTTGTAAGTCGGGTTAGCGCTAGCCTAACCTGACACCCCTCCTTAATAACCTCGCAAAGGAACCTTATAGTGAATCCTATCAGGAAAGAATTTCAGTACGGCGATCGACTCGTTAAATTAGAAACTGGTGAAATAGCCCGCGAAGCAGATGGCGCAGTTATGATTGATGTAGAGGGTACGACGCTGTTAGTGACCGTCGTCGGTAAAAAACAGGCCAGTGGCGGTGACTTTTTCCCGCTGACGGTGAACTATCAGGAAAAAGCTTACGCAGCCGGTAAAATACCGGGCGGCTTTTTTAAGCGGGAAGGGCGTCCTAGCGAAAAAGAGACGTTAACTTCACGCTTGATTGACCGGCCTATTCGTCCTCTGTTTCCTGAGGGCTACACCAACGAAGTTCAGATCATTGCCACCGTTGTTTCGCTCAATCCTGAAGTTGATCCCGAAATTCCTGCCTTATTGGGCGCCTCAGCTGCTTTGGCCGTTTCAGGCTTGCCTTTTAACGGCCCGGTAGGCGCAGCCACCGTCGGTTATAAAGACGGCGCTTATTTATTAAACCCAAGCCCTACCGCCTTGAAAGAATCGCAGCTGGAATTGGTCGTTGCCGGTACCGCCCATGCGGTATTAATGGTTGAATCTGAAGCCGATAACTTGTCTGAAGAAGTGATGCTGGGTGCGGTTTTATTCGGCCACGAGCAAATGCAAGTTGCCATCAACGCCATTAACGAATTTGCAGCGGCTGCAGGTGCAGGCGTCGTTGAGTGGGTTGCTCCTGAAGTGAATGCCGAACTTAAAAAACGCGTCACTGATGAAGTCGAAGCCGGTATCAAAGCCGCTTATCAAGTTGCAGAAAAACTGGTCAGACAAGAGCAGTTGAAAGAAATCAGAAATGCTGTGGTTGAAAAACTGACGGCTGATGCCGAATATGCCGAAAGCGACATCCGTGGCATTATCGAACACTTGGAATACAGCATTGTCCGTAACGCTATCCTTAACGAAGGCAAGCGTATTGATGGGCGCGAATTAGATAAAATAAGGCCGATTACGGTCAGAACCGGCGTATTGCCAAGAACTCACGGCTCCGCCTTATTTACCCGTGGCGAAACTCAAGCACTGGTTATCGCAACATTGGGCACACAACGCGATGCGCAAATCATTGACGCCTTGGCCGGCGAGTACAAAGAACCGTTCATGCTACATTACAACTTCCCTCCGTACAGCGTCGGCGAAACCGGCTTTGTCGGCTCGCCAAAACGTCGCGAAATCGGTCATGGCCGTTTGGCGAAACGTGGCGTTGCCGCCGTGTTGCCAAACATGGAAGAATTCCCGTACACTCTGCGCGTTGTCTCTGAAGTCACTGAATCCAACGGCTCAAGCTCAATGGCGTCGGTTTGCGGCAGCAGCTTGGCATTAATGGATGCTGGCGTGCCGATTAAATCACCGGTTGCCGGTATCGCGATGGGGCTGATTAAAGAAGGCGATAATTTTGCAGTCTTGTCCGACATCATGGGCGATGAAGATCATCTAGGCGACATGGACTTTAAAGTGGCCGGTTCCGTAGACGGCATCACCGCACTGCAAATGGACATCAAGATCGATGGCATTACCGCAGAAATCATGAAAACAGCCTTGGAGCAAGCAAAACACGGTCGTTTGCATATCCTGGGTGAAATGAACAAAGCCTTGTCTTCCACCCGTGAAGAAATGTCCGATTTTGCACCGCGTATCATCACCTTTAAAATTGATCCGGCGAAAATCCGCGAAGTGATCGGCAAAGGCGGCGCAACCATCCGCAGCATCACCGAACAAACCGGCGCCAGCGTTGATTTGACCGATGACGGTATCGTAAAAGTAGCCTCTGTTGATAAAGCCGCTGGCGAAGAAGCCCGTCGTCTTATCGAAGAAATCACTGCCGAAGTTGAAGTCGGTAAAGTTTATGAAGGTAAAGTCGTCCGTTTAATGGATTTCGGCGCTTTTGTAACCATATTGCCGGGTAAAGACGGCTTGGTTCATATCTCGCAAATTTCAGACGAACGCGTGGATAAAGTCAGCGACAAACTGAATGAAGGCGACCTCGTCAGAGTCAAAGTACTGGAAATCGACCGTCAAGGCAGAGTCCGATTGAGTATGAAAGAAATCGAGATCGATGCCGAGTAAGACTATACACGCGGGAAATATACCTTATTCGCCACGAAGACACGAAATGTGCGGAGTATAATTGCTCTTTTTGTGCCTTCGCGGTGAATTTGAAATATTTTGTTCTTGATTTAGTTAAGAAAACCTTTAGAATTGCCCGTCCTGCATTGGGGTGTTAGCTCAGTTGGTAGAGCAGTGGACTCTTAATCCATAGGTCTAGGGTTCGAATCCCTAACGCCCCACCAATAAATTCAAAGGCTTAGAGTAAAATCTAAGCCTTTTTTATTGCCTGAAATAAAATTTATCCCACTTCTGCCCCATTTCTAAAAAAAACGTAACACTTGCTTTACGCCAGTGACCGCAACATTTATCAGCCGCACACCTCATCGGTTTGATCCGGCGATACCAAGGGGAGTCGTTTTAGTTTTGGGCTATAACTGATGGCGAGGCTGAGGAAGTTATGCAAAAACTCAATCATTGCCCACGGAAAACATCCAACTATAAAACCATCCCATGCCGTTTTTTGCTGAATTAGGGCAAGAGGCGGTATGGGGGCTAGGATTGCACTTCATCTGTTGGCGTTATAGCCAGTTGCCGGCCAGAATAAAAGGCGACCAATAAAATGGGTTTTCCAACTCTTTTTGTTTAAGCAGGACGGTTTGGGCGTGTTGTAGCGCTTGCACTTTGCTGGTTCCGGGTTTTGCCAAGGCTTTATAAAATTCGGCCATCAATAATGATGCGGCCTCGTCAGATACCGGCCATAAGCTGCCTAAGGCGCTACGCACTTTGGCTTTGAGCGCAATGCCGCTCAAACCCAAGGGTGCGCGGTCATCGCCTTCGGCGGTTTGGCAGGCACTTAACGTTAATAATTCCACCGGCTGTTTGGCGAATTTGTCGGATTTTAGCAGCTGTTCCAGCTCGTCCATGTTGATGACGTTATCGTAAGCCATCAGGAAGCTGGTGTCGGCAGTTTTGCCGAAGACGCCGTGCGAGGCGATATGCACTATGGAATAAGGCTTTTGCACGGCTTGCTGTTTGAATGCTTCGACGGTGAAGCCTTCGTTCATCAGCCGGGTGTTGGGGACCAGCCGTTGCAGGCTGTCGATTTCTTCAGCAACGCCGGGCAGGCTGAGTTGATCTTTGAGGTTTTGGCGAAAACCGGGGTCTTTCAGCAGGCGTTCGACATCACGTTCCACATCGACATTCCGGGTGTCGCCCGATGTTTCTAGGTTTGCCGGCAGCGCACGGCTGCGCGGCATGTCACCGATCTCAACACCGCGTCCGCCACCGCCGCGAACCATCGCCTGCAAAAAAATATGCGGCAGATGTTCGACCACGGAGCCGGGTTCACTCATTCCGGCCAGTAAGACGTTGATGCCGCGTTGCTGCAAGGGGGAGGGCTCAATCAGGGTCAGGCCGGGGGAAATGGCCACGGCGTAGTTTTCAATCAAGTAATGTTCGCCGTCATGCAAGGCGGCAGGCGGAATCAGGCGTAAGGCGCCATCGGGCACCAGCACTAAGGTGCGCACCTGGTGTTGCTGTAGCCACGGTTCGATGGGGGCGATCAGCCAATGGTAAAGCTGCTGGGCGATGGGTTTGGCGGCGCTGTTGCCTTTACGCAGGTTGCGTGCTAGTTGTTGAGCCAAGTTTTGCAAGGTGGCGGCGTCGACAGGTTGGCTGTATTGGCGTATTTCGCTGCCGCTGCTGACCAGTAATTCCAGACGGTCAGGCAGCAGAATCGGGTAAATGATGGCGGTGGTCGGCTCCACTGCTTCCAGTAAGGCGCTTTTGCTGCTGTGTACGGCGCAACGGCCACCTAAAAAATCTTCTAGCTCGGATTGCTTGATCAGTTCCACGGTTTCCCGCGCACGGCGTAATAATAGGGTTTTGTTGTCGCCGCTCTGTTGGCTGGCCTGCGCCAACAGCAGGTCGGCCAGTCCGAGATAAACCGGCTCCAGAAGTTCGCGGAATGAAGAACGGCCATTGTGGTATTCAACCGGGATGTCTTGGCGAATGGCTTCGATGTGTCCGACGGCATTCTGGTAGGCGCTTACGGCTTCGGGGATTTG
The DNA here is from genome assembly GCA_047920955.1 of Methylobacter sp. GTDB lineage: Bacteria > Pseudomonadota > Gammaproteobacteria > Methylococcales > Methylomonadaceae > Methylobacter_A. The sequence goes on along the minus strand of JBLRXA010000030.1, from coordinate 9,462 downwards.
CGCTTGTCGCTGGTGCAAGCGGCCTTGGCGCCATTCCATTTCCAGCAGCAAGTCGCGGGCTTCGATGCCTTGGGCTGTTTGTATGGCTTGCCGGTTTAGGCGCAAGGCTTCGTGGTAACGGGTTTGGTCTTCATACAGCTGGGCGAGTGCATCTAAGCTTTCCGCCAATAGTCGAGGTTGCTGAGCGCCAATGGTTTGCCGGGCTTGCTCGAAACTGTCATAAGCCAGTTTCAAGCCGGGGGCATTTAGGCGTTTGGCTTGGGTTCCCAAATTTAGCAGATAACGGCTACGTTCGAGCGGATCGGCAATGCCGCCAAGGTGCTTATATATTTGCTGTAACTCGGCAAGGCGTTGCTCGGCGGGCAATAAGGCCGCCTGTCCCAGCTGGATGCCGATGGTCAGCTGTGGGTTGTTGCCTGCAAGTTTTAACGCGTCGGTATACAGGCGCCGGGCGTCGTCGATTAGCTCCCGGTTGCTGTGCAGTTCAGCCAGGGTTGCTGTCCAGCGCGCCCGGTCTTGCGTTTCCCCGGCATTTAAAGCAATCGCTTGTCCCAGTAAGGCGGCGGCTGGTTCGTAATGGCGCATTTGATAATGCGCCAAACCGAGCGTTCCCTTGGCCTGCGCCTGTTGTTCCGGGGTAACGGCTAATGCCTGCGCCGACTGCAAATCGTCGAGCGTTAAAAAATACTGCCCTTGCCGAAGGTGTGTTTTTGCCGTGTTGAGAAAGCCATCAAAACTGTTCGCCGCGCCCCAGGCAACGCCGGACATAACATAAAAACAAAAAATAAGTAAACGCCAGCTCATGATGAGTTCCCGTGTTTGATGTCATTGCTCCCCGATTAAAATAAGGGGGTTTTTAATTGCTCAGGATATTGTCGCTAATTGATGCCCAGTTTCAGGGGATGCCGATTGTGCCGTCCGTGGCATAGCGTATACGCCTTAGAAAATATTAACGACCCAAGGTGGCGCTTGGGTCAACCTCTAGCATTGCCGGTAGCGAATGGGCGATGCCTTTATGGCAATCGATACAGGTTTTCCCCTCGTCGAAACCTTTGATGTGCTGCTGGACTGAGCGTTTTTTCTGTGCGGTGTAGTCCATCGCTTGGTCATCATGGCAATTGCGGCATTCACGCGAATCGGTTTCTTTCATGGTTTTCCAGACATTACGCGCCAGTTGCAAACGCTTGGCTTCAAACTTTTCCTGTGTGTCGATGCTGCCTAGCATTTTGTGGTACAGCTCGTTGGTGGCTTGGATTTTGCGCACCATTTTATGTGTCCAGTCTTTCGGCACATGGCAGTCGGCGCAGACGGCACGGACGCCGCTGCGGTTGCTGTAATGGATGGTGTTTTGATACTCTTTGTAGACGTTTTCCTGCATTTCATGGCAGGAAATGCAGAAAGTTTCTGTGTTGCTCATTTCCATGGCGGTATTGAAGCCGCCCCAGAAAATAATCCCCGAAATAAAGCCGATAATGAGTAATGCGCCGAGGGAATAGCGGGTTGTCGGCTGTTTTAACAGATGCCAGCAACGCTTAAGTCTGGTTTTTTCTTGCTCGGCCATGGCTTACTCCCGGGGGCGCAGTATTTCAATCGGTTGGAAGGTGTTGCCGACCAGCGGTTCGGCGTCCATTTGCGGCACATGGCATTGGTCGCAAAAATAGCGCCGTGCTGAAACATTGGCCATGTCAACGCCGTCGCGGTCGGCAAAATGGGTCAGGCTGATTTTTGTCGCGCCGGATTCGGCGGCGTTGGCCCAGCTATGGCAGGTCAGGCATTTGTTGGATTGTTTGTTGATTACATAGCCTGTGACTGCATGTGGGATTAACGGCGGCTGTTGAAAAAATTCCCGTTTAATCGGCCCTTTATCGTTTTGCAGGTGTTTGATTTCCGGCGTTTTGGACGGGGCGGATAGGGCCAGGTCGCCGCGTAGGGATTTGACTGTTGTTTCGGCTAATGCGGCATCGGTTAATAGCAATAAAATCAGTCCGAGTGCTAGTCGTGTTATGTTGTTGATCATGGTTGTTTCCTCGATTCAGTCTGCTCGGCCACGCATTAAGCGCGTTCTATTTTGATGGCGCATTTTTTAAAGTCGGTTTCTTTGGAAATCGGGCAGGTTGCATCCAGCGTTAATTTGTTGACTAAGCGTCTGGCATCGAACCAGGGGATAAAGACCAAGCCTTGCGGTGGGCGGTTGCGGCCGCGTGTTTCGACTTGTGCGGTGATTTCGCCGCGTCGGCTGATTAATTTGGCATTCATGCCGCGCTTGAGGCCACGCGCTTTGGCGTCGTCGGGGTGCATAAAGACTAGGGCGTCGGGGTAGGCTTTGTATAATTCGGGCACCCGTTGCGTCATTGAACCTGAATGCCAGTGTTCCAGGACGCGCCCGGTACTGAGCCATAAATCGTATTCGCTGTCCGGTTCTTCGGCTGCCGGTTCGTAAGGCAGGGCGAAAATGACCGCTTTGCCGTCCGGTTTGCCGTAAAAATTGACGCCTTCACCGGCTTTGACGTAAGGGTCGTAGCCTTCGCGGAAACGCCATCGGGTTTCCTTGCCGTCAACCACCGGCCAGCGCAGTCCGCGTACTTGGTGATAGGTGTCGAAAGGCGCTAAATCATGGGCTTTGCCCCGGCCAAAATCGGCATATTCTTCAAACAAGCCTTTTTGCAGGTAAAAACCGAAATGTTCGCTTTCGTCGTTATCAAAGCCTTTGGCTGTGTCCGATGCGGGGTAGTGGTTGACTTTGCCGTTGGCGAACAGCACATCGAACAAGGTTTTGCCGCGATACTCCGGCTTTTTCGCCACTAATTCTTCCGGCCACACCTCCTCGATTTTAAAGCGTTTGGAAAACTCGACCAATTGCCATAAATCAGATTTGGCCTCCCCGGGCGCTTTGACTTGTTGCCGCCAAAATTGTGTGCGCCGCTCGGCATTGCCATAAGCGCCTTCTTTTTCTACCCACATTGCGGTCGGCAAAATCAAATCCGCTGCCATGGCGGTAACGGTCGGGTAGGGGTCGGAGACGACGATGAAATTTTCCGGGTTGCGGTAGCCGGGCAAACCTTCTTCGTTGATGTTGGCAGCGGCCTGCATGTTGTTGTTGCACATTACCCAATAGGCATTGAGTTCGCCGTCTTTTAATTTCCGGTTTTGCAGTACCGCGTGGAAGCCGGGTTTGTCCGGCAGGGTGCCTTCGGGCAATTGCCATTTGCGTTCGGTAATGTCGCGGTGGTCTTTGTTGGTGACCACCATGTCGGCGGGCAGGCGATGCGAGAATGTGCCCACTTCGCGCGCTGTGCCGCAGGCGGAAGGTTGCCCGGTCAAAGAAAACGGGCTGTTTCCCGGTTCGGAAATTTTGCCGGTCAGCAAATGGATGTTGTAGAGCAAATTATTCGCCCAAGTGCCACGGGTATGCTGGTTGAAACCCATTGTCCAAAACGACATGATTTTGCGTTTAGGGTCGGCATACAGTTGGGCCAGGGCTTCCAGGTCTTGTTTATCTACGCCGGACAGTGCGTGTACTTTATCCAGGGTATAGTCGGCGACGAATTTTTTGTAAGCGGCGAAATCAATCGGTTGGGAGTCGCCTGATGTGTCGGCATTTTTAGCGGCTTTTTCTTTTTCATGCTCTGGCCGTAAACCGTAACCAATATCGGCATTGCCGATGCGGAAATTGACATGCTTGCTGACAAAATCCTGGTTCACATGGCCGTTTTCGATGATGTAGTGGGCGATGTAATTTAAAATGGCCAGATCGGTTTGCGGCTTAAACACCATGCCAATATCGGCCAAGTCGAAGTTGCGGTTTACGAAGGTTGACAATACCGCGACTTTGACATTGTCGCCGGTCAGGCGCCGGTCAGTGAGCCGCGTCCATAAAACCGGGTGCATTTCCGCCATATTCGAGCCCCAGAGGACAAAGGCGTCAGCATGTTCCAAGTCGTCGTAACAGCCCATCGGCTCATCGATACCGAACGTGCGCATAAACCCGGCCACAGCTGAGGCCATGCAATGCCGCGCATTGGGGTCGAGGTTATTGGAGCGGAAGCCCGCTTTATAGAGTTTTGCCGCCGCATAACCTTCCCACACTGTCCATTGTCCTGAGCCGAACATGCCGACTGAGGTCGGGCCTTTGTTTTTAAGGGCTTGCTTCCATTTTTCGGCCATCACGTCGAACGCGGTATCCCACGACACTTCGGCAAACTCGCCGTTTTTATCGTATTGGCCATCGGTCATGCGTAGCAGCGGTTTGGTTAATCTGTCCTGCCCGTACATGATTTTTGACAGAAAATAACCTTTGACGCAATTTAGGCCTTTATTGACCGGCGATTCCGGGTCGCCCTGCGTGGCCACCACGCGGCCTTCCTGGGTGCCGACCAAAACGCTGCAGCCAGTACCGCAAAAACGGCACGGCGCCTTGTCCCAGCGGATTAAATGCTTGTTTGGTTCGGCGGCCATTGCGGCGGCGGCCGGGAGACTGATGCCAGCCGCCGTTGCCGTGGCGGCAATGGCGCTGGTTTTCATAAATTCACGTCGTGTCTGTTTCATAGTAGAACCTTTTTATAATTGTTTTTATGCAAGTTCAGTGTCGTCAATGCCGTGATAGACCATCGCCGCATTGATGACACCTTCGATATCTTGAATCTGCACCAGGGTATCGGCAAGGGTGCGGTCATTTTCCTCTTCTAAAGTAACGACGAGTTTTCCTTGTTCGTCGCGCAGGTGGACTTGTGCGCCTAAAGCCTCAAGTTGCGGGTGGATAGCATCTAAATATTCCGGAAAGGCGCTCACCAGAATACCGACTATATTGAGTTTTGACATAGGGAAATCGCTTGGGTAGGACAGGGGTTAAAACAAGCGCCGCAGCCGGTGCATAAATTGGCATCGATTTTTGGCTGGGCGACCGGGTGGCCGATTTGGCTAAAACGAATTGCCTGCGCGTCGCAGTTTTCGCCGCAACTTAGGCAAACAATGTGCTGATGGGTCAGGCAATTGTCGTTGATGTGCGCTTTCAGTTGCCAGGGCGTGGCGGTTTTTTGTAGCGCCTGATCCGGGCAGGCATCGACGCAACGCTGGCAAAAGGTGCATTCGCCAAGGCTAAAATCAACTTCGGGGAAGCCGCCGCTACCTTTTTTCAAAATACCTTCTTCGCAGTCCTTGATGCAGCGGCTACAGGCAGTGCAGGCATCAATAAACTGGGCTTCGGGAATTGCCCAAGGCGGCCTTAGCGGCGGGGAGGTGGCTTTTAATTGGCCCGTTAATAAAGCTCTGCGGCTGATGGCTGAAGGCATGATATTTTTATTATTATTATGTAGGGCTGAAATAGGCCAAAAGCAGGTGATTTATCCGCCATCAAGGGCAGAATAGGCGCATCGGTATGCCCTACGCGGCCTATTGTTTACGTCTTCTGCCTTTTGCTTTTTCAATTTGCTTATTTAAATACCCTGCCGGATTAACCGGGACGGTATCAGCAGTAAGGATAGCACCTAATTCGCTCATTGCTTTTTGATAAACCTTGCGCTTGAAATAAACCACGTCTTTAAGCGGCTCCCAATAATCCACCCAGCGCCAGCCGTCGAATTCCGGTTTAGAACATTGGTCGAAGCGGACGTTAGATTCTTCGGTTATTAAGCGTAACAGATACCAGATTTGTTTTTGGCCTATACATAAAGGCAGGGAATTTTTGCGGATATAGCGTTCGGGCAGCTGATACCTCAGCCAATAACGGGTGCGGCCAAGTATTTGAACATGCTGTTGCTGCAGCCCGGTTTCCTCGCACAACTCCCGATACATCGCTTCTTCTGGGTCTTCATCCGGATTGATCCCGCCTTGCGGGAATTGCCATGAGTTTACACCCATTCGTTTTGCCCAAAACACGCGACCCTCGTCATTGCAAAGGATGATCCCGACATTAGGCCGGTATCCTTTAGAGTCAATCATGTTAAAACCTGTGTCTTTACCTTTCCTAGTTCTTTAATCTTGCTAATGGTAAAATTATTAAAGACCGGTCAGTAAGTTAATTTAATGGCCGCATTGTTCCATAAATGAACTGTAGATGCCAGTGGGCGCGGTTCTTTTTAATGACTCAACACAGGTTTAACCGTGAGCTTAGCGATTTTTGATTTAGACAATACCCTGATTGCCGATGACAGTGATTATTTGTGGGGGCAGTTTCTTGTAGACCGGGGCATCGTCGATAAAGACCGCTATGAAAGCGCCAACGCCAAATTTTATGAGAATTACAAACAAGGCAGCTTGGACATTGTTGAATTTTTGCAATTTTCACTGCGGCCATTGGCGGACAACAAGCCTGAACAGCTGTATCAATGGCGTGCGCAATTTATAGAGCAGATCATCAAGCCGCTGTTGCTAGAGCCCGCGCAACAGCTGATTGATCAGCATAAAAGCCGGGGCGATACGGTGCTGGTCATTACCGCCACCAACCGTTTTGTCACTGAGCCGATTGTGCAGCTTTACGGCATTGAACATTTATTGGCGACCACGCCGACCTTTAGTGACGGGCGCTATACCGGCGGTTTTGACGGCATCCCCTGTTTTCAGGAAGGCAAAGTCAAGCTGCTGGAAGCCTGGTTACAAGGCGGCAACGAAACCATGCAGGGTAGCTGGTTTTACAGCGATTCCCATAATGACTTGCCGTTGCTTAAGTTGGTTGATCATCCGGTTGCGGTCAATCCCGATGAAAAACTGGCCGCCTTTGCCAATGATGCTAATTGGCCGATTATCAGCTTGCGGGACGGCCAATGCCCGACCCATCATTTTCGTTAAAATTCTTACTGTCCAAAGCTGGCTTTGGACAAGCCCATTAAAAATGACTCGCCACTCAACCTATCACAATGACTATCATGACTTTCCCAACCATTGAATCTTTTGTCGGCAACACACCTTTAGTCAGGTTGCAGCGTTTGCCAGGTAACACCAGCAATACCATTTTGGTTAAATTAGAAGGCAATAATCCGGCCGGTTCGGTTAAAGACCGCCCGGCACTGAGCATGATCAAACATGCTGAAGCACGCGGCGAAATCAAACCTGGCGACTGCCTGATTGAAGCGACCAGCGGCAATACCGGCATTGCCTTGGCGATGGCGGCGGCAATCAAAGGCTACAAAATGATCTTGATTATGCCGGATAACATGAGCGAAGAACGCCGGGCGTCGATGAAGGCTTACGGCGCCGAGATTATCTTGACACCGGCCGCAGGCAGCATGGAAGCGGCCATTGATTTGTCCCGGTCGATGGAAGCCGCCGGTAAAGGCAAAGTCTTGGATCAGTTTTCCAATCCCGATAATCCGCGCGCGCATTACGAAGGCACCGGCCCTGAAATCTGGCGCGATACCCACGGCAAAATCACCCATTTTGTCAGTTCGATGGGCACTACCGGCACCATTATGGGCACGTCAAAGTTTCTGAAAGAACAAAATGCCGAGATTCAGATTGTCGGCGTACAGCCGGAAGGCGAGTCTAAAATTCCCGGCATCCGCCGTTGGCCACAAGAATATTTGCCGAAAATCTACCAGTCCGACCGGGTTGATCGGATTATCGACGTTGACCAAGTTTCAGCGGAACAGACGACCCGCGCTTTGGCCGCGCAAGAAGGCATTTTTGCCGGTATTTCATCAGGTGGCGCGGTTCATGCGGCCTTGAGTTTGTCGAAAGACGTTGAAAATGCGGTGATTGTGGTGATTATCTGCGACCGGGGCGACCGCTATTTGTCTACGGGTGTTTTTCCCGGTTAGTATCGCCAAACCATGTGGGAGCGGCTTCGCCTAAAACGCCTGTTTTTGCTGGCCGCCCCGATTATTTGGTCAATCGCCTACAGCGCCCATGCCCTCGATAGCTTGTCGCTGAATGTGGGCAACATGGCCGGGGTGCAATGGCAGTTGCAGGGCGTTAATATTGGCCTGACCGACCTGATGCAAAGCCCACAACAACTGGCCTTAACGATCGCTAAGTTAAGCCTTGCCAAACCCTTCGACGACCTCAACCTAATCGCTATCCGCTGCACCGATTTCACTTGGCAAAACCAGGCGCTAAACTGCAAACAGGGCAGGGCGACCGTGCGCTCCAAACGCTGGCAGTCGCCCAGCACCGATTTTTCTTTTCAGGTCACGCCACAGCGCAGTTCTTTCACCTTGAGTGATTTGCGTCTGGCGGGCGGACGCATAAAGATTACCGGCGAAGAACAGGGCGAGCGTTGGCAACTGCGCGTTAACGCCAAAACGGTCGATGTGCGCTTGCTTCAACAACTATGGCCGTTACCGGGGTTTGAGCTGAAAACCGGTAACATTGATGTCACAGTGCAGGCATCCGGCAGTGGTGGGCAAGTCGATGCGTTTATTTTAAAGGCGGCGCTGCATGGCTTGAGCGGGCAAAGTGAAGACGGGCGTATGGCGACTGAAGACTTGGCGTTGGCTTCAACCGTTAGCGGCCAATATGATAAGGGTGTGTGGCAGTGGCAAAGCCATGTCGGCATGAAAGGCGGCGCCTTGTATGTTGAACCGCTGTTTTTGGAAGCGGCCGGGCAAGAGATGGCACTGAATGCGCAGGGCACTTGGGACGCCGCCAACCAACAGATTGGCATTAGCTCGGCCCGTTACTGGCATGCAACAATCGGCGAGCTGGGCGGCAGCGCGATAATTCGCTATCAGCAGGGGCTAAGCCTTGAACAGGCGGCGCTAACGTTGGACAGCCACAATTTGCAGGGATTGTCCGAAACCTATCTGAAACCGTTTTTCGAGCAGACTGCGTTGCAAGGCGTCAGCCTCTTGGGTCATGTAAAAGCCAAATTTTCCATTCATCAGCAAGCCTTAAGCGCATGGACAGCCCAGTTTAATAACCTCGGCATTAACGATGTTTCAGGCCGAGGTCAGGTTCAGGGCGGCGCTGGCACATTGAATTGGTCTAGCGATGAGCGCATTGATCAGCCATCGAAATTTTCTTGGCAGCGTTTGCAAGTGCGCGCCATACCCATAGGCCCCGCCCACATTTCGTTATCGAGCCGGGCTAACAGTATCCGGCTGCTAACAAAGACCGAGCTGCCCGTTTTGGGCGGCAGCATTGCCATTAACCATTTCAGTTGGCAGTCAAAAAATCAGCAAGAGCCTGAGGTCTCGTTTGAAGGCAGCCTAAACAAACTATCGCTTGAGCAATTATCCAGCGCACTAGACTGGACGCCGCTGTCGGGCACGATCAGCGGCCCTATCCCCCGCGTCGAGTACAGCAATAAAACCCTGAGCTTGGGCGGCGAATTGGTGGTCAAGGTTTTTGGCGGCGAAATCAAGTTGAGCAATGTGGCCTCTTCGGGTTTGTTTACCAATTTCCCTAAACTTCACGGCGATCTGGAAATTGATAACCTGGATTTGGATCAATTAACCCGTCGGTTTGAATTTGGCGGCATTACCGGCAGGTTGTCTGGCTATGTCCGGCATTTGTACATGGAAAACTGGC
>JBLRXA010000029.1:0-27210 GCA_047920955.1 Methylobacter sp. | reverse complement strand
TATTGGAACCCAGAGAAAAACCGCAAACTCATTGAGGAGCGCGGTATATCTTTTGAATCTGTTGTTTTCAGTATGCAATCAGGTGGTTTGCTGGATGACATGGCACACCAAAATACCGAAATCTATGCGCATCAACGGGTATTTGTGGTTACTATTGACGACTATGTTTATTTAGTCCCTTATGTCGAGTCGGAAGTCGACATATTTTTAAAAACGATTATCCCCAGCCGAAAAGCAACCAAACACTATCTTGGAGCTAAGTCATGAAAACAATTATCCTGGATTCAGAAGAACAAAACCTATTGGAAGCCTTTGAGGCGGGCGAGTTTCAATCAATCATGACAGCTGAGCGAAAACAGTTTATCGAAGCTTCTGCAAAACAGTTTTGCCAACAAAACAAACGCGTGAATATAAAAGTCTCTGAAAGCGATTTAACCGCCCTTCAAAAGGCAGCTGTACAACAAGGCATACCCTATCAAATGTTCATTACCAGTATTTTACATAAGTATGCCTCTGGAACGCTTTATGAAGTTAGCCATAACAAATAATACACTGCCCATCGGCTGTAAGTTTTCATGGGACGTTTAGATAAATCTTGCCAAAGAATTTTTGCACTAGAGCCTAATGCTGAAACGATAGCCGCGCTGGAAGCCTGTCGACGTGGCAAAGTGATGAGTTTTAATAATATTGAAGACCTTATGCTTGATCTTAATGCGGACGATTGAACGTGAGGCATCTACGTCATTTTAAAAAACACTTGGAGCAATATTGATGAATACAAAATACCAAATTGAGCTAGAACAAGAATCAGATGGACGCTGGATAGCTGAAATAGAAACTTTATCAGGTGCAATGGTTTACGGTAATAGTCGCGAACAAGCCATTATGAATGTAGAAGCTTTAGCATTGCGTATTCTTGCAGACCGTTTAGAACATGGTGAAGTTCCCGAAGCGCTGGGTTTGTTATTTGCGGCATGAATACATTTCCAAGTACAAAAGCTAAACAAGTATTAATGGCATTACTGCGAATAGGCTGGTCAATAAAGAGACAAACAGGTTCCCATAAGGTATTACAGCGAGAGGGTTATGATGATTTTGTTTTTGCCTTTCATCAAGGTGAAGAAATTGGTAGTCGCATGTTGCAACGCATAGCCAAAAAAACAGGATTAACATCCGATGACTTGTAGCCCTGAATCAAATCTGTTCTAGCTGTAGAATAATCGGCTATCCTGATATATCGCGTAAACCTTGACCTATTTAACCCAATCACTTTAAGCACACAGACCACAATCATGCCCACCGATTCCAGACACATCCAACTGATGGACACCACCTTACGCGATGGCGAACAAACCCAAGGGGTTTCTTTTACGCCGGTAGAAAAAGTCAGCATTGCCAAGGCTTTGTTGCAGTATCTGCGCGTTGACCGCATTGAGGTCGCTTCTGCCCGCGTTTCTCTGGGCGAAAAAGAGGCGGTCGCTAACATTAATGAGTGGGCGAAACAGGAAGGTTTTGCCGGGCGCGTTGAAGTGCTGGGCTTTGTCGATCATACCCGCAGTGTCGACTGGATAGTGGAAACCGGCGGCGAAGTGATTAATCTGTTGATTAAAGGCAGCGAAAAACATTGCCGGGTGCAGTTGGGCAAAACGCTGGCTGAACATACGAAAGACGTGTTGCAAACCGTCAATTATGCGCTGGCAAAAAAGCTGAACGTCAACGTCTATCTGGAAGACTGGTCGAACGGTTATCACGATGATCCGGCTTATGTTTATAGCTTGATGGACACTTTAAAAGAGGCCGGTATCGGCCATTTTATGTTGCCCGATACGCTGGGTGTGTTGTCGCCTGATGAGGTGTTCGCCAACTTTAGCGATATGTGCCAACGCTATCCGACGCTGCAATTCGATTTCCATCCGCATAACGATTACGGCCTGGCCACCGCCAATGTGATGGCGGCAGTCCGCGCCGGGGTCAATGCCATTCATTGCACGGTGAATTGTCTCGGCGAACGCGCAGGTAATGCGTCAATGGCTGAAGTGGCGGTGGTGTTGCGCGACAAAATGAACATGCAGCTATCTATCGATGAAAGCCATATCGTGCGCATCAGTTCGATGGTGGAAAATTTTTCCGGCAAACGCGTTGCCGCCAATGCGCCGATTGTCGGCGCCGATGTCTTTACCCAAACCGCCGGTATCCATGCCGATGGCGACCAAAAAGGCGGTTTGTACAAGACCAAATTAGGCCCGGAACGGTTTTCGCGTACCCGCAGTTATGCCTTGGGCAAAATGAGCGGCAAAGCATCGCTGAAAAAAAACCTGGAGATGCTGGAACTGGATTTGTCGGAAGAAAACCAGAAAAAAGTGCTGGCGCGGATTGTCAGCTTGGGCGACTCAAAAGAAACCATCACCACCGACGACCTGCCTTTTATCATCGCCGACGTGCTGGAAAGCAAGAGTTATCAGCATATCAAGCTGCTGAATTGTTCGATCACCAGCGGTCTTGATTTGGAATCAACCGCCAGTTTGCGCGTTAAAGTCATCGGCACTACGCATATTGCCTCAGGCTCCGGTAATGGCGGCTTCGATGCGTTTGTCGATGCCATTAATAAGGTCATGCAGCAGCACAATTATACGCTGCCCGCGTTGGCCGATTTTGAAATACGCATACCCAGAGGCGGCCATACCAGCGCCTTGACCGAGTGCGTCATCACTTGGGATTGCGGCACCGAACTGCGCAAAACCCGTGCGGTGCATTCAAACCAGGTGTTTGCGGCGGTGTTGGCGGCGCTGAAAATCATCAATATGCAGTTGCACGAACGGGGTTTTAGCCAGGTTTGACCGCTCGTCTTTATGCGTATCTCGAAATAGGCCGAAATGACCTGTGGCATTCCGTCTATTCAAAGGTCTGTGTCTATCGGCAGTCCGTAGAGACGCTTACAGCATTTTCAGATTGCCTTAATAGCATTCATCAGTACAAGATGTGGAGTGCAAACCTAGGTTTGCACTCCAGTGTCTAACTAATCGATATTGAAACCGCTGTATCTATAACGATAAGGGCTTAACCGGCAGTTTTAGTCTGCCGGTGTCGAATGGTGTTGGCTGTGTCCAGGCATGTCATCGTTGCCATGTTCGCTAACCTGGGCATCAAACCATTCATGAAGCGCTTGCACAAACTGCGGATACTCGGTCGAATAATGGATCTGTGCACCGTTGGGCAGGGCTTCGTATTCAAATTTTATATCATTGGTTGCTGCGGTTTTTAGCTGGGCAAGACCCGGCATGTCGGCGCCGTGTATGCGTTCGGTCACAGAAAAATCGCCTTTGCTGAATTGGCCGGCCATTTCAAGCAGGTGCGCTTGGATCAATTTTATTTGCCGGGTGTCGTCTGCCGATTTGGCGACAACATGCTGGATGCCGCCATGAACCGTTTTGGAGAATGTTTGCAGGGTTTGGTTTAAGGTAAAGGGCAGCACTTGTTGGGTGCGTTGGTGTACGTCTTCAGGCGGCGGCGTTTCGGGTTTTTCAACCGCCGATGCAGTCACAAAAAAAATGAAAAGTCCGGCGGCCAGTAATGGGTGGTTGTTCATTATCGTAATCCTCATCAACGTTTGAAAACTCGCTGATGAAGTATCTATGGCTTGCTGTGGATAATAAATCCGTATAACTACTTAAACGCGGCGGGTCAGTTCATCAGCATGTGCGCGCCGATGCTGGCGGTATAGCCTAAGGCAATTGCCGGTGTCCATTTCAGGTGGCTAAAAAAAGTATAATCGCCACGCGCCTGGCCCATCAAAGCCACGCCTGCAGCAGAACCAATCGATAACAGGCTGCCGCCGACACCCGCTGTCAATGTCACTAACAGCCATTGGCTTTCAGGCATGTCGGGGTTCATCGTCAGTATGGCAAACATGACCGGGATGTTGTCAATAATGGCGGACATAACGCCGACGATAATGTTGGCGGTGGTTGCGCCCAGTTCGCCATAAATGAAGTCCGACGCGATGCTTAAATAACCGATAAAACCGAGGCCGCCAACGCACATGATGACGCCGTAAAAAAAGAATAGTGTGTCCCACTCGGCTTTGGCAATCTGGCTGAAAACATCAAAGCCGCTGCCGCTGCCTTCGGTGCCCGGAATCGAATCGAAACCGGAAAATTCGCGCCTATGCCGCAGCCGCAGGTAATAGCCGAACGCTTTCAAATAACCCAGGCCGGTCAACATGCCGAAGGCCGCCGACAAATGCAGGAATTGATGGAAGGCTATTGATGTGACGATGGTCAATAAAAACAAGCCGACAATGACCAATCCGCCATGCTTGATTTGGGTGGATTCTTCCTCAGGCAATGTAGGCATTCCCTGAGGGACGAAGTAGTGCATGATGGCGGCAGGCACTGCAAAATTGATTGCCGATGGGATGAACAGCTGGAAAAAATCCTCGAAATCCAGGATGCCCTTTTGCCAAACCATCAGCGTGGTAATGTCGCCAAATGGGCTAAAGGCGCCGCCGGCATTGGCGGCAACGACAATATTCACGCAGGAAATGGCGACAAACTCCGGTTTGTTGGCACCGATGGTCATGACCACGGTGCACATGATTAAGGCTGTGGTCAGGTTATCTGCAACTGGCGAGATAAAAAACGTCAAAATCCCGGTCAGCCAGAACATCTGGCGATAGTTCAAGCCCTTGGAAACCAGCCAAAAATGCAGCGCCTGAAAAACGTCGCGCTCTATCATGGCGCTGATATAGGTCATGGCGACCAGCAGGAAGAAAAACAGTTCGCTGTATTCCAGGAAATTATGCTTTAAGGCCACTTCGGCAGCTTCATTCAGTCCCTGCGACGCATAGGCAAAGCCGATCATCGCCCAAATGATGCCGGCCGCCAGCAGCACCGGTTTGGATTTATGCAAATGCAGTTTTTCCTCAAGTACGACTAAAGCATAGGCGATAATAAAAACCATCAGCGCCAAGTAGCCGACCGGCTCACCGGTAAGGTTTAAGATTTCGTGTTCGCCGGTCGAGGCGAGTACGGACGTTGGCCATAAAAAGCTGCCAACGGCGAGGGCTATAAATTTAATAGTAATCATGTTTAGACGGAATGTGTAGTGAAGGCGGAATAACAAGGCGATTGCCGGGAGAGGCGGGGGTTGCAGGAAAATCAGGGTTCAGGGATGTTTGTTCAAGGCATCGCCTGCCAATAAATATAGCCACCCCGGTTATAAAGGACAAGGAATGTTTGCCGCAAAAAGGGCTGAATTCGTTTTATGTTAAACTATCTGCCCGTTATCCCAACAGATTTATCGTACTTCCCATGTTATTAAAATTATTGCCCCTGCTGTCCACCACGGTGCTTTATGCCCTGTTTTATCTGATTAGCACGTTCAAATTCGATGTGCAGATAGTGCCTTTGTCGGTGCCTTACGATTTTTTGCTGCAATTGGTCATCGCTTATGTGCTGTATGCTTTATCGAGGCGGGCGTGGATTTTTCTGGTCATTCACACGCTGTTGATGGGGCTGCTCTATATCGGTAATGCGGTCAAAATATCGTTTTTTGGCGGGCCGATTATGCCGGACGATGTTTTTGCGCTGCAATCGCTGCTGTTAATATTGGAAGGCTGGCGCTTTTTTGCGGCGGCCATACCGCTGGCGGCGATTGCCAGTTTGCTACTGTTTAACTTTACCATGCGCCATTGGAGTGCTTATCTGGCCAGCCTGGTCGCCATTTCGCTGGGCATCACTGTCGTTTACAAGCCCGCCAGCCTATTGACGCCTTTAGATGGCTACTTTGGCAACTCGGTTTGGGATCAGCGTTCCAATTATATTTGGCGGGGCGCAACGTTATATACCTTATTAGAAACAACGCGTTATTTTGCCGCCGCTGAAGTGGTGCCTGATGGCGATATGGCGCAAGAAGCCGCCGATAATTTACTCGCTGCCGCGCCGAAAAAACCGGTTTCCACGAAAGCCTTTACCCCGCGCAATGTCCATATCATCTTGCTGGAGTCATTTTGGGATCCCAATGAGCTGAAAAAAGCCAAGTACAAGCCTAATCCGCTGTCGCCCGAATTCCGCGAATTGTGGAAGAATGCGGGCTACTCCCATGCGCTGGATCCGGTTTTCGGCGGCTTTACTGCCAATTCCGAATTTGAGGTGTTGTGCGGCTTCCCGGTGGTCAAAAATTCGGTCAAGTTCGAGCGCCAATTGCTCAATGACGTGCCTTGTTTGCCGCACCTTTTGGCTGACAAAGGCTACCGCACCATCGCCTCGCATCCCAATGTGCCGGTATTTTGGAACCGCGTTAATGCTTACCGGCGCATGGGTTTTGAGACCTACTGGTCGCTGAAGGATTTTGTTAAGGATGACATGAACCGCGAATTCATGTCCGACCGCACCTTATACCGCCAAGTGCTGGAGAAAATAGCCGGGTCGTTGGAAGCCAAGCAACCGGTTCTGGATTATATCGTGACCTATTTCGGCCACTGGAATTACCCATTAAGCGAAAGCCGCCCCAATAAGGTCAGCTCACCCTCCGAAGTCGAGGAAGTGCCCGCCTACGCCAACACCATTTATTATAAGACCCGCGAATTGATGGAATTTATCAAGAATGTACGCGAACGCGACCCGGACGGCATTATTGTGATGTTCGGCGACCACCTGCCTTTTTTGGGCGAGAATTTTGCAGGCTACGTCGAGTCGGGGGTACTGACCACCAACCGCAGCGACTTTACCCCGGCCATGTTTAAATCTTATGTCAGTACGCCGATGATTATTATCGATGGCAAACGCGGGCCGGTTAAGTTCGGCAACCTGCCGCTGTATCAAACGCCCAAACGGGTGCTCGATTTGCTCAACTTTAACGAACCTAGCATCATGGATTACACCGCAGGCTTGCCCGATATGCGGATTCGCCCCTTACCCGGCCTGCATTTTAATTTACTGGGCAAAGACGGCGCTGTAGACCTGTGCAAAGAGCCGCCTTATTCGGAAACCTGCCAGTCTTCAGCGCGCTGGCTGGAAAATGTGGCCATCGTCAGTAATGACTTATTTATCGGCCGCCAGTTCACCCGCCCTAAATACACGCCGGAAAAACCGCTGGAACCGGCTGTAATCGAAGACAGTGCTCCAGAATCCATCACCGTTAGCCACTAGTTCCACCGGAGAAGATTAATGTCTAAAAAATCCCTTGTCGCCCTGTTGGGTCTATTGCTGTTTACGCAAAACAGCGTTGCTAATCAAATCAGCGTACCGTTGCAAATCGATTACAGTCTGATCAAAAAAGTATTAGTGTCGCAACTGTACACCGGCAAAGACCAAACTGCCGAATTGTGGAATGACCGTCATGGCTGCAGTTATTTACGGCTGTCCAAGCCGGATGTCAGTGGCAACAACGGCGTGGTCAAACTATTAAACCAAGTGCAGGCGCAATTTGGCACACATTTAGGCGGCCAATGTTTGACCGTGCTGGAATGGGCGGGCACCTTGGAAACTTTACAAAAACCGACGCTGGATGCCGGACATTCAGTGTTGAGTTTCCCCATCATCAGCGCCACCGCCTACGACCCTTCCGGTCGCCATCTGACTATCGACAAATTGCAGGATTTAATCAAGCGCTTTGCCGAACCTAAATTGGGTGCGGTAAAAATTGATTTAAACGAGTCCCGCAACCATATCGAAGAGTCATTGGCGCATTTTTTACCCAAAGACAATGCGGCAGAAGTGAAAGATATTCTCAAGTCGGTCAAATTTAGCAGCATCACCGCCAACGATAACAACATCGGCATCAGCCTGGATTTTAATGCCCCCGCGAAAAGAGCCGCGCTAAAACCCGCCCCCGCCTTTAACGAAACCGAACAAGCGCAATGGCAAGCGGCCTGGCAACAATGGGATATTTTTTTGAATTCAGCTATCGAGCAAGCCGCCGCCGACACCCAATCCCCGGCCTTGCGCGATACGCTGATGGAAATTTTGGCCGATTCCCGTAGCGCATTTGAGGCTGGCTTAAAAGAACATGATGCCAAGGCTGCCGATCCGGTGCGGGTATTTTTCACTGACACCTGGGTGCGCCTGACCCCGACTTTAAAAACCATTGCCAAAGAACAGCCCGGCATACAGGGCTTGCGCTATATCACCTTTATCGCCGCCACCGATGTCATGTATGAACTTGAAAAATTGGGTGCGCCGTTCGGTTTGGATATTTCCTCGGACGGGCTGCGTAGGGTGGCGCGTGTGTTAATCGCCAAACAACAGTAATGGGTGTGGCACTAGGTTTTTTACTTGATTTTGGCCGATAGCTTGCTGCTGAATAGTGTGTTTTCCGGTATACTTTGCAGCATTTTTAACTCAGGGTGTAGGCGTTATGTCGGAAATCAATAAAGTTGTTTTGGCGTATTCCGGAGGTTTGGATACTTCTGTTATTCTCAAATGGTTACAGGATGTTTATGATTGCGAAGTGGTGACGTTTACCGCTGATTTGGGGCAGGGCGAGGAGGTGGAGCCGGCGCGCGCCAAAGCGCAGGCGATGGGCATTAAGGATATTTACATCGAAGATTTGCGCGAAGATTTTGCCCGCGATTATGTGTTCCCGATGTTCCGCGCCAATACCATTTACGAAGGCGAATATTTGCTCGGCACCTCGATTGCGCGCCCGTTAATCGCCAAACGGCTGATCGACATCGCTAATGAAACCGGCGCCAATGCCATTTCCCACGGTGCGACCGGCAAAGGCAATGACCAAGTACGTTTTGAGTTGGGCGCTTATGCCCTGCGTCCAGACATAAAAATCATTGCGCCTTGGCGGGAATGGGATTTGACCTCACGCCAAACCTTACTCGATTATGCCGAAAAACATAATATCCCGGTGGAAATGAAACAAGGTAAAACCTCGCCTTATTCGATGGACGCCAATCTGTTGCATATTTCTTATGAAGGCCGCGTTCTGGAAAATCCTTGGTCGGAGCCGGAAGAGGCAATGTGGCGCTGGACGGTTTCGCCGGAAGCCGCGCCCGATCAGGCCACTTATATTGAATTGACTTACCGCCAAGGCGATATTGTCGCCATTGACGATGTGCCGTGTTCGCCTGCGACAGTAATGGAGCAGTTAAACAAGATTGCCGGTGCTAATGGTATTGGCCGTTTGGACATTGTGGAAAACCGTTATGTCGGCATGAAATCACGCGGCTGTTACGAAACGCCGGCCGGTACGGTGATG
The DNA here is from genome assembly GCA_047920955.1 of Methylobacter sp. Lineage (GTDB taxonomy): Bacteria > Pseudomonadota > Gammaproteobacteria > Methylococcales > Methylomonadaceae > Methylobacter_A. The sequence goes on along the minus strand of JBLRXA010000029.1, from coordinate 18,003 downwards.
CTGAAAGCGCATCGGGCGATTGAGTCGTTAACGCTAGACCGCGAAGTGGCGCATTTAAAGGATGAGTTGATGCCGCGTTATGCGTCTTTAGTCTACAACGGCTACTGGTGGAGTCCTGAGCGGGAAATGATGCAAACCATGATTGATGCGTCGCAGGCGAATGTGAACGGTAAAGTCAGGCTGAAGCTTTATAAGGGCAATGTGATTGTGGTCGGGCGCGCATCCGATACCGACAGCCTGTTTGATGAAAGTATTGCGACTTTTGAAGACGATGCCGGTGCCTATAACCAAAAGGATGCTGAAGGTTTTATCAAGCTGAATGCGCTGCGGATGCGTATTGCTGCGGCCAAGAAACAACGCCGTTAATGTGTTTGGCAGGCAGGATTTTAGCCTGTCTGCCCGCTAAATCCAGGCGGTTTTTTTGCTTAAATAAAAATGCAGAATTTGATCGCTAAACTTGTATAATCGCGAGTTCAATCGTAATAGCGTCAAGATATTAGCTTGTTGCTAAAAATAATAAGTCGGTCAGGATGGCTGGTTGCCATAGATTTCTGATTTGAGAGGATGTAATTAATGAGCGATATAGATAAGATAAAATCAGTCGTAGAGCCGTTGCCCGGCAACGTTTCTGCATTTCTGCAAAGAATACCGTCGCATCATGAATTAATGCACGTCAACAGGCTGTTGCTGGCCGTTGTCTGCTGTCTGATGGCGGTCGTTTTGGTTGCCGGTTTTTTACTGTTTCCAAGCGATAGCGTTATCAATAAATATGAAGCGAGGGCTGTGACAGAGGTTTATACGGCGGAGAGGAATCCCGTGTTGTCAGCAGAAATTAACGCATTGAAGGGGCAGTTAGTTGGTTTGGTCAGTGGTTCGATTGAAAGCAAATTAAATGCACTGGAGGAAAGCATTCGGATCGGCGCCATATCCAGCTCCATCAGTACCATCGAAGACCTAAAAAGCGACATTAAGGCGCTTCGTGTTTATTCGGAGCCTGCCAGGAAAGAAAAAGTAGTCATTTCCAATGAGCAGTTGATGCAAGAAATGTCGCAGTTAAAACATTTGATTTATGTGAGCCTGGCGTCTTGCGGGTTGATGCTGGCCGCAGTGACCGGCATCTGGATTAAAAACCGCAACCGTTTGCCTTATAAAGAAACTAAGATTAGTTATTTGGGCAGAGATTAGTCCCCGTTTTTTCGCTATAAAAAAAGCCGCGCCGCCGATCAGTTATAAACTGACCGGCGGCGCGGCTTTTTTATGTTAGCGGGTGTGGCTTAGTTGCCGCCCAGATATTTGTACAAAGCATCAACGGCTTGATCTTCGCTGTATCCGGCTTTAGTCACGGCTGCATTTTTCATGATCTCATCAATGGCTTTCGGCATACCGCCTTTGCCTTCTTTCAGGACGGTAGTGAATTTCGCTTTGTCCAAAGAACCCGCTTTAATTAAGGCAGTTAATTGTGGGTTTGACGCGATGTCGTGGCAAGTGCCGCAACCGCGACCGAAAGCGCGTTCATAAATCTTTTTACCGACATCACTCGCTTCGTCGGCAAATGCTTGGCTGCTTAAAGTGATTAAAGCGATACCCGCTAATGTAGCTAATGTTTTCTTCATATTATCCTCTCCTCTTGATGGTAAAAAAGAACCGTTGCACTTTAGTTGATGTAAAGCAGCAGCAGTCCGCATAAAGTTAAACTTCGAAATCATAGGGAATTTGGCGCTAAAATTCAATTGTTTTATTCATTTATTTGCCTTGTGGGCGTATTATCAAACCATTATTATGAATAATGGCTGAACCTTGGCGGGTAAGTTTTTGGCGGCCATGGTAATAAATCAGGAACGTCCAATCGTTGCTATAAGCCCTTGAATACGGCGTCGGCCGCCGCTAAGGTAAGGTCTAAATCTTCATCGCTGTGCGCTGCCGACACAAAACCGGCTTCAAATGCCGAGGGCGCCAAATAAACGCCCTGTTCCAGCATCGCGTGGAAAAAGCGTTTAAACAGGTCTTGATCGCAGCGCATGACTTGGGCAAAGCGGCTTATCTGTGCTTCGGCGCTAAAAAATAGCCCGAACATGCCGCCGACGTTGTTAGTGGTCAAGGCAATACCGGCTTGGGCTGCATGTTCTTTCAAACCGGCCGTCAGCTTTTCGGTTTTTGCTGTTAACGCTGGGTAAAAGCCGGGCTGGGCTATCAATTCCAAGGTTTTTAAACCGGCGGCCATTGCGACTGGATTGCCGGACAGCGTACCGGCCTGATACACAGGGCCGAGTGGCGCCAGATGTTCCATGATCTTGCGCGCGCCGCCAAAGGCGCCGACCGGCATACCGCCGCCGATGATTTTGCCCAGCGTGGTCAAATCCGGTTTAACCTTATAAAGCCCCTGCGCACCGTCTAAGGCCACTCTAAAGCCGGTCATCACTTCGTCAAAAATCAGCACGCTATGATAGTGGTCGCAAACCTGGCGCAAGGTTTCCAGAAAACCCGGCTCAGGTGGGATGCAGTTCATGTTGCCGGCAACCGGTTCGACGATGATGCAGGCGATTTGCTCGCCACATTCTGCAAACAGCGCCTTGACTGCGTCGCTGTCGTTGTAAGTCAGGGTGAGGGTGTTTTCGGCGACCGAAGCCGGTACGCCGGGCGAACTGGGTACGCCAAAGGTCAACGCGCCGGAACCGGCCTTGACCAATAAGGCGTCGGAATGGCCGTGGTAACAGCCCTCGAATTTAACGATTTTGTCGCGGCCGGTGTAGCCTCTGGCCAAGCGGATGGCGCTCATGGTGGCTTCGGTGCCGGAACTGACCATTCTGACCATATCGATTGACGGCATCAACGCACACACCCGTTCCGCCATCAGCGTTTCAATTTCGGTCGGCGCGCCAAAACTCAGGCCTTTTTCCGCCGCCAGCTTGACTGCCGCGATAACTTCAGGGTGGGCGTGGCCTAAAATCATCGGTCCCCAGGAGCCGACATAATCGATGTAACGGTTGCCCGCGCTGTCGTAAATATAAGCGCCTAGGGCATGGTCGATAAAAACCGGGGTGCCGCCGACGCCGCTAAAAGAACGTACCGGCGAATTGACGCCGCCTGGGATGACGCGTTTGGCGTCGGTAAATAAGGTGCTTGCTTCAGTCATGGTTGTTTTTTTGTCGCCAAGGATTGGGATATGCCGTCAACCTGCCGGGAGCGGGCGCGGCGTGGGCGTAAAGGATAGGGTAACTTGGCCCCGATTGGAAGTTTGTCGTGCGTTTTTGGCAATGGCCGGGCAACATAAGGCGGCGTTGTCATCGCCCGAAAAGAATGGCGATAGCTTGGCAATCAGGCTATTATTGCCGCCTCTTCATAAGTGATAAGCCGATAAAGTCAAATAACAGATTTATGTCAACGCCATTATCGCCGCCACAATATCCGAAGCGACATATCCTATTTTCGTTAGGGATCATCATTGCCGTTATCAGTTTTTCCGAAACGTTAATCCAGTTACTGTTGATTGCGGCGGCCCGATGGGGGCTTGCCTTGTCACCGATAACGGGCGCTATGGCCAATATTGCCTTGCTGGCCGTATTGGCCACGCCGCTGTTGTGGCTGCTGGCGTTGCGGCCCTTGGCGCTACAGCTTGCCCGGGAACAAACGGCAGCTAACAGGGAGTTGCTTGATGCGCTGAAAAATCACGTTCTGGTCAGTATGGCCGATGCTCAGGGGCGCATTGTCTACGCCAACGAGATGTTTTGCCAAGTATCCGGTTTTGCTTTGGACGAGCTTATCGGGCAGGATCATCGTATCGTCAATTCCGGTCATCATGATAGCCATTATATCCGCTCGGTTTGGCGCACTATCGCTGGCGGGCAGGTCTGGCGCGGGGAGTTTTGCAATCGCCGCAAAAACGGTGAGCTGTACTGGGTGGACAGCACGATTGCGCCGGTGCTGGATGCGGCGGGCAAGCCCAAGCATTATATTTCGATACGCCGGGACACCACGACGCGCAAAGCCAACGAACTGAAGCTGACAGCACTCAAGCGCGCACTGGATGCCAGCAGTGAGATGATACTGATTACCGATTCCGGGGGCTTCATCCAATACGTCAATCCGGCGCTCTGCCAGTTTACCGGTTGGACTGAACAGGCGTTGATAGGGCAAAAGCCTTATTTGCTGGATTGCCCGGACACTGACCGGCATATTATGGACGAGATGCAAAGCAGGCTGCGCCGTGGCGAAGCCTGGTCGGGGCGGCTGCGAGGTTGCCGACGTAGCGCGGCTGCGGCTGCATCTGAAAACGGCTGTGCTGGGCAAGCTACGCTGGCGTATTGGGCCAAGACCAATATCACGCCGATTTTGGCCGCAGATGGCACGCTATCCGGTTATGTGCAAATTCAGCATGATGTCAGCCAGCAAGTCGAGGAGGAGGCGGCCTTGCAAATCCAAGCCGAGGATGCCGCCGCACGTTTGGCAATCTCCGAAGCATTGCACCAGCCACTGTCTTTGCAACAGCGTTTTGTCCGGGTGCTGGATATTATTTTCACCCTCAAAAGCTGCGGCCTGCACAGCAACGGCGCAGTTTTATTGCAGGCACACAATGGCGAAGGTTTTGGGGTGTTCGCCGCCTCTTGTAATAGCGGTGATCCCGCTTGTTTGGAACGCTTAAAAGCACCGTTTTATAGCGGCCTGTGCCAGCACGTCGTCGCGACGAAAGCCTTGGTCGTTGCCCCTGGCCAACACAATTTTCAGCCTTGCTACGCGATTCCTATTGCGGCGGGTGGGGATATCCTTGGGGTTGTGTTGGTCGTTACCGCGCCCGACCCGGTACAAAGCGAGTCGCGTATCACCATGCTCAAACAGGTCGGTGAAATGGTTGCGCTGGCGTTGTTGCAGCATCAGGCCAACATTGCGTTGGAAGCGGCGCGTGACGCCGCCTTGCAGGTTGCGCAAAGCAAAACTGAGTTTCTGGCCAATATGAGCCATGAAATTCGTACACCGATGAACGGCGTTTTGGGTATGCTCGATCTCTTGCAGGATACGCAACTGTCCTCAGAACAATGGGATTTGATAAATATTGCGGCAAATTCGGCGGAATCGCTGTTGACCATCATCAACGACATTCTCGATTTTTCAAAACTGGAAGCCGGGAAAATCGAGCTGGAACAGATCGCCTTTAACCTGCCCGATTTGGTGGAAGAGGTCTGCACTTTGCTGTCCAGCCGCGCCCACAACAAGGGGCTGGAATTAAATTGCTTTTTACCGGCGACGTTGCCGCTGCGCTGGCAGGGCGACCCTACCCGGATTCGTCAGGTGTTGACCAATTTGATCGGCAATGCGGTTAAATTTACCGAGCAGGGCGAAATCTCGGTCAACGTCGGCTTCGCTGAAACTGAGGCTGCCGGGCTGCGTTTTGAGGTCGCCGATACCGGTATCGGCATTACCGCTGAAGCGCAAACGCGCCTGTTCCAGGCATTTTCACAGGCCGATAATTCTACCTCGCGGCGTTATGGCGGCACCGGGCTTGGCCTGTCCATTTGCAAGGATTTGGTGATGCTGATGAACGGCAGCCTGGGGGTCGACAGCGCGTTGGGGCGGGGGGCGCGTTTTTGGTTTACCCTGCCGTTGGTGGCGGTGGATGGCCAGACGCCGATGCCGCAGGTGAATGTTACCGGTAAACGTGCGTTGATTGTCGATGATAACGCCACCAACCGGATGATTCTGGCGCATTATCTAAATAGCTGGGGGTTTGTGTCAGCGGAAGCAGATAGCGGTCCTGCGGCTCTAGTTAAGCTGGAAACCGCCGCACTGCGCAATGAGCCTTATGATATGCTGCTGTCGGACATGCAGATGCCGGATATGGACGGTTTCGCCTTGGCCCAGGCTATCATCGAAAAACCGGCCCTTGCCGATATGCCGCGTATTCTTTTGTCCTCTGGCAGCATAGGCTTACAAAGCGAAAGAAGCGCATTGGGTTTTAGCCAAAGCCTGTTAAAACCGGTGCGGCAATCGCAACTTTTTAATGCCGTCATTGATGCCTTGCAGCTTCCCGGCGCGAAAATTACCCCGTTGGCCAAGGAAAAAGGGCGTTTGCCCGATTACAGTGATAAGCGGGTGTTGGTGGTGGAAGATAATAAGGTCAATCAAAAAGTGATATTGTCGCAGTTGGCCAAGTTCCGGCTTCAGCCCGATCTGGCCGATAACGGGCAGGCGGCACTGGAGCATCTGGCGCGTCGGGCTTACGATTTGGTCCTGATGGATTGCCAAATGCCGGTCATGGACGGTTACCAGGCCACGCATCGTGTGCGCGAGCAGGAAATGGCCGCCGTTCAGCCGCGCACGGTGATTGTTGCGCTCACAGCCCATGCCTCGGCGGGTGAGCGCGAAAAATGCCTGTCTTCGGGGATGGATGATTACCTTAGCAAGCCAATTAATCGCGCCGATTTGGCGGCAGTTTTGATGCGTTGGCTGGGTGTGCCGTCTGCATCCGGCATTGGGCCGGAGTCTGTGGTTGAAATGCCCGGCAATTCCGCATTGGTCAAGGCGGACGGCGAAGCCGTGTGCTGGGATGAAGCAACGGCGCTCAAGCGGCTTGACGGCGATGCGGACTTGCTTGATGAAATGATAGCGTTGTTGCTGGAAACCGCCCCCGTACAGCTGTCAGCATTGGCCGATGCGCTGTCCCGCCAGGATGTGCTTGCGTTAGCCGATTCAGCGCATGCCATTAAAGGCATGGCCGGTCATTTTTGCGCCGAAACAACAATTAACCGTGCGGCCAATCTGGAGCAAGCCGCCCGTAGCGGCGTAGAGGCAGATTTCCAGCGGATGGGCGATGACCTGACTCAGGCGATGCTGGATTTAATCAGAAATTTACGGCGCAGAACGCAACAAACCCCATGACTAGAGAATTCAACCTTAACCAACTAAAAGCCGCTGACCGCCTGCCGTCGCCTTCGGGCATAGCACTGGCGATCATGCAGTTGGTGCAGGAGAGCGATGCGACGCTAAAGCAGTTGGTTCAGCTGGTTAAAGCCGACCCTGCATTGAGCGGACGTATCCTGCGATTCGCCAATTCGGCGGCTTTCGGGGCCAGGCGGCCCATTGCCGACGTGCAGACGGCGGTCATGATGATGGGGATGCAGGCCGTGCGTAACTTTGCCTTGAGCCTTTCCCTGATGAATGGCAGCAATCAGGCGCTTTGTCCGGGCTTCGATTATCCGCTTTACTGGTCGCGCTCCTTGGCGATGTCGGTGTCAATTGCGGCGATCACCGCACGGGAGCTGACGGTGGTGCCGGAAGAGTCGTTTACATTAGGCTTGCTTAGCGACATCGGCAGCTTGGCTTTGGCAACGGCCTGGGCGGATATTTACGGTGAATGCTTGGGGGCAGCGACCGGGAAAGCGTTGCTGGCGCTGGAGCGCGAGCATTTTTCTATCGATCATAATGCCTTGACCTTGGTGTTGCTGGCCGACTGGGGTTTCCCCGCCGTGTTTGTGGATGCGTTGAAACACAGCTTTGAACTGAAAGCTGAGGGGCTGGATCGGATGGCGCGGTTTGCCAGGCAGTTGATTTTTGCCCGGCTGCTCGGCGATTATTGCCTGGCCGATGACGTCCAGCGTGTGGCGCTGTTGCCGGATTTGATAAAGGAGGCGGCAGGCCATGCGCTGGATGAAGCGTCGTTACCCGGCTTTATCGACGAGGTCATCGGGCTCTGGCATGACTGGGGGAAGGTGTGCGACATAAAAACGGATGCCTGCCAGTCCGTGCCAAAACCTGATGCGCCGGTACAAGCGCCGGTTTTGCCGGGTCTGAGCCTGCTGCTGGTTGATGATGACCTGATGATGCTGGCGCGCCTGTCCAAGCAGCTTACAGCGGCGGGTTACCAGGTGGCGACCTGCCGTGACGGCGAGTCGGCGTTGAAGTATATCGTCGAGCATAGGCCGCAGTTGGTGATTACCGATTGGCGCATGAAACCGCTGGACGGCTTGGCACTATGTAAAACGTTGCGCGCCTCGGTTTTCGGAAAAAATATGTATCTGATTATGCTCACTTCGACAGAAGACGAGGATGCCTTGGTTGAGGCATTCGATGCCGGTATCGACGATTATGTGACCAAGCCGATTAGCCAACGGGTGCTGCTGGCAAGAATCCGCGCCGGTCAGCGCATTATTGGGCTGCAACAGGAGCTGGAAAAAGAAAGCCGGGACATACAGCGCTATACCGCAGAACTGGCTGTGGCTAACCGCCGTCTTAAATCGATGGCCAATACCGACGTATTGACCGGCTTGCCTAACCGGCGCTACGCGTTGAACCGTCTGGAACAGGAGTCGGCAACTGCTTTCCGTGCCAATCAGCCTTTAAGTGTGTTAATGCTGGATTTGGACCATTTCAAATCGGTCAATGACACGCTGGGGCACGATGCGGGTGATCAGGTGCTGATCCATGCCGCTAAACTGATGCGGCAGGCGGCGCGCAGCAATGACATTGTCTGTCGGTTGGGCGGAGAGGAATTTCTGATTATCGCGCCGAACGTCGATGGCATCACCGCACTGTCGCTGGCTGAGCGCATTCGCCGCAGCATCGAAGAAAACCAGCCGCCAACAGTGGCCTTGACGCGCCCGGTTACCGTCAGTATTGGCGTGGCAGGCGCTGTCGGTGGAAAAGCGGGTTGGGAAGAGCTGGTAAAATGGGCTGACGATGCGCTCTACCGGGTCAAACAGGGCAAACGTAATGGCGTGGAGTTGGCTGGCGATGTGGAACTTAGCCACAAGAAATGACCGGCCGACTTGCCGTATAGTGCGGCGGGAGGGGCTAATATTAAGCCGTTACGGATAAATCCGCGCCTTATTTCAAGTATATTTCTCGCCGGAAATCACCTAAGATAAGCCCCATTTTCATTTTTAGTAGAGTCACTTTATGCGCCGTTTTATCCTGTTGAGTTTACTGGCATTTCCTGTCTATGCTGTCGATGAGCGGCCGCCTGCGCTTGAGGGTTTGCCGGAAGTGCCCGAACCGCCTATGCCGGTGCAAAGCGGCGAAACCATGGAGCCGGACATCACCATCATCCGTAAAGGCAAGGATACTATCCAGGAATTTCGCCGTGGCGGCAGGCTCTATATGATAAAAGTCATCCCGCCCATTGGCCCGCCCTACTACTTTATCGACACCGATGGCGACGGCAAAATGGATGTGCGCCGCAATGATTTGGACAGGGGCTCCAATGTGCAAATGTGGCGGTTGCTGGAATGGTAGCCGCTTAAATTCGTGTCGGTCTTTACTTGCATAAGCCGCCCGCAACTCGATCAATTTTTTAGCACTTACGCCCTCGGTGCCATCGTCAGTTTTGAGGGAATAAGCGACGGCATAGACAATACCAATTATTGGGTTGTCACTACGCAAGGCCGTTTTGTGTTGACGCTGTTTGAATCGCTAACTGCCGATGAATTGCCTGATTTTTTAAAGCTACTGTCGCATCTACATAAAAATAATCTGCCGTGCCCATATCCTGAAGCCGACCGGCAGGGCAATGTTTTGCGTCGGTTGAACGGCAAGCCAGCCGTGGTATTTAAAGCATTATCCGGTACTGCAACGTTGTCGCCAACGCTTTCGCAATGCCGGGAAATCGGCTTGCAACTGGCGCGTTTGCATCGTTGTACGCAGGGCTATGTTTTTCCGGTTAAAAGCGGTAATGGTTTGGCTTGGTGCCAAACGGTGCGGGATAAAATCGACGCGCATTTGACCGCAGCGGACCGCCGCTTGATTGATGATGAGCTGGCTTTTCAAGCGCACAACAGCCCTGAAAATTTGCCGAAAGGTGTCATCCATGCTGATTTGTTCAGGGATAATGTGTTGTTTGTCGATGACAGGCTTAGCGGCTTGCTGGATTTTTACAGCGGCTGCACCGATGTTTTATTGTTTGATGTGGCGGTCGCGGTGAACGACTGGTGCTGTGATGGGGGCACGGTTAATACTGAAAAAGTTACCGCGCTGTTAACGGCTTATGACAGCCTAAGGCCGCTAACGCAGCAGGAAAAACTGCACACGCCGACGCTACTGCGGGCGGCGGCCTTGCGTTTTTGGTTATCGCGTCTGGAACACCAATGCTATCCCCGCCCCGGCGAACTGACCCAACAAAAAGATCCGTTGGTTTTTCGGCGCATATTACTGCAACACCGGCAATCGTCTGGTTTATTTTCAACCTCAGGAGTACAACATGATTAAAATGCTTCATCTGGCTTTCGTTTTATTGTCCATTTCCAGTTTTATCGGCCGGGTATATCTGGCAGAAAAAAGCCCCGCCATGCTTGAACAAAAATGGATAAAAATCGGCCCGCATATCATCAACAGCCTGTTATTGATTAGCGGTTTTACCTTGGTTTTTCAGGGTTCATGGCTGTCGGGCGAATTCGGCTGGATTGTCGCCAAAATCATCGCGTTGTTAGGCTATGTCGGTTTGGGCATAGTTGCGATCAAAAGTCAGGGCGATTTGCGTTGGAAAGCCTTTGCTGGTGCGCTGGCCTGCTTTGTTTACATCGGTGTCGTCGCGGTCAGTAAGAATGCGTTTTTGTTTTTTTAACGGCCTGAAAAAACCTGCTACAAATAAAATTCAAGCTGGCTGATGCGCTGCTCCAACCAGCTTAAAACCTCTTTGCCCTTATGAAATTGTGTGTGATCGAATTCAGTGGCGTCACTTAAAAGTTCCCAGCGGGACAGCTGGTTTTTTAGCTGTCCCTGTTCACTGACAGTAAAATGATGGCGCTGTGTCAGCGCGGCAAACTGTTTGGGTTCCGGCACGGCAATCAATTTAGCCAGGGCGCTTAATTTCGTCAACAGCGCTTCAATCGGCGTTAGTTGTGCGGCGATTAAAGCTTCAATCTGCTTGGCTTGGATATTTTCCGCCGGCGATAAGGCATTATCGGAAATAATTTTCAGGCAGTGGACTAATTCACCCGAACTAAAACGCACCGCCGTTTCATAAAAGGCCGACGCTTCCATGTCGCACAGCGCGTCCCGGTCATAATCCAGTTGCGGTTTTGATGCAGTTTCGATGGCGGCGGTGGGGCAGGGCGGGGTAAACACCAGTGGCGGATAATGGCTTTTTTGGCTGTCAATATCGGTGATTTTGTCGATTAAAAACAGCTTGCCTAGGGCATGATACTGATGTCCGGCAATGCCGATATTAAGCATTACCGGCGCTTCGCTACCGGCAAACAAGGCTTGCGTGTAAGCCACTCCCGCCGCCATTGCGCTTTTGCCGAGTCCGGTTACGGTCAGGCAGTGCGTGTCATTAAGATAAACCGAAAACGGCTGTACCGTGGTGTCTTTTTTTAAGTTGAAATGCGCAACCAGCGGTTTGGCTTCGCAGGGCAGGGCGGCATAAATAAAAATGTGGGGCGGGTTTTGCCGGTTCATTGCTGTATAAGATACGGATTTCTTTAAATTTAACGCGAATTTCCAGGCTCTAGCCGTACCAAGGTCAATCTATCAGCCTAAATGCGCCAAAAACCATTCCAGCAGACGGACGCCCATAACAATCGTACCCACCGAACCTATAACCCAAAGCGTTTGTTGATGGACAGTTTTAGAAAAATTAACTTCAATTTGTTTGATTTCAAGGCGCGTCTTTTCAATTTCTTTTTGTAAATTGGTCTCGACGGTTTTGATTTCAAGCTGCAAATTAGCTTCGACGGTTTTGATTTCAAGCTGCAAATTGGCTTCGACAGTTTTGATTTCAAGGCGCGTCTTTTCAATTTCTTTTTGCAAATTGGCTTCGACGGTTTTGATTTCAATGCGTGTCTTTTCAATTTCTTTTTGCAAATTGGCTTCGACGGTTTTAATTTCAAGCCGTGTTTGTTCTATTTCTTTTTGCAAGCGCAATTCGGTTTCAGTCAAATTATGCTGCGTAGCAACCTCTCTAAGGTTGGGGTAACGCTCCTCTAATTCGCTGAAAGCTTCTACAATTGCTTTTGAACGTGCTTTATCATCAGGGGCTTCATTGAGTTTTTCGTACAAATGTAAGGCAACAGCACTCATAACATCATCGTCCATCTACAGTTCACAGTTGGCAAAGTATAGCATCGTTTAAAACCAAAATAGCAGGCAAGCTGGAACAGCACACCTGTGCGGCCTTCATTAAATCTGGCGGATTCAACACCGAAGTGTAGAGGTCTGCTTTGGCATGTTTATTCCTCCGGGCGTACACGAAGAAAGCGTGGAAAACGAGGCAGCCCTTTTTGAGTGAGGCCATTGTAGCGGTAGCTGATGAGGGTGCCGATGGGCGGCGGGTTTTCGCGTTGCCGGTCGCTAAAACCGCTGCCGATGCGAAAGCGCAGTCCGGCTGGCGTTTCAACCTGCACCGCGCCGAGCCTGCCTGCATTACGCCCGGTGCCACTGATATGCGCCAACACGCGGGCGTCGGCATCGTCGAACAGCTTGAACTTAAGCAGCGCGTTGGAGCGCCCGGTATGGTAGCTGGAATCGGCGCGGTGCAGCATCAGGCCTTCGCCGCCTTCGGCCACTACCGCATCCAGCTTTTGCCGCAATTCATCGGCAGTGCCGACACGAAACTGCTCAACTGGCGTCAGCCAAGGCACTGCGGCGTCTTGGCTAAGGCGTTGCATTGCGACGATACGCGCAGAAAAATCGCCCGGCGCATCGGGTAGCTCAAAAATGCGGTAGTGGATTTGCCGCCATAAGCCATCATTTGGTGTTTGCTGGCGCACGGCGCCGGAAACGTCTGCAAAGCGTTTGCGCCCCATCCACAATTCGCCATCTAGCGCCTGTTTGGGGAAGTTTGCGGTAAACCAAGCCGGAGCGTGAATTAAGTTGCCGTTACGCGTGTGTAAGTGCCCGCCATCCCATATCGCACGGACACCATCGAGTTTTTCACTGACCCAGTAGGCCGACGGATCGAGGCGCTCGTTCCAGTTGTTGGCAAGCAATACCTCGGCCTGCGCGGAACCGGCTAGCAGCCAGAGCCACAATCCGAACAGCAAGCGGGTGGTGTCAAAAATCAGATTAAGGCTATTTCCTGAAAAGGATAGTCCTAAATAATTGTCCACGAAAGGCACGAAAAAACACGAAATTTTCGTGGCTTTCGTGATAAGCGTGGACTTTATTTTTCTACAGTCCAAGATCATTAGGGGCATTCTTTCTCGGAAATCACCTAAACAGGCTCAAACTGATTTAGTGAAGGTCGGCGGTAACGGGTAAAGCCTAGCGTTTCATCGATTCAAAGAATTCGGCGTTGGTTTTAAAATCTTTCAGTTTGCCGATTAAAAATTCTGAAGCGGCGGTTTCGTCCATTGGTTGCAGGATTTTACGTAATATCCAGGTTTTTTGCAGCGTGTCGGGATCGACCAGATATTCTTCGCGGCGGGTGCCGGAACGGTTGATGTTGATGGCGGGGTAAATGCGTTTTTCGGCAATTTTGCGGTCCAAATGCAATTCCATGTTGCCGGTGCCTTTGAATTCTTCGTAAATCACTTCATCCATTCTTGAGCCGGTCTCAACCAGCGCGGTGGCGATGATGGTGAGGCTTCCGCCTTCTTCGATGTTGCGCGCCGCACCGAAAAAGCGTTTCGGCTTTTCCAGGGCGTTAGCATCGACACCGCCAGTCAGAATCTTGCCTGATGACGGCACCACGGTGTTGTAAGCTCTAGCCAAACGCGTAATCGAGTCTAACAAAATAACTACATCGTGTTTATGTTCGACCAAGCGCCGGGCTTTTTCGATGACCATTTCGGCAACTTGTACGTGCCGGGTTGCCGGTTCGTCAAAGGTGCTGGAAATGACTTCGCCGCGCACGCAACGTTCCATTTCGGTGACTTCTTCGGGACGTTCGTCGATCAGCAATACAATCAGATAACATTCGGGGTTCTGTTCGGCTATCGCTTGCGCCAGGCTTTGCAGAATCATGGTTTTACCGGCTTTCGGCGGCGATACAATCAGGCCGCGCTGGCCTTTGCCGATGGGAGCGATCAGGTCGATCATGCGGCCGGTCAAATCTTCGCTGGTGCCGTTGCCCTGTTCGAGCACAAAGCGTTGTTTGGCAAACAGTGGTGTCAGGTTGGAAAAGGTGATTTTGTTTTTGGTATTTTCGGGGGGTTCAAAATTGATCTGGTCAACTTTGAGCATGGCGAAATAACGTTCGTTATCTTTGGGTGGCCGTATTTTGCCGCTGATGGTGTCGCCGGTCTTTAATGAAAAACGTCTGATTTGACTGGGTGAAACATAAATGTCGTCAGGGCCTGCTAAATAGGAACATCCCGGCGTCCGTAAAAAACCAAAACCATCCTGCAAAATTTCCAGCACCCCATCGCCCGATATGTCGTCGCCTGCTTTGGCCTGTTTTTTCAGGATGGCGAAAATCAAGTCCTGTTTGCGCGATCTGGCGACATTTTCAAGCCCTAAGGACTCGGCGATTTCAATAACTTCACTTATTTGTTTTAGTTTTAACTCAGTAAGGTTCATATAAAAGATAACTCAAGGAAAATTGCATGCAGTGTTAAACCGCAACTACGAGGATAGGATAATTCAGGGGTAATTTATCGGACGATATGATAGGGTGCACTTAGATTTTGCACCGCATAAGTTTAACTCAAGTGCCCAGCCTCCGTCCAACCTTTTGTGACAGGGCAATGACGAGGGCTGAGTAGGGGAATGGTTTACAGGTTGCTATCGATAAAGTCAGCAAGCTGCGATTTTGACAAAGCGCCTACTTTAGTAGCTTCTACTTCGCCGCCTTTAAACAGCATTAAGGTTGGGATGCCGCGTACGCCATAGTGTTGGGGCGTTTCCGGATTTTCGTCGATATTGATTTTGGCCACGGTCAGTTTGCCCGCATAGTCGTTGGCAATCTCATCCAAGATGGGTGCAATCATTTTGCACGGCCCGCACCATTCAGCCCAATAGTCAACCAGCACAGGGCCCGCAGCTTTAAGGACTACTTCGTTAAACTCACTATCGCTTACATGAAGGACTGCATCACTCACACTATTTCTCCAAAAAGTTAAAATCCCGACTATAGGAGGGATAAACCGAGTAGTCAATCAATTTCAGCTGATTTGATTTTTGCGCTATGCTATATCGCATGAACAATACACATCTAACAGAAACCCGCTTCAGCAATCTTGAATTGTCTGATTCCATTTTAAGTAGCCTAAAAGACACCGGCTTTGACCACTGCACCCCGATACAAAGGAAAGCCCTGCCGCTATCTTTGCGCGGCATGGATGTAGCGGGGCAGGCGCAAACCGGAACCGGCAAAACGGCCGCGTTTTTGTTGGCTACTTTTCAGTATTTGCTTAACGACGACGAAGCCGAAATCCCGGCCGATGACGCAGAAAATCCAGCGCTAAAAGTTGCGCTCAAGCCCAAGAAAAATAAAAATCCCCGGGCGATTATTCTCGCACCCACGCGCGAATTAGCCATACAAATCCACAAAGACGCGTTGCAGCTGGGCAAGCAGCTTAATTTTAAAATGGCACTGATTTACGGCGGCACCGATTACCAAAAGCAGCTGGACAGCCTGAAAGTCGAGGTCGACATTATCATCGGCACGCCGGGTCGCGTTATCGACTTTTATCGCCAGAACGCTTTTAATTTGGATAACATTAAAGTCACGGTGATGGACGAAGCCGACCGCATGTTCGATTTGGGTTTTATCAAGGATATCCGTTACTTATTACGCCGTATGCCGCCGCCGGATCAGCGCCTGAATATGCTGTTTTCGGCGACTTTGTCTTACAAGGTCACCGAGCTGGCTTACGAACACATGAACAACCCAGTGTTGATCCGCGTCGAAAGCGAAGAAGTCACTTCCAAAGCCATACAGCAAAGCGCCTATTGCCCGTCGAACGAGCAAAAAGTGCCGTTATTGGTCGGCATATTGAACCAGCACCAGCCGCAACGCAGTATTATTTTTGTCAACACCAAGCGTTGCGCCGAACAGCTCGACGACATCCTTAACGCCAACGGCTACAAAACGGCGGCGCTAAGCGGTGATGTGCCGCAAGATAAACGCCAGCGTCTGCTGAGTGATTTTCAGGACAACAAAATCACCTTATTGATTGCCACCGATGTCGCCGCCCGTGGCCTGCACATAGCCGACGTGTCGCATGTATTCAATTACGATTTGCCGCAGGATGTTGAAGATTATGTGCATAGAATTGGCCGCACCGCCCGTTTTGGTGCCAGCGGCGTTGCCATCAGTTTTATCTGCGAGCAATACGCCTATTCGATGCCGGATATTGAAGACTATATCGAGCAGAAAATTCCGGTGCTGCCGATTACCGACGATCTTTTGGCCGACATTGTCAAACCGGAAAAAAGGCCGGAAAGAATCAAAACCGGCTATCAAGGCAAAAATCCCCGCCCGGATACCGGCGGCAAACCTAGAGCCCGGCCATCAGCTCCCGAAAATCCTCAATAGCCGGATAAGCGCTGATGTCCCGTTTAGGCTGCTGGCTGTCAGGCTTGCTGACCGAGATTAAATGCGCGATGCCGAATTGCCGCGCCGCGTCCAACACCGCCAAACTGTCATCAATCAACAGCGTCGATTGTTTGGCGAACGGAATCTGCTGGTGTAACAAGCGCCAAAAATCGGCCTGTTCTTTCGGAAAGCCCAAATCATGCGAGCTGATAATGTCGTCAAAAAACACCTGCAAACAGGTTTTTTCCATTTTCAGCCCCAAACTGCCGCGATGTGCATTGGTCACCAAATACACCTTTTTCGGCGATTGATGGGCGCGTTCCAGAAACTCGGTGACATGCGGCAGCACCGCAATCAGGCCGGAAATTTCCGCTTTCAAGCCGACAATGTCCAACGCTAACACCTCGCTCCAATAATCCAGGCAATACCATTCCAGCTTGCCCTCCATACTTTTAAAGCGCGGCTGTAACTGTAACTTTGCCGCATCCACCGTCAAGCCCTGTTTTTCGGCAAACTTGAGCGGCACAAACTCCTTCCAGAAATGGTTGTCAAAATTCAAATCCAGCAGGGTTCCGTCCATATCCAACAAAACAGTGTCAATCTTGTTCCAATCTATCATCAGAGTGCGTTATATTTGCCAAAAAATGGCGCATAAAATAGCACAATGGCAGAAAAACCGATCATCCTAAACAAAACCACCATCGCCACCAGCCGCTTATTCCGCATTGAAGCGCTGGAGCTTGAATTTAGCAATGGCGAGCTGCGCAGTTACGAACGCTTGGCGCGTAGCGGCTCAGGAGGCGCCGTGCTGGTTGTGCCGATGCTCGATGCGGAAACGGTGCTGTTAATCAGGGAATATTCGGCGGGCGTGCACCGCTATGAGCTGGGCTTGCCGAAAGGCAAAACCGATGCAGGCGAGTCATTTTTGGAAGCGGCAAACCGCGAATTGAAGGAAGAAGTCGGCTTTGGCGCGAAAAGCCTGCATCATTTAAGCTCTTTTTCGGTCGCGCCGTCATATCTGGAACATACCACCGAAATCATCCTCGCCCAGGATTTGTATGCCGAAAAACTGCAAGGCGACGAGCCGGAAGAACTCGAGGTGATTCCGTGGAAATTGAACA
Organism: Methylobacter sp.; assembly: GCA_047920955.1. Lineage (GTDB taxonomy): Bacteria > Pseudomonadota > Gammaproteobacteria > Methylococcales > Methylomonadaceae > Methylobacter_A. The sequence continues at coordinate 480 of JBLRXA010000029.1, read as the reverse complement.
ACATCAACGCCTTGCTGGCGACCGGCGAATGTACTGAAGCGCGTTCTATTGCCGCGTTGTTTATGGCGCTGGAATATTTTAAGGCGTTGTAGCCGCGTAGGGTAACGCGCAAAAAATAACACCCGCCGTCCCTCGGAGTTCAAAGCTAGCTTTGAACAGCCAAAGCCATTTCCTGAAAAAAGCATACCCAAATAATTGTCCACGCTTAGCACGCTTAACCAAAAAAATAGGCATCCCCAAGCGATACGAAAATAAGCAATGCTATTTATTTTCGCTGCTTTTTTTCGTGGCTTTCGTGATGTTCGTGGACGCTGTTTTTATACAGCTCAAGATCATCAGGGGATATTATTTTTCGGAAATCGCCCAAAGCCAGCTTTGGACTCCAACTGTCGTGAGAATAGTGTGGAATATTTTTTGCGTGTTACCTAAGTAATGAGCACGAAATAACTTGAGCAAGTAGTCGTTGCAATGCGGTAAAGT
>JBLRXA010000028.1:0-27438 GCA_047920955.1 Methylobacter sp. | reverse complement strand
CTGCAGCTTCCGCTTTTTCGGCAGCGGCTTTGGCTTTAGCCGCTTCGGCCTTAGCTTGTGCTGCAGCTTCCGCTTTTTCGGCAGCGGCTTTGGCTTTAGCCGCTTCGGCCTTAGCCTGTGCTGCCGCTTCCGCTTTTTCGGCAGCGGCTTTGACTTTAGCCGCTTCGGTCTTAGCTTGTGCTGCAGCTTCCGCTTTTTCGGCAGCCGCTTTAGCTTTAGCCGCTTCGGTCTTAGCTTGTGCTTCAGCTTCCGCTTTTTCGGCAGCGGCTTTGGCTTTAGCAGCTTCGGTCTTAGCTTGTGCTTCAGCTTCCGCTTTCTCGGCTGCAGCCTTGGCTATTTCAGCCTGTTTGGCTTCTGTTCTGGCTTGCTCAGCAGCCTTGGCTTTGTCGGCCTCAACTTGCTCAGCCGCTTCGGCCTGCTTGACTGCCTCATCTTCAATAACAATGTTCTCTACCGCGACCTGTTCCGCTAAATCCTCAACCTCCAGATCGGCTGCTACGGCTTCTTGTTTTACGGGCTCCGCAACAACCTCGGCCGGTTTATTAAGCTGGATTTCCTCAATAATTTCGGCATGAATAATTTCTGGCGCCGCATTTGTTTCTACTAATTTATCGGGCTTCAATAACGCACTTAAGGCAAACAACGCCAAAATCGTAGCATGTAAAGCTAAAGCCAAAATGATTGGCCCTGTAAATCTCTTTTTACTGTCCATCAAAAATCTATTGTTCACTCGATTTTGTCATTAAACCCACACTAGAAACACCTGCGTTTTTTAACCCCGCCATTAAGGTCACGACGGCGCCATAATCAATGCCTTTATAAGCGCCAATCAAGACTTTCGTTTTCGGCTTTTTACTTAATACATCCATTACCCGGTCACTGACTTCTTCGGGCATTATCTGCTCCGGTTCCTGGTCATCGACAGTAATATAGTAGTGCCCCTGTGCATTAATTGACACAATCACCGGCAAGTTATCGCCTTCCGATTCGACGGAAGCGGACTCGGCCTGCGGCAATTCAACTTCCACGCCGGTCTGCAACATCGGCGTGGTGATCATAAAAATAATCAACAAGACCAGTGTCACATCAATGTAGGGCACGACGTTGATTTCTGCCATAGGCTTTCTGCGCCCGTTTTTTCTGCCCATTTGTGGCGCACTCATTTTTGGTGCGCCTGTCTTTGCAATAACACCACGAACTCTTCAACGAACAGCTCATAACGGCCAATCAATCTGTCCAGTCGGGTGGAAAAACGGTTGTAGGCAATAACCGCCGGAATCGCGGCAAACAAACCAATCGCAGTGGCAATCAAGGCTTCAGCAATACCCGGCGCCACTTGCGCCAAAGTCGCCTGCTTGACATTACCCAGCGACATAAATGAGTTCATGATGCCCCAAACCGTGCCGAACAGGCCGATATAAGGACTGATCGAGCCGACTGTGGCCAAAAATGCCAGATGTTCGTCCAAGCGTTCCAACTCACGCGATAGTTCGATCCGCATAACCCGTTGTGCACTTTCCACCTGCACACCCGGTTCGATATTACCAATCTGCCGCATCCGGGAAAACTCTTTGTACCCGGCCAAAAATATTTTCTCGATGCCTTCGGGTTCGAAGTCCTTGGCCGCCAATTTTCGGTAAAGGTCGGCCAAAACCACGCCAGACCAAAACTGCTCCTCAAATTCATCGGTGATTTCAATCGCCCGGTTCAGTTCCTTGCGTTTGGTAAAAATAAACGTCCATGACGACACTGATGCAATCAGCAGTATCAACATCACAAACTGAACCACAAAACTGGCTTCTTTGACTAAATGGAAGATCGATAAATCAGTGTTCATTTGATGGTGTGCTCTAGTGCTCTAAGTAAAGTTTCAGGAATCGCTTTCGGGCGCAGGGTTTGCACATCCAAACAGGCAATGCGGATATTGCCTTTGCACAAAACAGCATCGCCCCAGGTAATCGTTTGTTCAAACGTAAGGCTGACTTTTTTAGCCAAGCTCACTGTTGTGGCCACTTGTAATAGCTCATTAAATCGGGCTGGACTTAAATAATCAATCTGCGCTGAACGCACCGCAAAAATAATGCCCTCGCTGGCCGCCAACGCATCCTGCTCATAGCCCATTGCCCTGAGCATTTCAGTGCGCGCCCGTTCAAAAAACTTCAGGTAATTGGCATGAAATACCACGCCACCGGCATCGGTGTCTTCGTAATAAATGCGCACCGGCCAAACAAAATTATTCAAACAAATCCTCGGTTAAACCTAAATGTTTTGGCGGCTGCAAGCCAAAATGCAAATACGCATGTTGGGTAACCACCCGGCCACGCGGCGTGCGCATAATAAAACCTTGCTGCAATAAATACGGCTCCACCACGTCTTCAATGGTGCCGCGTTCTTCACTGATGGCAGCGGCCAGCGTGTCTAATCCAACCGGGCCACCGGCAAAGTTTTCAATCATCGCCAACAGCAGCTTTCGGTCTAACGAATCGAAACCGTTATTGTCCACCTTTAACATTTCCAAGGCTTTGAAAGACAACAGTTCAGTAATGATGCCATTGCCTTTGACTTCGGCATAATCGCGCACCCGACGTAACAGGCGGTTGGCGATACGCGGCGTACCGCGAGAGCGGCGGGCTATTTCGAAAGCGCCGCGCGGCTCCATCGCAATGCCTAATACTTGAGCCGAACGCGTCACAATATCGGTCAATTCATCAATCGTATAAAATTCCAATCGCTGCACGATACCGAAACGATCACGCAACGGCGAGGTCAACAAACCGGCACGGGTAGTTGCGCCAACCAGCGTAAATGGCGGCAAATCGAGTTTAATAGAACGTGCGGCAGGGCCTTCGCCAATCATCAGATCCAGCTGATAATCTTCCATCGCCGGATATAAAATCTCTTCAACCGCCGGGCTTAAGCGGTGAATTTCGTCGATAAACAGCACATCGTGCGCTTCCAAATTGGTCAATAAAGCCGCCAGATCACCGGCTTTATCCAGTACCGGCCCTGAAGTTTGGCGAATTTTAACACACATTTCGGCGGCGATAATATTGGCCAGCGTGGTTTTTCCAAGACCCGGCGGGCCAAAAATCAACACATGATCCAGCGCTTCTTTCCGCGCCGTGGCTGCCTGAATAAAAATCTCCATTTGCTCGCGCAATTCTTTTTGGCCGATATATTCAGACAAACGCTTAGGGCGAATGGCGCGATCTTGGCGCTCTTCATCGGAATGGCTGTTAGCGGTAATAATGCGATCGCTTTCGATCATCTAAGCGAACCTTGCAGCGCCAGCCGGATAATATCTTCACAACTTTTGCCTTCGATGCTGATATTTTGCACCATTTTAGCGGCATCCAACGGTTTATAGCCAAGTGAACACAAGGCGCTAATCGCTTCCTGCTTGGGATTGCCGACCGGCTGGATTTTATCGACAAGCGCACCTGATGAATCCGTTGCACCAGCGGCATCAGATGAATTGACCAAATCAGGCAAGCGGTCGCGCATTTCAATCACCAGACGCTCGGCAGTCTTTTTGCCGACACCGGGCAAGCGCACTAAGGCTTGAGTATCATTGTTATGAATGCAGCGATGAAACTCTTCGGCACTCTGTCCCGATAGAATCGCCAGCGCCAGCTTCGGGCCGACACCATTGACCTTAATCAGCGTTTTGAACATGGCACGATCCGCTTCCGCCGCAAAGCCGAACAAAATGTGCGCATCTTCGCGCACCACCAGATGCGTGTGCAATAGCACCTCGACACCGATGGCGGGCAGATTGTAAAAAGTCGTCATCGGCGCTTCGACTTCGTAGCCGACGCCGTTTACATCCAACACCAACAACGGCGGTGCTTTAAACGCCAGTTTGCCGCGCAGAAAACCGATCATCGCAAGCCGCCCAAACGCAGCGCCGTTTGCTGATAATGGGCATGGCAAATGCTGATGCCCAACGCATCGCTGGCATCAATTTGTAACTCGCCTTGAATATTTAACAGAATTTTCACCATGTGCTGAACTTGGGTTTTTTCGGCGCTGCCCTTCCCGACTACCGCCTGCTTGATTTGCCGCGCCGCATATTCAAATACCGGCAAACCGGCCGTTTGCACCGCACAAATTGCCGCACCCCGCGCCTGTCCCAACTTAAGCGCGGAATCGGCATTTTTATGCATAAACACCTGCTCTATGGCCATTTGTTCGGGTTGATAGCGTTCGACCACTTCGACCAAACCGTCGAATATTTGTTTGAGCCGGTCGGGGAAATAATCGGCCTGTATGCGAATGCAACCGCTGGTGATATAGCGATAACCGCGTGCTGAATCTTCAATAATGCCGTAACCGGTTATTCTGGAGCCGGGGTCTATACCTAAAATGCGCATTAAGTAAGATCACAAGCCTGTTTAACCTCTGCCAAAGAAAATCGTTTAGACGATACTTGTTTAACCGCTTGTATATGTAAATAATCCAAATAATCCGCTAGTTTTTCAGGTTCTGATAACAGCGTTTTAATCGACAAGTATTCTTCGAAATCAATAACTGCAAATTTAGCTTGCCCGTGTTCTTCAATAATTTGTACATGCTCTAACATAGAGGTATCAACGGCAATCATGAACTTCTCCACCACGTTTTCTTATTACCTCATCCATTTGTTCCAAAGTGAGACCATGTGACGCCTGTAAAATACCGCAAGCCTGTTCGATTTCTTGGTAAATTATGGGTAATTGAATATTTTCAATAGGAACATAAAATTCACCTTGTTCCGCATTAGAAAAATTATATTCTTCTTTCACAATATAAATCCCACGACGCATCAATTGCGGCTTTTAAAATTTCAGCATTAAAAGGAACGTAGGCGTGCCCATAGTTTGAACATCTGGCGCTACACACGCTTATATGGATGACGTTCTCCCACCGGAGCGTGAAAACGATACCTATTTCACTATTTCATTTATGTTCAATCAATGATGTTTGTGTAATTTCTACGAAATCATAACGATTAAGGGACTCAATTATCGCCGTTATATTTTTCGCGAAAATTTCTTCAAGCGTTTGGTTATTCACATTGCCGACTGACACCAACAGTAACTTAAAGGGCACTCCCGAAAGCAAAAACGAGTTGACGAAATCGGCGTCTTTAGTAACGACAACGCGTTGCTCCTCTATAGAGAGCTCGTTAATACGCCAATCAGGTGTCCGATTTCCAGACGGCAAATCTAAGGTGTGCAGCACATCATGCCCCCACCACTTCAAACTTGCCGCAAGATGCCGTGGCAATTGCGCATCAACAATAAGCTTCATGCAGCCAACTGTGCAATCCGCTTTACCTTAATAAGCTGGGAAGCGAACGCCAGCGCCGCCATAATGTCTTCCCTTTCTAAGTCCTCGTAATCCGCGAGTATCTCTTCAACACTCATGCCCGCACTTAACCATTCCAGGATATTTTCAACCGGATAACGTAAGCCTCGAATACAGGGTTTACCATGACAAATAGTTGCGTCCAGGGTAATTCGTTCGGATAGTAATGCGGTCATATTAGTCACCGTTAAAAGGCATATCAGCTATCAATCCAGCCCTTCCATAATCTCATCGCTAATATCGGCATTGGAATAAACCGACTGCACATCATCCAAATCTTCCAGACGATCAATCAGGCGCAGCATTTTTTCTGCGTTCTCGGCATCGAGTTCAGCCAAGGTTGCCGCTTGCAGGGTGATTTCGGCATTATCCGGCTCAAAGCCTGCGGCAATCAGCGCCTCTTTAACTTCCAGATACGTTTCCGGCGTGGTCATTACGTCAACAGAACCGTCATCATAAGTGGTGACATCGTCGGCACCGGCTTCCAAAGCCGCTTCCATTAACGCATCCTCGTCAACCGAAGGCGCGTAACTGAGAATGCCTAATTTACTGAATAAATAAGCAACCGAACCGTCCGTGCCCAAATTGCCGCCCGCTTTGGTAAAAGCATGGCGCACTTCGCCGACAGTACGGTTGCGGTTATCGGTCAAACAATCAACCATCACCGCTGTGCCGCCGGGGCCGTAGCCTTCATAGCGCACCACTTCGTAGTTAGCGCCTTCCAAGGCGCCGGAGGCTTTTTTGATTGCCGTATCAATGGTATCGCGGCGCATATTTGCACCCAAAGCCTTATCAATTGCGGTACGCAAAGAAGGGTTGCTGGCCGCGTCCGGGCCGCTGGTTTTTACCGCAACGGTAATTTCACGCAGTATTTTAGTAAAAATCTTGCCGCGTTTAGCATCTTGCCCTGCCTTACGATGCTTGATATTTGCCCATTTACTATGCCCAGCCATTGTTCCCCTCTTATAAAATATGCGCCAACACCGCCGTTAAACTCGGCTCGACGCAGTAAAAATCAGCTTGTTCGCGCACTACGGCTCGATCAACCACGCCGCCAAAACCAATGACAACAGCGCCAGCCTGCTTAGCTTCCATGTCGGTTTTGCCGTCGCCGACCATGACCAGCGCGCCTTGTGATTTCTGTAATTGCCTGCAAATTTCGGCTTTGCCGCCGGACCGGGCCAATGGTGACTGCTGGTCGTAATCGCGATAACTGCCGTCTGCGTTGAAATAAATGTCGACCGCATGAACCTTTGTTTCGGGCACTTCCAAAAGCCTCGCCAGCGGCAAAATAGCCTGCCGAAGCCCTCCGCTAATAATATGCACATCCCTGCCCTGCCCGGTTAAAGTCTCGAATACGCTTTTAACGCCATCAACCATCTGCTCGACATACAAATCCGCCAACCAGTCGATGCTGGCCTGATCCGGCCTGATTAACGACAAACGCTGTTCATAAACCGCTTCCAGCAACACTTCGCCGTTCATCGCCGCATCGGTCAGTTTGGCCATTTCGTCGCCCAAACCGACGCGCCGGGCGAGTTCGTCAATGCCTTCTATTTTGCTTAAGGTGCTGTCGCAATCAAAGCAGATGACGTCGAAACTCATAATACAATCTGGGTCGCTTTATGTACGGCGGGAACCTCGCATAACTGCTGCAGCAACTCGTCAGTCAATGGCGCGGAAACGCTAATCACCGCCATTGCCCGGTTCTGCTCGTCAGCGGTACCGACCTGCATTCTGGAAATATTGATATTGGCATTGCCCAACACGCTGCTGATGGCCGAAATGACGCCCGGTTTGTCGTCATGTTGGGTCACTAACAACGTACCTTCCGGCACCACTTCAATATCGAATTGGTCGATGCAAACCAGACGCGGATGGCTGCCGCCCAGCAAGGTTCCGGCCAGGGTAATGGTGTGGTCGGCGCAATGTCCGGTCACTTTAATCAACGACAAATAATCCTGGGTTTCTTCGGTTTTTGATTCGACCAGTGCAATGCCTTGACGCTTGGCGATATTTTCGGCATTAACCCGATTAACCGGCGTCGAAAATTGCCCGCTTAACACGCCAATTAAGGCCGCTACAGACACGGGGCGCACTTCAACTTCAGCGGCCCGCCCCATTAACGACACTTCGATTTTTTCCAGCGGTTTAGTCGCCAAACCCACTAACACTTTGCCCAGAATATTGGCCAGCGTCATAAATTCGTGCGATTTTTTCAACTCTTCCGCTGATACACGCGGCAGGTTTAAGGCATTCACCGCTTCGCCGGTCTTTAAGAAAGTGACCGCCTGACGGGCAATTTCAACGCTCACCGCCACTTGCGCTTCGCTGGTCGATGCGCCCAAATGCGGGGTAAACACGATATTATCCAGCTCCAATAACGGCGAACCGGCAGGCGGTTCGTTTTCGTACACATCCAGCGCAGCACCCGCTATTTGGCCGTTTTTCAGCGCTTCATACAATGCCGCCTCGTCAATCAAACCGCCCCGGGCGCAGTTGATAATCATCGCCTGTTTCTTCATCATCGCCAGCTGTGCGCTACCGATCACATTGCGGGTTTTTTCGATCAACGGGCAATGCAAGGTCAAATAATCCGCACGTGTCACCAATTCATCAAGGCTCACCGACTGCACGCCCAAATCTTCAAATATTTCCGGTGCGACAAACGGGTCATAAGCGATCACGTCCATTTTTAGCCCCAAACCGCGCTGCGAAACAATGCGGCCAATGGTGCCAAAGCCCAATATCGCCAGCGTTTTATGGGCAATTTCCGATCCCATCAACTTAGAACGCTCCCATTTTCCGGCGCGCACCGAGCGATCTGCGGTCGGCAAATGGCGGCTCAGCGACATCATGTGCGCAACCGCCAATTCGGCGGTTGTCGTCGCGTTGGCATCGGGCGTATTCATCACGATAATGCCCAATTCGGTTGCCGCTGGAATATCGACATTATCGACGCCAATACCGGCACGACCGATCAATTTTAGGTTTTTTGCCGCATGTAACACGGCTTGCGTCACTTGTGTGTCGCTGCGGATGAGCAGCGCATCGTAATCGCCGATGATGTTGCACAATTGCTCTTCATTCAGCCCGGTTTCGATATGAATTTGTATGCCCGGCTGTTCGTTTAAATAGTTGATGCCAGCTTCTGCCAATTTGTCGGAAATAAGGATTTTTTTCAAAAGAATGTACCCGAAATAAAGTTATGCATTAAAAATGCGTAGATTAACCGCAGAGGCCCATGCCCTCCGATTATGATTTTTTTTAACCTAACATGTTTCAATCCACATTCGACCTCATCTGCCAAATGATTTATCTTACGACAATCAATCGACAGATAGGAGCCGATGAATAGTGTCAGGTTTAGTCGCCGCGATAATAACCGGTTGGCGATGGTTTGCGCGCTGGATTTGGCATCGGCACAGCTGATTGCGTCGGCATCGGCTCTGATGATGGTTCAGCAATTGTGCCCTCATCTTCCAGCGGCGGCAAACGCTCATAAACGGCTATCGGCTCGCCCGCCTGATTGGTCAGCGCCCGATTTAATGCTTTTTGGTCAAACTCAGGCATTTCCCCTTTATTGGCTTTTTCAATCAAACCCAAAGCCACAGCGAAACGCTGGTCCAATGTGGTTTCTTCGCCCTCCAGATCAGGATGCGCCTCCACATACAACACATTATTCAACCAGCCCACCTTGATCGGCTGCTTAACGATATATACCGGCGTCCCGACTGACACCATGTCGTACAATTCTTCGACATCTTCAGGATACATGCGCACACAACCATGGGTAATCTGCATGCCGATACCGTGAATCTTGTCAACATCGGTGCCATGTATCCGATATTCTCCCGGCAGCGCCAGATGCAATGCACGCGTACCCAGTGGGTTGTTTGGCCCCGGCGGCACAATCAGCGGTAAAGGGTCGCCTTTGGCAGCATGTTCGCGCCTAATGGATTCAGGCGGATACCATGCCGGGTTCATGACTTTTTTCACGATTTTGGTTTGCCCCAACGGCGTTTTCCAATCCTGCCTGCCCACACCGTGCGCATAAGTCATCACCTGCCTAGGCGTCTCGCCTTTTTTAGTCGACGGATAAAAATACATGCGGTATTCGGAAATATTGAGGGTAATGCCGTTACGCGGCGAATCCGGCAGAATGCGCCGGTTGGACAGCCGGACAATCTCACCTTTCTTGACCAACCAGCGGTCAATATCGGGGTTCAGCCTGACTATTTCCGTTTGCCCCAACAGAAAACGGCGCGCCACATCCAATAACGTTTCATCCTGCTCTGCCCGCGTTAAAGGCATGTCATCGGAATATTTAATAATAATGCTATCACCCGGGTTTTCCGGCATCGCATAAGTGGCGGCATAGGCATCGCCGCCCATAACAGACAATAAGACAGTAAAAGCACATAGCGCACGAATATTCATTGCAATAATTTTCTCAAAAACACGGTATAAAAATAATGTCTTTCCCGGCAATTGGCGTCATACACAATTTCCAGCCAACCACCCAAGATCTACCTACCTAAAAAAACTGCTTATACTATCATGCAACAATGACCCAAGCATCATTATTACCAACAATAAAGGTGGGTAATAAGGCTTAAAAAACCGATTCCCCTACAAATCGGTGCATCCAGTAATTTAGACCCAATAAAACTTGTCCGCCCTTCTCAAAATAGCGTAATATTTTTCGGATATAGTGCCTAAAAATTAACAGCGATAGATGCGGCCTGGGCGCCACTTTCACCGCAATCCCACCGTATTCAAATTTTTGACCCGTGAAATTTTCAATCATCATCCCAACTCTAAATGAAGACCAAATCCTTGCCTCATGCCTGCGCCCGTTGCAGCCTTTACGCGGCAACTGCGAAATCATCATTGTCGATGCCGCCAGCGAACAGCCCTGCGTCCCTACCGACTTGGCCGATCAAATCATCTGCTCAGGCAAAGGCCGCGCCCTACAAATGAATATCGGTGCCAGCCATGCAAGCGGCGACATTTTGATCTTCCTCCACGCCGACACCTGCCTGCCAGAACACGCTTTGCAGCTGATTGAACAACACTTGGGCGGCAAGCAATGGGGGCGATTCGACATTCAATTAATCGGCAATCATGCCCTGTTGAAAATCATCGCCTGGCTGATGAACCGGCGCTCCCGCTTGACCGGCATTGCCACCGGTGATCAGGTTATTTTTGTCACGCGGGCCGCTTTTGCTGCGGTTGGGCATTATCCCGAAATCGCCTTGATGGAAGATATTGCCTTGAGTAAGATGCTAAAAAAAATCAGCCCGCCGCTTTGCCTTAAGGCCAAAGTCAAAAGTTCGGGCCGTAGATGGGAAAACAAGGGTCTGTACAGGACTATACTGCTGATGTGGAGTTTGCGCCTGCGTTATTTTTTTGGCGCAGACCCGCAGTTATTGGCCGCACTTTATTCGAGGGGACAGTTTTGGAAAGCATAATCCGTTTAAGCGCCGCGTTAGGCATTTTTTGCATCATGATAGTCTGGGAATATTGGCATCCAAGACGGATCCAGGCCATCAGCCGCGAACAACGCTGGCCCGTTAATCTAGGGCTTGCCGCATTTAATATGGCGGCCATGCGTTTAAGTTTCGGCAGCCTGGCTTACCTGACTGCGGTTAGCGCCGCAGAGCAGGGTTACGGCCTACTTAACCAATGGCCGGTTGCCGGGTGGCTGTCAATCATCATTACCTTGCTGTTGCTTGATTTTGCCATTTACTGCCAGCACATTGTTTCCCATAAATGGTCGCTGCTTTGGCGCTTGCATCAGGTGCACCATACCGATCTGGAATTCGACGCCACCACCGCCGTGCGCTTTCATCCATTAGAAATCATGATTTCGATGCTGTACAAAATGCTGTGCATCGTTTTGATCGGCGCTAACCCGTGGGCTGTCATTGCTTTTGAGGTTATCCTCAACGGTGCGGCCATGTTTAACCACAGCAACATCAACATCCCGACCGCAATCGATAAAAAACTGCGCTGGCTGATCATTACGCCGGACATGCACCGCATCCATCATTCGCCGTTCCCGACTGAAACCGACAGCAATTACGGATTTTCCATTTCCTGTTGGGACAGGCTGTGCAGGACCTATGTTGCCAATCCGAGGCAACCGCAATCAAGGATGATGATTGGCTTAAAGCCTTTCCGCCAGCAACAGGAATTAGGTTTTGTGCAATTATTGCTGCTGCCTTTTAAAACGCTGCAAAAAAGGTGAATTACCCGTACCCCGACGCCGTGCTGATAATTTTCTGCAAAGCGCCGGTTGCAGGCCAGGTTAAAACCCGTTTAACCCCGAACTTGACCGCCGGACAAGCTGCCGCCGTACATAGCGAACTCAGCATCAAAACCCTGCAACGGGCGGCTGCAAGCCATTTGTGCCCGGTACAATTGTGGTGCTCGCCGACAACCGGACATGATTTTTTTAGCGCCGCCAAAGCCCGTTACCCGCTAACACTATGGCAACAACAAGGCGCTGATTTAGGCGAGCGTATGCACCATGCTTTTTGCACGGCCCTGGCCGATTATTCCCATGCCTTATTAATGGGCTGCGATTGCCCGTCCTTAACCGGACACGATTTGGAGTCCGCATTAAGCGCGTTAAACCAGAATCATGATGTGGTGTTAGCACCGGCAGAAGACGGCGGCTATGTGTTAATCGGCCTCAATCAACCCCGCCCGGAACTGTTCGATAAGATGCCATGGGGGACGCCTTGCGTGCTGGCGCAAACGCGCAAACGTATCGAATACCTTAACCTTTGTTATTCTGAACTGACAATGCAGTGGGATGTGGACACGCCCGAAGATTTGGAACGGTATCGGGCGCCTTGCCCATTAGCCTAAGCGCAACTTCAATAAAACAACCACACGCCCTCAAGTGCGCAGGCCACCGTTTGCGCCCTAATTTGCCGCCGATTTCCTGAAAATTGCTTTTTGGCCACCTCGACTTTCCCGTTCTTAGCGGCCCAAGCGATAAACACAGTACCCACCGGTTTTTCCGGTGTTCCGCCATCGGGGCCCGCTATGCCGGTCACCGCCACGGCGACATCGGCTGCACTATGCGCTAACGCCCCCGACGCCATTTGCGCGGCTGTTTCGGCGCTCACTGCGCCGTAGTGTTCCAGCGTTTTGGCGCTGACGCCCAACATTTGCACTTTAGCGGCATTACTGTAAGTGACAAAACCCCGGTCGAACCAGGCCGAACTGCCCGGCACCTCAGTCATTGTCTGAGCAATCCAGCCGCCAGTGCAGGATTCCGCTGTGGCGATAATTTTTCCGTCGGCTTTTAACAAGCGCCCCAATTGTTCGGCCAGTTCAAATAGCTCCAAGTCCATCATGTAACCTCGTGCGGCTTCGGACAAAAAAATCTACAGAAAAAACTATTTGATCTCGAAAGAAGCCAACGCTTCCCCCGCTTCAAGCTCAGTAATTTCAATGGCATCAACCCGTGCGGTCATCGGGCCTTTGCGGCACCAGTCGATGAATTTTTCAAGAACCACATGTTCCGCTTCGGCGACAATTTCGACACGGCCATCAGCCAAATTTTTGGCGTAGCCGGTTACGGCAAAATGTTTAGCCTTGTTCTGGGTAAAATAGCGGAAATAAACGCCTTGAACGCGCCCGGAAACCAGTATTTTAACTTTACGCATTATTCTTGAATCCTCCAGCAATAATGGATTTTCGGGTTGCGGGCAAAATCTTCCGGCACCGTTGCCGCGCTGATGTCGTCTACAATCAGTTCGGACAAGGCGGCTTTGTCGAGCTTAAAGCGCCTGAAATTAGTGGAAAAGTACAAGATACCGCCGGCTGCCAGCAAGGCAACTGCGTTGTTAATCAGCTGCACATGGTCGGTTTGTATGTCAAATGCCGCCTCCATGCGCTTGGAATTGGAAAAGGTCGGCGGATCGAGAAAAATCAGGTCGTACAGTTTACTCGGCTGCACGGCCTCATTTTCGAGCCAGTCCAGACAATCGGCCTGGATAAATTCATGGTTACCTTCTGTGGTGTTCAGCGCCAGATTTTTTTTCGCCCAGTTAAGATAGGTGTTGGACATATCCACGGTCGTGGTTGACTTAGCACCGCCGACAGCGGCATGGACAGTCGCGCTGCCGGTGTAGGCAAACAGGTTGAGAAAATCCTTATCCTTGGCCTGTTGTTGAATCATCATGCGGATGGGGCGGTGATCCAAAAATAGGCCGGTGTCCAGATAATCCTCAAAATTCACCAGTAGTTTGCAGCCGCCTTCTTCAATGATATGGAAGCGGCCTTGATCGCCGTATTTTTCGTACTGGTCGGTACTTTTTTGCTTGCGGCGGATTTTCAAAAATACCTGTTCGGGCTCGACCTTAAGGACGGGCGGTATTTCGGCCAATAGCCCGGCCAAGCGCTGATCGGCTTTGTGTTGGTCTATGCTTTTCGGCGGTTCGTATTCCTGGACATTGACCCAAGTTTGTTGGCCTTGATAAATATCGACGGCAACCGCGTATTCCGGCAAATCGGCATCGTAGACCCGATAGCAGCTGATGCGGTTTTGTTTAACCCAGCTGGACAGCTTTTTCAGGTTCTTTTTTAGCCGGTTAGCGAAGCTTACCGCTCCCAGCTCACGCCCCTTGCCTACATCCCTGTAGGCAAACATTTCCGCGCCGACAGCTTCGCTGGCAATGCTTATCGCTTCCGGTTCAATGTTTTCTTTGTCGGAGTGGTGCGGGGTAGGGCGGGTTTCAGGCGTTTGAACAACAGCTTTACTACTTTCAAGCGCCTGAGTAATACGCTCTTCTTGCGTTCTGGCTTTGGGAATAAAGAAATTGCGTTCTTCAATATCCAGCCGCAACAGCTTGCATTCCAGCGCGCCGTTAAACAGCGTAATCGGCTTTTGCGAACGTAGTCCCAAGCGAAAACCCAGTTCCAGATTGCTGATAATCATCGCGGCTTTCCAGCCGATAAAATGCTGTTTCAAGGCTTCGCCGAATTTCTTGTATAACTCGGCAGTTTCCTGCTCGTCGCCCAAACGCTCGCCATAAGGCGGGTTACAAATCAACAAACCGGGTTTCCAGCTTTCGGCAGGTGCCGCATCTTCAATATCGCGGCGTTCAATATGAATCTTGTTTTGCAAACCGGCATTGGCGACATGCGCCAACGCAGTGTTGACGGTCTGGCGGTTTTGATCGAAACCGACGATGACCGGCAATTTTTCAATGCCGATTTTTTTGCGTTGTTCGGCTTCCGCGCATAATTTTTTCCAGCAGTCGGCATCGTGTTTTTTCCAGCCGCTAAAGCCGTAATAATCGCGCAGCAAACCGGGCGCGTAATCGGCGGCGATCATCGCACCTTCCAACAACAGCGTTCCAGAACCGCACATCGGGTCAATTAACGCGCCCTGTTGCTGGGCGATTTGCGGCCAGCCGCTACGCAATAACATCGCCGCCGCCAGATTTTCCTTCATCGGCGCTTTGATGCTGACATCGCGATAACCGCGCCGATGCAGGCTTTCGCCGGAAAGGTCTAGGCTAAGTTGGGCATGTTCGCCGTTCAAATAGACGTTGATGCGGATATTGGGCTGTTCGGTATTGATGCTCGGGCGGGTTTGAAAGCGGTCGCGCATTTGATCGACGATGGCGTCTTTAACTTTCAATGCGCCAAAATGGGTATTATTAATGGCTTCTGAGTTTTTCGCACTGAATGACACGGCAAAGCTGTCTTGCGGATTGATATGCTCAAACCAGTCGATTTTTTGCACACCGTCATACAGGTCTTGCTGACTTTTTACCTCAAACGAACTCAGCACCAGCAAAATCCGGTTTGCCGTTCTCGACCACAGACAGGCGCGGTAAGCGGTTTCCAGATCGCCCTGAAACGCGACGCCAGCCAGCGTGGCCTTGATATGATCGACCCCGATTGCGCGGAGTTCATCGGTCAGGATCGATTCCATCGCTTTGGGCGTGGTGGCAAAAAGTGAGTAAGTGGGCATAAGATCGAGGCGAAGGGGGAAAGGCAAAAGACGAAAATAAAAAAGGCGCAAAGCCCAGGCATTTTTGCCTGTCGCCTTGCGCCTTTTGTTTGCTTTTTATTGAATCTTGATCAACTCAACATCAAAAATCAATGCGGCATTTGGGCCGATGGCGCGGCCTGCGCCCCGCTCACCGTAAGCGAGTTCTGACGGGATGTAAAAACGGTATTTGGCGCCTTCTGTCATTAGTTGTACGCCTTCAGTCCAGCCTGCGATAACGCGGTTCAGCGGAAAGGTAGCGGGTTCGCCGCGACTGTAAGAGCTGTCGAATTCTTCGCCGTCAAGCGTGGTGCCTTTGTAATGCACGGTGACGTTGTCGGTTGCCGTTGGATGAGCGGTGCCGGTTCCAGGCGTTAATACTTCGTATTGCAAGCCGCTTGCGGTGGTGACGATATTGGGTTTTTTAGCATTTTCTGCCAAAAAGGCGACCCCAGCAGCTTTACTTTCTGCGGGGGTGGTGGCGTTGGCCATTGAAAACATGGTGAATCCTATAAGAAGAACGGTGACGAGCGAAAGAACTTGAATTTGAATTTTTCTCACGACTTATCCTATATGGTTGATGTAGAAATGCTAGTTTACCAAAAAAACCAGCCTTTGTTGTCTAAATCACCTTGGCATTCACCCAATTGGCGTTGGAATAATTGTGCGCGCCTATCCACTTTAGTGGCGACTTGTTGCAGCCACGGTTTTTTGACAAAACTTTTTCGAGAAAAACCGCCGTGCCCTTCATGGTAAGCCAAGTATAAGTTTCGGGTGTCCCATTTCGATATGCCTAAGCGGGTGTGGCTGATGTTACAGTACCAGCCAATAAAGTCAGTGGCATCGGCAAATTCATCGCGATCCGCCCACCAACTGCCCGCCTTGTTTTGATAATCGCTCCAGGTTTCATCTTTGGCCTGGGCATAACCGTAGGCGCTGCTGGTTCTGGGTAGAGGGATAAAACCCAGCAGCCAGGGGCGCGGTGGTCTGGCATCGGCGACAAAACGCGATTCCTGATGCATGATGGCCATTTGCACCGGAATGGGCACCCCCCATTTTTTAAATACGTTTTTAGTATCGTCGTACCAACCGTCTTTTTCCCTGAAAATAGAGCAGATATTGTCGCTATTTTTAGGGGGCAGCGCCGTACAGGCCGCCAGGAAAAACAGTAGCGGCAAGGTAAATAGTTTTTTCATGGGGCAATGGCTTGTATGGCAGGCTGGAAAAATAATTGAAATAGGAAAGGAAAAATATAACACAGGCACTATAATTGTGCGGGGTGCCTTTTTGCAGTGCTTAAACGTCAGGGCGAACGATAATCAGCGGGGAAAGTTAGATGAATTTGGTTTTAAACCGGCATTACCGAAAAAGATTAATGTCAAAAGGTCTGATTTATTTGGGTGAAGAAGAGCTGGAAATCACCATTAAAGATCTTTCCTTAACCGGCATATTGGCAGAATTAAAGTCTGAGCAGGTCAGCAACGATGTCAAAGACATTTTTAACATGCTGGCTGTGTCAACGATGGTTGATATGTATCTTCCGGACATGCGTTTAGCCGGTGAAGCCGATGTCGTCAGGGTCGATATATTCGATGGCCATATATTGATTGCCTTGAACTTCAGAAATGTGTCCTATGACGTCAATAATCAGCTGTATAAAAGGAAAGCCTATAGAAAAAACATGACTGCACCGGGAAAAATCCTGTTAGATGGGGACTACCATGAGTTCAACGCCATTAATGTTTCAGTGGACGGCTTAATGATTAAGATCGCCGAATCCGTAGCCGTCGAAGCGGGCGAAACAACCGTGTTCGAATTTGAACGGCTGGGCTTGAAAGGTGAAATAAAAGTGGTATGGGTTGAGAATGCTGAAGATGGCGGCTTGTTGATCGGCTTAAAATACGTACACATGGAAAATACCGCCGTCAAAGGCATACCGCGTTTTGCACTGTGACAAACCACAGCCCCCACCCCGTAAGCTCCCGTAGTTCAAATGGCCGCACGTTGCCGCGCCGCCAGTAACATATCCCCGCCCCACTACCCTACGCTTTTGGTTTTCTTCGCCGGTGCCGCTTTAGCGTAAACGGCACCGGCTTGGCCGCGATAGCCAATGCGACCTACATCCCAAGCAAGCCTTAAGCCCAATAAATGCTGCGGCAAGGAAAGTTACCCCTGCCCTGGCAATCATGCTGACGGCGCGTAATGCGTTTCAATGTAGCGTTGCACGATTTCTTGAAATTCTTCGGCAATCCGGTCGCCTTTCAAAGTAACCGTTTTTTCGCCGTCTTCATAAACCGGTGCGACTGGAGACTCGCCGGTTCCGGGCAGACTGATGCCGATATTGGCGTTTTTGCTTTCGCCCGGCCCGTTGACCACGCAGCCCATCACCGCCACCTCCATAGCCTCAACGCCCGGATATTGGCTGCGCCAAACCGGCATTTGGTCGCGCAAGTAGCTTTGGATGTCCATCGCCAGTTTTTGGAAATAATCGCTGGTGGTGCGGCCGCAACCTGGGCAGGAGATGACCATTGGGGTGAATGACCTAAAGCCCATGGTTTGCAGGATTTCTTGGCCGACAATGACTTCTTGCGTTCTGGATGCGCCAGGTTCCGGCGTCAGCGAAATGCGGATGGTGTCGCCGATGCCTTGCTGCATCAATACCGATAACGCGGCGGCCGATGAGACAATGCCTTTGGAGCCCATGCCCGCTTCGGTCAGCCCCAAATGCAGCGCGTAATCGCAGCGGTTGGACAAATCCTGATAGATATTGATCAATTCCTGCACGTTACTGATTTTGCAGGACAGGATAATTTGGTTTTTGCTAAGGCCGATTTCTTCGGCTTTGGCGGCGCTTTCAAGCGCGGACAGCACAATGGCCTTACGGGTGACGGCGGCCAAAGGTTCAGGCGTTTTCAGGCTTCTGTTTTCGTCCAGCAAACGGGTCAATACCGATTGGTCCAGACTGCCGCCGTTGACGCCGATGCGCACTGGCTTGTTATATTGGCAGGCAAACTCGATCATTTGCTGAAATTGCGGGTCACGGCTTTTGCCGCGTCCGACATTGCCCGGATTGATGCGGTATTTGTCCAACGCCCTGGCACAGTCCGGGTATTTTTCCAGCAACTTATGGCCGTTAAAATGAAAATCGCCGACGATTGGCGTTGAGTTGCCTTTTTTGTCCAGTTGGTTGCGGATTTCGGCAACGGCGGCAGCGGCTTCTTCCGAATTGACCGTGATGCGCACCACTTCGGAACCGGCTGCGGCCAGCTCGATGATCTGGTTAACGGTCGCCGTAATGTTTGCGGTATCGGTATTGGTCATCGACTGGACGACGATAGGCGCGCCGCCACCGACTTTAATGTCGCCGACTAAAACTTGATGGGTGATTTTTCTTAAGGCGTTGGGCATATACAAATTCTTTTTGAAAAAGTTACTGTTAACTGAAAAAATGTTGTTAAATTATACGCCGATATAGGCCATTAAGTAGAGATTAGTGTGAGGATAAATTATTTTTCCGATGTGCATTTGGAGTTCGGGCTGTTGCAAATGCCTGATAATGATGCCGATATTATTGTTGCCGCAGGCGATATAGGTATCGGCCTGCAGGGATTGGACTGGCTTAAGGCATTAAATAAACCGGTCATTTATGTTGCCGGTAACCACGAATTTTATACCCATGAGTATCAGCACACATTACAGGCAATCCGCAAACAATGTGCGGGCAGCAATGTGCATTTTCTTGAAAACGATTGCTTTATATTCCAGGGCATACGTTTTTTAGGCTGCACCCTGTGGGCCGATTTGTTTGTTGAGGGTGATAAAAAAGCAGCGGCTTTGGGCAAGACATTAAATGATTTCAGGAAGATCAGGTTCCAGGAAAATCCTTTTGACACAAACCGTTTTAGCGCGTTGCACCAGCACTCGAAAACGTGGCTGGCACAGGCATTGGCCCAGCCGTTTTTTGGGAAAACGGTGGTAGTAACCCATCACGCGCCCTCTTTTTGGAGTTGGAACGATTCGGCTTATGCGCTCAAAAAACTGGCCTATTGCAATGATTTAAAACCGTTGCTGCATGAATACGAGATTGACGCCTGGTTCCACGGCCATGTCCACAGCCCGGTGGATTACCGTATTGCGGGCGCTAGAATACTGTGTAACCCCAGAGGCTATTTCAGCACAAGATTGGTATCCGGTTTCGATCCGAACAAGATTATGGAAATTTAGGGCACTCCCTGGCAATTATTGGGCTATGGCCTTTTTGTTACCCCGAACCCAAGCTATCCAGTAACCGCCCTACACGCAGCAAATCTTCCTGGGTATCGACACCGGGAGCCGGTGTTTTATCGACAACTTTTACCCTGACGGCTTCCCCTTGCCACAATATCCGCAACTGTTCCAGCGATTCGACCGATTCCAGCAATGAAGCGTCCCAAGTACAGTAACGGTTCAAAAAACCCACCGTGTAAGCATACATGCCGATATGCCTAAGATAAGGCCATTTACCCGTGGGCATACCGCCTGAGCGGGTGAACGCGTCCCTTTCCCAAGGAATCGGCGCCCGGCTAAAATAAAGCGCGTAACCGTTTTTGTCCAACACCACCTTGACCGCATTGGGGTTGAAAATTTCTTCGGCATTGCCGATTTCGGCCGCCAGCGTCGCGATACCGGCCTGCTGCTGGTTTGCCAAAGCTTCGGCAACCTCACGAATATAAGCCGGTGGAATCAAGGGTTCATCGCCTTGCAAATTAACGATGATTTGACCATCCGCCCAGCCGCACAGCCTGGCGACTTCAGCAATCCTTTCGGTGCCGCTTTGATGGTCGGCGCGGGTTATGACCGCGTTAAAACCTAAGTCATTAACCGTCTGGAAAATCCGTTCATCGTCGGTCGCGACAATAATGTCGTCGGCACCGGCTTCAGCAGCACGTGCGCAGACATGGGCTATCATCGGCCTGCCGGCAATATGCAACAGCGGCTTGCCCGGCAACCGCGTCGAGCCATGCCGCGCCGGAATCACAACCTTAAAATTCACGTTCATTTTCTTAAGGCGTCAACTTCATCTAAAGACAATTCACGCGCTTCATCTTCTAACATGACCGGAATATCATCGCGGATGGGAAAGGCAAGACGGTCGGCTTTACAGATCAATTCTTGCTTGGACTTGTCATAAATCAACGGGCTCTTGCATAAAGGACAAGCCAGAATATCAAGCAGTTTTTTATCTATCATGGTTTTCTCGTTATTAAAAAGTGAATTTTATTTTTTGAATAGTTTCCTGAAAAAAATCAGCTTAAAACTCTTCCCAACCGCCGCTGTCGGAAGATTGCGGATCCAGTTTGACCAAGTGTCCGATAGGCTCTTGCACGTCTTTAGTTTGCGTTACGAACGGTTCTTCATCAACAGAGCGGCCGACACCCAAGCTATCGCCGTTCATTTTAAAATGCGTTACCGTGACGGTCAGCTGTTGCGTTTGCTCTTCCAGCGATTCCGCTGCGGCTGTGGCCTGCTCGACCAAGGCGGCATTTTGCTGGGTCACATCATCCATCTGGCAAATAGCCATGTTGACCTGTTCGATACCGGCTGTTTGCTGCACCGAAGCAGCGCTAATTTCGGTCATGATCGCGGTTACGCCATGAATGGAATTAACAATGTCTTCCATCGTTCTTCCGGCTTGACTGACCAGCTTGCTGCCGTCCTCAACCTTTTCAACTGAATTGCCAATCAGGTTTTTGATTTCCCCGGCTGCCGATGCTGCACGTTGCGCTAAATTGCGTACTTCGCCTGCCACTACAGCAAAGCCCCTGCCCTGTTCACCGGCACGCGCCGCTTCGACTGCCGCATTGAGCGCCAATATATTGGTTTGAAAGGCGATACTGTCGATAACCGAAATAATCTCGACAATCTTGCGTGAAGATTCGTTAATGCCTTCCATCATGCTGACCACCTGACCAATCACGGTGACGCCCTTGCCTGCCGTATCCGACGCACTCACAGCCAATGTGCTGGCATGTTTGGCGTTATCGCTGTTTTGCTGCACCGTTGCGGTCAGCTTTTGCATACTGGCGGCAGTCTGTTGCAAACTGGTCGCCTGTTCTTCGGTACGATGCGATAAGGAGGTGTTGCCGTGGGCAATATCTTTAGCCGCCGCATGGATAGAATGGGCGACATCCTTGATTTGGCCGATAGTATGATTAAGGTTGTCTACCGTCGAATTGGCATCGTCTTTCAGCTGCCCGAAAGTGCCCGAATAGTGATTCACAATCTTTTCGGTCAAATCGCCGCGAGACAGGGCATTAAACACCCGCACCGTTTCATTCAGGCCGCTGTCGCTAGTTTGCATCAGCTGATTAATGGCTTCACTCAGCTCACGATAGAAACCGGTTTTATTCTGCATGGCTATGCGCGGGGTAAAATCTCCCATTACCGCTGCCACCAAAATAACCGCCAACTCTTGTTCCACCACGACCTCATTCGTCCGATCCAGCCATTCGGCTACCGACCCCATGCGCTTGCCTTGTGTGCTGATGACCGGACTGGCCGTCACCACCAAAAAGCGTTCAGCAAAATTAACACTGACGGTGGTAGGCTCTGTCGCGGTAGCCAACAATTCGGCTTGATGCGAGGGAACCTGATGAAAAGCATCAATACTGGCGCCGACCAGTGTATCCGGCGAGAAGCCCGGCATCAGTTTACTAATCTCAGCTTCGGCTTTGGCAAACATGGCGCGCACCGAGTTATTGGCGTAAATAATAGTGCGCCCGTTATCGGCAATCATTACGCCGGTACTGACGTTATCCAATGCGATTTTAATGCGCAAATGCTCATCGGCAATACGCTTGGCTTCGGCCACATCAAAGCCCAGTTTAATCTGCATAGCCTTAAGCGCCGCCAGCACCTTACCAACCTCATCCATACGGTTGATTTCAATAACGTTATTGTAATTACCTTGGGCAATTTGGCCGAAATGGCTGATAGTGGCATTGAGCGGGCGGGCAATAGAGCGCAACAGCGAAAAACTTAACCATAACGCCAGCAAAATACCGGCGATAATTAAGATACCGGCAAGCTCGCGGGTCGTGTAATAACGCGACTGACCGGCCTCCGATTCCTGCTTGGCAATACTGACTTGTAGCTGCAATAATTTTTGAATGCCCTCGCCGACCGGCTCGTAAAGGGGATCCGTCTTGCTATTAATCAACTGATTGGCTAGCCCTGCATCATTATTGCGCAATGCCAGAATAACCGGCCGCAAACCTTGGTTAATAAAATGGTTTTTGTCATTGGCGACCTGATCAGCCAGATTTTTTTCATCAACACTCAGCGGGCCGTCAATATAATCATTCCAGATACGAATAATATCGGCGATATTTTGCTCAACCTCGACTAGATTGTTTCGAACCAGGTCGGCACTGGGGTTAAACAGGCTGGCAGCAATATGCAGGCGGTTAGTCAACAGCAGCTTTTGAACCTGAAAAATCTGGTTCGAGGGCACCATGCGGTCATTATGTACAGCAAGCAAACCAGCACTGGACTTGCTCATGCCAAACAGCCCCATGCCACCGATAACGACCAGCAAAACCGACATGATAGCGATAACCATCAACAAACGGGCTTTGATGCTGATATTTGCGAAGGTTGGAAATCGCCCTAGCAGGCTTTTTTTGACAATTTTTCCATCCTGTATTTTTAAATGCCCCGCATCGCCTTCACGAAATTTCCGGTAGGCCTCGGCGGCCTCGGCAATCTGCTGCTGGCTCGGCTTGCTGCGTACCGACATGTAGCCGACCAATTTATCGTTTTCGTAATAAGGCGTGACATTGGCCAGCACCCAATAAAAATCGCCGTTTTTACAGCGGTTCTTGACCACGCCAGTCCACGGACGCCCCGCTTTCATTGACCGCCACAAATCCTCAAACGCCTCTTTCGGCATGTCTGGATGGCGGATGATATTGTGCGATGAACCAATCAGCTCTTCCTTGGTAAATCCGCAGATTTGGATAAAATCCTCATTCGCGTAGGTAATCGTCCCCTTCAGGTCGGTCTTGGTAACAATCGAATCAGACTCTGCCAGAGCATGTTCAATATTAGTGATCGGCATGTTAATTTTCATGGGATTTTTTTGGATATGGATAACTGAGGTTCAAGGCAAATCGTAACGCTTTATGTTTTTTACCCTTTATGGCACTTATTTTCTAATTTTTTTACTTAACAAGGTTAATAACCGCTCGGCAAAGACCGCTTCAGGAACCGCTTTTACCGGAACGTACCAATGCTGGATGCCTGCAAAAGCCAAGCATTTTACCGCATCTTTTTCAGTCATTAATACCGGCGGCGCGGTTTCTTGCAATGAGGGCGCCTGGGTTGCCGCAGCAGGAAATGAAATGTCATCCGCTTGAAACTGATGGTGGTCGGGAAAACTGTGCGTTTCACAGACCACACCGTTAGCTTCCAGCAACTTAAAAAAGCGTTCAGGGTTGCCAATACCGGCCAGTACATGACAGTTGCTTCCGCTAAAATCCTGCAAAGGCTTTTCCTGCCGGGTGACCAGATTAACAGCGACATTTCCGCTAATTTGCATGGAAAGCTCGCCTTCCTCGTATTTGTCGCCATTGACCACAACAAAATCGACACTCTTTAAGCGTTCTATCGGTTCGCGCAACGGCCCTGCAGGCAGGCAATAACTGTTGCCAAAACGCCGTTCGCCGTCGATCACGGCAATTTCAATATCCCGGTTCAGCGCGTAATGTTGCAGGCCATCGTCGGACAAAATGACATTGCAATCGGTTTGCCCAAGCAACAATTTGGCAGCATCGACGCGTAGCGGGCTCACAGCCATCGGGCAGCCGGTTTGCTGGGCTATCAATACCGCTTCATCACCAACTTGCTCTGCGGTGCTGTTTGCGTCCACCCAGCGCGGATATGCCCCGGCTTGCCCGCCGTAGCCCCGGCTGATAATACCGGGTTTGTAGCCCTCGGCTTTAAGCAACTCAGCCAGCCAAATCAGCAACGGCGTTTTGCCGGTGCCGCCGACAGTGATATTGCCGACCACGATGACAGGAACCGGTAGGCTGTGTTTTTTAAACACACCGATGCGGTAAAGGAATTTCCTGAATTTAACAAAATCAATGAAGAAAAAGCTGAACGGCGCCAGCCAAACGCCGATAAACGGGTCTTTATACCAAATGTCCTGTAGCCAGCGCGATAAGGTTTTTTTCATAATCAGTCGGCAGGTTGCACGGTCGCGAAAGTGATACGGCTAAAACCCACTTGCCCTGCAATATCGAGCGCCGTCATCACCGCTTTGTTAGGCGTTTTGTCATCAGCATTGATGACAAAAGGCAACTCTTTTGCCTGTTGCGCAAGCCGCCCCAATTCTTGTTTTAACCCCGCACGGGTTTGATCGCTTAATGGGCGCGGCAAACCGTCATCGCCTATCAGCGAATAAATGCCGTTGGCGTCAATCACCAGGGACACTGTTTTGGCATTCTGTTGGGCTGGCGTGCCATCAGCTTCGGGCAGTTTAATGTTGATTTCTGTCGGCCGGTCGAAAGTTGTCGTCACCATGAAAAAAATCAGCAGCAAAAACACCACATCAATCATCGGGGTCATTGATATGTCGATTTTTTCCTTTTTTTTGCGTTGAAATTTCATCAAACGTCCCCGCGGTCCCCATGAAGAATATCAATCAACTTGACCGCCTCCTCCTCCATGCTGACCACATATTCATCGACCAAGCGTTCAAAATAGCGATGGAAAATCAGGCTGGGGATAGCGACCGTCAAGCCCGCCGCTGTAGTAATCAGCGCCACCGAAATACCACCGGCCAACACGCCAGGGTTGCCGATGCCGTGTTCCATCAGGGATGAAAAAACCTGGATCATGCCAAATACCGTGCCCAATAAACCCAGCAACGGCGTAATCAGCGCAATCGTGCCCAAGGTATTAAGGAAACGCTCCAGATCATGCACCACCATCCGCCCCGATTCCTCAACGCATTCCTTCATAAAACGCCTGCCATGATGGCTATTGGCAAGGCCTGCCGCCAAAATGCAACCCAACGGCGAGCTGTTTTTCAAATGCCGCAGGGTGACATCATCCAGCCTTTTTTCGCGGGACAATTTCCATACTTGCGGCACCAGTTCAGGCGGTAAAATTTTCTTTCTGCGCAAAGACCACAGACGTTCCGCAATAATGCCCATGGCACCGATAGAACACAGTATGATGGGCAGCATCAGCCAGCCGCCGCTTTTTATAATTTCAAACACATTATTTCCCAAAAGAATGACAAACCGGGTTAACTTATCCGGCGTTATTTTAACCTGTACCGTTACGCCGCACTAGAAACGGTTTTCCCACGCCCCACCCAAACATAAGCAATGGCAAAAGCCAAACCACAACAAACTGCCGCCATTGAATAGACCATTGCCGCGCCCTGGGTCTCCCAATAATACCCACTATAGTAGCTGCCCAACATTCCGCCTAGGCCAAAACCTAAACTGGCGTAGAGTGCCTGGCCCTTACCCTGATGCCGGTCGCCAAAATACTGGTGGACCAAGTGAATGGCGGCGGCATGGACACCGGCAAATGTTGCCGCATGTAACAACTGGGCAAAGACCAATACCCAAAAATAGTCCACACACCAGCCAATCACCAACCAACGAATGACCGACAACAGGCTGCTCGCCAATAAAATTGAGCGCAGGGAAAAACGTTTTAACACACGGCGCATGTAAATGAACAAAACAATTTCGGCAAAAACACCCAGCGCCCAAAGCAATCCGGTCAAACTGGCCGAATACTGATAATGTTTCAGATAGATCGAATAAAAAACGTAATACGGCGCATGGGCGAACTGCAACAACAGACTGACCAGCAAAAACGCAACCACTTCCGGCCTTTTTATGATTTGCCATATACCGATGCCGTCAGCTGCGTGATAGCTCGCCTGCACCGTTGGCGTCATCAGACTGACCAACCATATCAACACCATCCATGCCGTCACCACAGCCGGGATCATATCGGTTGACAACACATCCAATAAGCGCCCTACCCCCAGCACCGCAACAATAAAACCGATAGACCCCCACAGCCTTATCCGGCTGTAGCGGTGCGCCTGATGTTTTAAGTGGTATAAAGTGACCGCCTCGAATTGCGGCAAGGTGGAATTCCAAAAAATGCCAAAAGCGACCGTTAACCAGGCAAACCCGGAATAACCCTGAATAAAAATAAAACCGGCAAACAGCAAAGCGGTTAAAAACGACGTTATACGGATGATGCGTAAATTTTTCCCGGTATGATCGGCAATCCAACCGCACAGCATCGGCGCAACAATTCGGGTGCCGCCCAAGAGTGCAAAAAGTTCGCCGATTTGAACCGGGTTAAAACCGCTTTGTTTTAGATAGAGGCTCCAGTAAGGGATAAAAGTCCCTACCGTAGCGAAATAAAAGAAATAAAAGCCTGACAGCCGCCAGTAGGGAATAGACATTTTTAAGGATTAGGTTTGCTATGGTTTCCCGCTACCGGAACCCGATAAGGAATACGCATAAATTAATTTAAGCAATTACCATGAAAGGCATGAAGCGTTAAATCCTTCATGAACGTCATGGTTTAAAAATAAAGCAGGGGCAAAAATGCCGAAATAGGCCTGTCAGGCCTATCCCGCGCCAACACCGGTTATGGCCTCAAAACTCCCCCCTTTGGTAAAGCATTGCCGGGCCAAACCGTTAGTATTTTCGTTTAATCCGCGTCCCCAGGTTTATCGCCCCCTAATAACCAGATTCTATGAACAATTAGACTTCCCAAAAAGACTTAGGCAAAAATGTCTTCCAGGTTTTTTGCGTCAAATATGCATTCAGACCATAATTCCAACTCGGCTGGCGTTGCCGCATCGAGGCGCTGCCCGATACTTTCAGGTAAGTCACCAAAACGTTGGCGTAACAGCCGTTTGAGTAGGCTGGCTTGGCCTTGCTTTACGCCTTTTTCCATGCCTTTTTCCAGCCCCCGCCTCATACCAATTTCTTCAGCCGAGGCGATTTTGCTTTCCACATCGGCCAGCGCCTGCATCCGCG
>JBLRXA010000027.1:0-27753 GCA_047920955.1 Methylobacter sp. | reverse complement strand
AACTGGATGCGATTAATTGACATGACACGCCCTCTTTGTGATGGTTTGCTGACAGCAAACGCCCAAGTTTGGGGCTTGGCTGAAGTATCTAGCTAATCAGGATCCCGCTTAATCTCATGTAAATACAAGGTAGCGCCAATCACCGCCGCCGGGGCAATGATGAGATTCAGTAGCGGAATGGCC
Organism: Methylobacter sp.; assembly: GCA_047920955.1. GTDB lineage: Bacteria > Pseudomonadota > Gammaproteobacteria > Methylococcales > Methylomonadaceae > Methylobacter_A. The sequence continues at coordinate 27,570 of JBLRXA010000027.1, read as the reverse complement.
AAGCCTAGCACGGCGAGGCCGCCAAAACTTAATGCGCCTAGTCTGATGCTTTTAACCAAGTCTTTTTGCTCGGAAAACAATACGCCCTGGTTTTCCAGCGGATAAGCCAGATATTCCAGCGCCATGCCCCACGCGCCGAACAATGCCCACAGCACGGGCGCAATGACGTTGAGGCCGGGAATGAACGATATGATCAACAAGGGCAAGGCTCTGGTCACCAAATAGCCCATGCGCTTTAATTCACCCCATATGACTTTAGCTAAAGGCGGCTCGGCCAACGTTACAGGTTCGCCGCTGCTGATGGCCAGTGTTTTGGCGGCTAAGTGGCCATAAAACGGCGAGGCCAGCAGGTTTGCCAAGACGGTGAAGGTAAAAAATCCGCCGATAAAAAAACTGATGAAAAACAGCGGCCATAATATCCAGCTCAACCAAAGCAGCCAGCCGGGGATGAATTGGTCGATCAAATCGGCAATATAAAAATAACTCAACGCCAAAGCCACGCTGTACAACACGATGTTAATCAGCACCGGGATGATGATGAATTTGCGCAATTCCGGGCGGCTGACTAATTTTAGGCCTTTAAATAAAAAGCCGACGGCTAGGGTCGGATTGTTGCCTTTTTTATCAAAGTGCATTGTTTAAACCTCTCACGCCTTGTTCGGCAGGATTGATGACCACGCCGCGCTCGGTCACAATGGCGCTAATCAGTGCCGCCGGGGTTACGTCAAAGACCGGATTCCAGGCGCTGACCAGGGAACCCTCGTAGTTATAACAGGCGGGCAATAATTCATTGGGATTGCGTTGTTCAATCTCTATCTGTGCGCCATCGTCGATGCTCCAGTCGATGGTGGTGGTCGGTGCTACCACCATTAACTTGACGCCATGCTGTTTGGCCAGTACCGCCAGCGAGTAGGTGCCGATTTTGTTGGCGGCATCGCCATTGGCGGCAATGCGGTCGGCACCGACTACAATCCAGTCAATTGTGCCGGATTTCATCAGCCAGGCCGCTGCCGAATCGGTAATCAAGGTTGATGGAATGCCGTCTTGCGCCAATTCCCAAACGGTCAATCGTGCGCCTTGCAGCCAAGGCCGGGTTTCGCCTGCGTAAACATTAATGGGCTGGCGTTGATAAGCGCTGCGGATGACCCCCAGCGCAGTGCCGTGGCCGCCGGTTGCCAAGGCACCGGCGTTGCAATGCGTCATTACGCCTTTGGCGTCAGCCAGAATATCCGCGCCCAATTCGCCCATTTTGTGATTGGCGGCAAGATCGTCGCTGTGGATTTTTTCCGCGCAAGCCAGAACCGCCTCAACCGGGTTATCGATCTGCTGAGCCAGTATGGTTTTCATTTGATCCAGCGCCCAAAACAAATTGACCGCCGTGGGTCTGGAGGTTGCCAGCAGTTCAATATCGGCCGCCACTTTTTGCCGCCAATGGTCGGTTTGAGTGCAATGCTCGCGCACCGACAGCGCCACGCCGTAAGCGGCGGCAATGCCGATAGCCGGTGCGCCGCGAACGCGCATACTGGCAATGGCTTCGGTGACGCCAGCCGCATCGGTGTATTCGTCATAAACAATTTTTTCCGGCAATTGGCGCTGATCCAGCACTTTTAAACTGGCGCCTGTCCATTGCAAGGCTGATACGGTCAATTTGTTTTGCATAGTCATTTTTATCAAAAGAATCAATGGTAAGAAGTTATAATTCGGCAAACTCACAGAGGAATAGCTTTATGCAAGTTGTCGACACCCTTATTCACGCCCGCTGGATTATACCCGTTGAACCCGAATCCGTAACCTTGGAACACCATGCGCTGGTAATCGACGGAGGGCGGATTATCGACCTGCTGCCAAGCGAGTTGGCCAGGCAAACATATCAGGGCACGACTACCGAAAACCTGGACAATCACGCGCTGCTGCCCGGCCTGATCAACAGCCATACCCACGCCGCCATGACCTTAATGCGCGGTATTGCCGATGATTTGCCGCTGATGGATTGGCTTGGCAACCATATCTGGCCGCTGGAACAAAAATGGATGAGCGAGGCGTTTGTTAAAGACGGCACCGATTTGGCTATCGCCGAGATGATCCGGGGCGGCACCACTTGTTTCAATGATATGTATTTCTTTCCGGAAATCACCGCCGCGCAGGCGATACAGCATGGCATCCGCGCCAGCGTCGGCCTGATTGTGATCGATTTTCCAACAGTCTGGGCGGAACACAGCGATGGCTATATTGAAAAGGGTTTGGCGCTGCATGAGCAATTACGCCATCACCCGCTGATTTCGACGCCGTTTGCGCCACACGCGCCGTACACGGTATCGGACGCGCCGCTGCAAAAAATCAAGACCTTGACTGATGAGCTGGAGTTGCCGATTCATATTCATGTCCACGAAACCCTGCACGAGGTCGAACAGGCGCAGCAAAAAACCGGCCTGAGCCCGTTGCAACGCTTGCATGAACTCGGCCTAATCGACCCGTCATTTATCGCGGTACACATGACCCAGCTGACCGATGACGAAATCGCGCAGTTTGCAAAAACCGGCGCGCATATCGTGCATTGCCCGGAATCCAATTTAAAACTCGCCAGCGGTTTTTGCCCGGTCGCCCAATGTATCGCCGCAGGCATCAACGTGGCCTTGGGCACTGATGGCGCCGCCAGCAATAATGATCTGGATATGTTCGGCGAAATGCGCACCGCCGCGCTTATTGGCAAAGCGGTTGCAGGCGATGCTAGTGCTATTCCGGCAATGACCGCATTGCGCATGGCGACTATCAACGGCGCCAAGGCTTTAGGTTTGGACAATGAAACCGGCTCGCTTACGCTTGGCAAAGCCGCCGACGTGATTGCTATTGATTTATCGGCTTTGGAAACCCAGCCGCTTTATTGCCCGGTGTCGCAGATCGTTTACGCCGCCAGCCGCCAGCAAGTCACCGATGTTTGGGTGGCGGGCAAACGGCTGTTAAAACAGCGGCATTTGACCACGATTAACATTGAGGAATTGAAACTCAAAATCGCCGAATGGCAGGCGAAGTTGGCCGGGTAGTTTTTGGCTTATACTAAGGCTCATCGTAAGCGTTGCCCTACACTGATATTGGAGAACCGATTATGAATACCGCAGAACACTTGCACCCTAAATACACCTACGCCGACCTTGCCCAATGGCCGGAAGATGAACGCTGGGAGCTGATTGAGGGCGTACCTTATGCGATGACCGCGCCGCAACGCTTGCACCAAAAAATAGTATCTGAATTAACTCGGCAAATTGGCAATTATTTGCAAGGCAAAACTTGTGAGATTTATGTCGCCCCCTTCGACGTGCGTCTGCCGTACAAAGATGAAGCCGACAACGACGTGGAAAACGTGGTGCAGCCTGATATAAGTGTGATTTGCGATCCGTCCAAGTTGGACAAAAAAGGTTGCCGTGGCGCGCCGGACTGGATTATTGAAGTGCTGTCGCCTTCAACCGCGCTCAAAGACATGAACGCCAAACGCAGCCTTTACCAGCAACATGGCGTCCAGGAATATTGGATTATTCATCCCGAAGACCGCTGGATTATGGTGTATACGCTGGATGAACAAGGCCGTTACGGCCAGCCCGGCGTGTTCGGTATGGCTGAAGCCACGCTTGTACAACGCTTTTCGGATTTAAGCATCGACTGGTCATTTATGCCCGCCGTAGAAACGCCTAAGCCCTCCCCTAAACTATTTCAATTATAAGGTTGTATCCATGCCCATTTCTCTTAATACCCTAGAAAACGTCATCCGCGAAGCCGGAGCCATCGCGCTGACGCATTTTAAAAACCTGAAAAATTTGGAAATCACCAAAAAAAGCCCGCGCGATTTGGTGACCGAAGCCGATGTCGCCGTTGAAGCTTTTTTACAGGCAACGCTGGCGACACACTATCCGCAATTCGGTTTTTGGGGCGAAGAAAGCGGACACAGCGCCAGCCAAACCCAGCGCTGGATTGTCGACCCGATTGACGGCACCCATTCATTTACCCGAGGCCAATATTTTTGGGGCATTAGTGTCGCTCTGGAAATTGACGGCGAACTGATTTTCGGTGCCGTCTACGCACCGGCATTAAACGATTATTACTCGGCAAAAAAAGGCAAAGGTGCCTGGAAAAACGGCGAGCCGATTCGGGTATCCAACGAAAGCAACCTTAGCGATGCCATGGTCTCCACCGGCTTCGCCTGTTTGCGCTCGTACTTAAAAGACAACAATCTGCAACGCTTTTGCCGTATCGCCGAAGTCACCACCGGCCAGCGCCGTTTCGGCTCGGCGGCGGTTGATTTATGCCTGGTTGCCGATGGTCAGGTCGATGCGTTTTGGGAGCAGGAATTGAATTTGTATGACGTCGCCGCCGGGGCGTTGATTGCCAAAGAAGCAGGTGCCACTGTGACTGATTTTCAGGGCAATGAAGGTATCTTCCCTAAACAGATATTAGCGACTAACGGCAAAATTTTCGGCCAAATATTGGCGTTGATGTAAGACAGGCACACGCCGCCAACATCAGCAAAAAACTTAAGTAACGGGCTGCCCAGCCGTTACACTCGCACATCAATACAAGGAGCCAACCTCATGAATACAAAATATTTAAACGTCGTCGTTGCCGGATTTATTGCCGTTTTTTTAGTAACGGCGTGTAGTCATAAGAAAGAGCCGGTACCGGAAATCGCCTTCCTGCCCCAACAGACCATCACCGCCACCGGCTATGGCACTGTCGAAAAAACCGACCGCTATTCGCGTTCGCAAATCAGGTTAATGGCCATGCGCGCATCGAAAATGGACGCCTACAGGAGTTTGGCCGAGCAGCTTAACGGTATGCAATTACGCGGGCATACGGGCGTCGAAGATATGCAAGTGACCCATGACACTTACAGTGCTTACCTGAACACTTATTTGCGCGGCGCCAGGGTAAAAAGGACTTTAGCTATCGGCACCGACCTTTACGCCGGTGACGACACCTTTGAAACGGTTGTCGAACTTGACCTGACGCCACGGTTTTACGAATGCGTTAATGGCTCACACGAACTGATGAACCAGTGCATCCGGCAGATCGAGAGTACCCAAAAGCCCAGCTTCGACCAGAACCTTCCGCCCGTGCCGATAGCGCCGAACGTCAGTTCAAAATGCAACACCATCGATTGCTACGGTTATCCCAACACTAAAGGTTTCGGGCCAAGATAAATTTCTCATACCGCCGCCATTAAATTAGCGTAACAAATTGAAAATTAAAGAAAATAGCGCCCGCCCTACAACCCATGCAGACATGACAAACCGGCCAGATAAATGACAAAAATATCATTCAAATACCTATGGCTCGCCTGCTTACTGACGCCAGCGTGCGCCCCTGTGCAACGCCCGGTTCAAGCCAACACCGTATCGATAACCGCTGAAGGGCAAGCGCCAATCGCCAAAGGCATGAAGCTTCTGGCTAAAAAACAGGCGCTGCAGGATGCCATTCGCCAGGCTTCCATGCAATCGTCCGTTAATATCCAAAGCCGGACCCTGGTCAACCAAAATAATGTCGCCCTCGACACGGTGTCCATGCAGACCGCAGCAGCTGTCAGCAGCACCCGGATTATTAATGAGTGGCAGGCCGACAATATTTACCATGTCGTCGCTGCGGTAGAACTGTCCGCCGACAATACCTGTCTGCCGCAACATCGCAAACGCATTATCGCAACCGCCTTCCCCTTAGTTAAGCAAGAACAGGTCACCGGTTACGAAACCCAAGACCTCTATAGCGGCGTCCCCCGCGAACTTAATAACCAGTTAATGGAGTCCGGCGAATTTATCGGCAGCAATGCCACCCATATCAGCCTTTATCCCAGGCCCGAACAGGCGCCTGAATTGCAGGACAGCATCGCCTACCGCCCGTCAAAAGTCATGCAAATGGCGGCATCGAACGGCGTACAATTTGTGCTCTCAGGCGTAATTAGGGATATGGAAGTCGAATCCAGCGAATACATGAGGGGCGCAGGACCTTTGGCCCTGGCCAGAAGCCTGGCGCGCGGCATTGTCGCCAGACGCGGCATTGGCATTGACGTGTTCGTGCATGACGGCTTTACCGGCGCATTGCTGTTCCAGCAACGTTATGTTGACAGTGCCGCCGGCGATGTGTGGATACCCGCAACCTATACCGTCGGCAGCGAGCGTTTTAACGCCACATCTTCCGGCGGAAAAATCGCCAAAATCATAAGCCAGGCCAGCAACGACGTACGCCGCGCCTTAAGTTGCTACTCGTTCGCCACGCGCATTACCGACATTAAGGATAACAAGGTATTTATTGATGCAGGGGCGCAGGAGCGGCTGAATGTGGGCGACCAGCTGGTCGTTTATGGCGCATCGGGCGACGATTTGACATTAGACGGTGGCTTGAATTTTATTGGCAAAGACAAACAACCCGCCGGTGTCTTAACCATCACTGACATCACGCCGCGTTATGCCATAGGCCATTTGGAAGCATCCGCCCGCGAACTGGGCATTAGAGTGGGCGACTGGGTAAAATCCTACTAGATTTTGGCGTTAGGTGATTTCTTGAGAAACACGAAAATAACGGATGCTATTATTTTCGCTGCTTTTTTTTTCGTGGTTTTTGTGAGAAGCGTGGGCTCTGTTTTTTTCTACAGCCCAAACCCGTCAGGGGACATTATTTCTCGGAAATAACCTTAAAGCGGCCCATTTTAAAGCGCGCAGCAGCGGTTGCGGCCTTGCTCTTTAGCCAGGTAAAGCGCCTGGTCGGCGCGGTCGAATGCCGTTTCGTCGGTATCACCCGGAATGAATTCCGTGACACCGCAGGAAATGGTAATGGCAACAGAGGTGTCGTTGGCATTGAACCCTGTATTTTCAATAACTTGCCTTAACTGGTTGGTCAATATTAAGGCCGATTTTACGTCTGTGCTGGGCAGCAGCATGGTAAATTCTTCACCGCCGAAGCGGGAAATGAAATCCGTTACGCGGGAATGCTCTGACAGTTGTTTCGCGATTAACAGCAATACTTTGTCGCCGGCCTTATGCCCATAGCTGTCATTGATATCTTTAAAATGGTCAATATCCCAGATGACCAGACTTAAAGGGGAATGGTAGCGTTTCCAGCGCGCCATTTCGGTTTCCAGGCGCTCGTTGTAGGCGTTGCGGTTGGGCAGGCCGGTGAGCGCGTCGCGCAATGCCTGGTTATTGGCAATTTTTAGCTTCGATTTAAGTTCGCAGGACTCCGACTCCATGTCTTTTATTTTATTGACCAAGTCATCGAGTTGTTGCTGGTTTCTTTGGCGCTGAGCGGCCTCTTTTTGCCCATGCTGTTCGATTTCTTTGGCTATATTGGCTAACCGGCTGGTGATGATTTCTTTTAACGGTTCGAGTTTGGTGGCGTTAGTCGAACTCAGCTGCAGTTTTTCCATTTGCTCGGAAACGGATTTGTCCAGCTTGCTCCTGTTTTCGGCTGATTCCTGCACGGCCGAGCTAGCCCCCATGACACTCATGTCCAGTGCCGCCAATTGTTCGGTAAGGTGCGCCAGAAACTGGTCAATGTCCTGCTGTTCGGATTGGTTATGTTGTTTGATGTTAAGCAGCAGTTTAAAGGACTTATCCAGAATAGGCTCAAAATCGGCGGCTGTGTGCCCCGCTACGGCAAGCAATTGTTTTGTCACTTGCTGCGCCTGCTTATCAAACAGAGTTGGGATTTCGATGCTGTCCAGCAACATCAACAGCTGTTTACTGACAGTCTCTATGTTGATGTGGTTGCCGATGCCGGGTGCGCTTGCGTCATCAGGTTTAATGGCGTCATAAATGGCGCCAAATAATTGGCTGGTGGTTTCAAATTTGACGGTGTCGGCTTTTTTCTTGAGTTGGTTGAGTGCGAGCTGTTGCCTTGGGCTGGTATATTGCCGGAGCAAAAAATCAAACAGCAAGCTGGGGTCTGCGACCCGGTTTTGGGGTGGCGCATACTTAATCTGGGCGACGGATGCGGTAAATTTTTCCAGTTCCTCTTTAAGTGCCTCGCTGTTGATGCCATTTTTTAATTGGTCGCGGATATTCAAAAGGTGCGGATCCAAATGGGGATCCAGCCCGGTAGTGGCAATAGTCAGGCGAATAATGGTCTTGCACAGCAAGTCTTCTTTTTCTTGATAAGACTTTTCCGAGCGCACTTGCTCATTAAGCAGGCTTGCATATTTTTGTTTCCATGGATCCGGGACGGCTTTTTTATTAAAAAAACTCATGACAAACCCTGTTCATGATGAATGGATACATTGGCCGTATCTGGGATTCCAGAAAGCGCCCATTTTTATACATGGGCGCAACATGCCTGTTCGGACGATAAAGGCGTGGTAGAAAGATAGGCAGAGACAATAGGGAAGCAATTACTTGGCTTTGCTTTCCTGTTGAATCAGTTGGTTAATGACCTCTATCATTTTTTCATGGGAACCGGCTAAAGGGCCGTTGGTTTTATATTTGCCGTTAATAATGACGGCAGGGACGCCGGTGATTCCATAACGGCCCGCTGTGGTTGCGGCTTGGCGCATTTTTGCATCAATCAGGAAAGAATTGTAGGTGTCATGAAATTCGGTTTTGTTGACGCCATGTGCCACAAAAAACTCGGCTAACTGATCTTCCGTTTCCAGTTTTTGTTTTTTGTTTTGGATCGCATCGAAAAGGTCGGCATGGACTTTATCGACCACACCCAGCGCCTCGGCGGTGAAATAGGCTTTGGCATGTTTGCCCCACAGCTCGCTGAATACCGCAGGCTGGCGGATAAATTCAACATTTTTCGGCAGATTTTTTAGCCATTCGCCCATTAAGGGTTCAAGGCTGTAGCAATGCGGACAGCCGTACCAAAAGAACTCGATGACTTCGACTTTTTCCGGGTTACGGGTAGGTTGTGCCGGTGACAGCGTTTCGTAACCGACAGCTTCAGCTTTTAATGCCGTGGCGCAAAAAAACAAGGCAAGCAGGATGCCGGACGGGATAATTCTTTTCAACATGGGGTGGCCCTCGTTAGGTTTTGTTAGATTTTATGCGCTTATTTCATCATCGAGATGCGATAAGAAACTGCCTGTATTTCTTTGGCAGTCATTTTTTTTGCAATCATGTGCATGATGTTTTCGGGGTTGTTGCTACGCGCACCGGTTTTGAAGTCAGTCAGTGCTTTAATTAAATAATCGGCATGTTGCCATCTTAAGGCCGGGAACGAAGCGGGCTTATTGCCTTCGCCAAAAGGCCCGTGGCAAGCAATACAAGCAGACACCTCGCTGGCCAAGTTACCGTTGCGGTACAAATCGCCGCCTTGGCTAATCAGAGCTTCAACCGCCGCCTTGCTGTCGGCTGCCGATTGCTCGGCGTCATCGTCAGTTTCCGGCAGCGGCAGCGCGTTTGGGGAAATTTTTTGCGTTGCGTAGTAGGCGGCAATATCGGCTATATCTTGGTCAGATAAGGGCATAGCCATAGCGGACATCATTGGATCATTGCGTTGGCCGTCTTTAAAGGCATGTAACTGCTGTGCCAGATAGGAAGGATGTTGCTGGGCAAGCTTGGGAAATGTCGCCACCAGACTGTTGCCGCCCTCGCCGTGGCAACTGGCGCAGGACTCGGCTTTTTGTTTTCCTGCGTCAATATTGCCTTCTGCATGTAAAATACCGGGAGTGCTGGTCAACGCCAGAGAAATTGAAAGTACCTGCAATTTTTTCTTCATCAAATTCCCCTTCGGAATAGTTAATTTTATGGCAGTCTTTATCATTGTTCAGGCTGCTGCGCACAACCGAATTTTACTCTAAATAGTAACGCTAAGCGAGACAACCATGAATCCAGTTTACACCCAGGCAAAATTTATTAACAGCTCGCCGCATCTGCGTGACACCCCGCCGGATCAGGGCTTGGAAGTGGCTTTTGCCGGGCGCTCAAATGCGGGCAAATCCAGCGCCATTAACACCCTGACCCGGCAAAACGGGCTGGCACGGATCAGCAAGACGCCGGGGCGTACCCAAATGCTTAATTTCTTTGAGATTAATGGGCAGCAACGCTTTGTCGATTTGCCCGGTTACGGCTATGCCAAAGTGCCGCTAGCGGTAAAGAAAAAGTGGCATGAATTGATGGAAACCTATTTGACCGGGCGCAAATCGCTGTGCGCGATCATTTTGGTGATGGACGTGCGCCACCCCTTGACCGAATTCGACTGGCAGATGGTCGAGTGGTGCGAACATACCGCATTGCCGCTGCATATATTGCTGACCAAAGCAGATAAACTGAATTACGGCGCGGCTAAAAACACCTTGTTGCAAGTGCAAAATGAGTTAAAGGAGGCAAATTTCCCTTTAACGATACAACTGTTTTCGGCATTGAAAAAAACCGGCATCGACGAAGTCCACGCGGCGCTTGACCATTTGTTTAGCCTCAACCAACCGGCGTAACGGGACGCCCAAGCGACAGAAAAACTTGACCGTGCAAAATATGGCAATAAAAATACCGGGACTTGTTTCCCTGGTTTAATGGTTGGCACACAAAGATGAAAGCAGCACAAAAAGACTTCTACAAAATATTAGGCGTGATGAGCAGTGCGGAGTTAGCGGTCATTAAGGCGGCCTATAAGGCGCTGATCATGATTTATCATCCCGACCGCTATAAGGGTGATAAAAAAGAGGCCCTAAAAAAATCGACAGACATTAATGAAGCCTATGCGGTATTGACCGATCCGGACAAACGTAAAAAATACGATGCTCAAAGGCTAAAGAAGCCCGAACACAAATCGGAAGCGTCCGAAATTGAACTGAAAAACGTCTTGAATGAAGTCAAGAAAGCACTGGAAGATTCCAAGGCGATATTGGACATATTAAATGAGCCCCTATAGACCGGCACACCCTCACGGGCTAATAAACATGTGCTGGTAACGCTTTTTTATCCGCCCATAGCTAACCCCTATTTGCCCTGCGCCCATACTGTCCGTGTCGTCATCGGCCAATGGCGACGCGTCGTCAGCGACCATGCCATCATGAACCAAGTAATTGCGCTGCTCCTGATAAACGCTCTTAACGTAGTCATAGCGGTCGATAGGCGGTGCGTCAACGGCGTTTTCAGGTGGCATGGCATCGGCATCACTAAACCCGACAAGGTGGGATTCGCTGCTGATCGCAGCTGAAACCACAGGGCCGCTACCAAAGACCGCAAAAGGATAAGTCAAAGGATCCGTTACCGCAGTGCCCACCGCAGCCCCTAAAACGCCCACGAATTGCCTGGGCGAATTAGCCGCCGAAATCGCCCTAAAAAGAGTGCCGCTACCCGCAAAGACAAAACTGTAGGTCAGCGGATTCATTAACGCATCACCGACGACGCCAACCAGCTCCCTAGGCGAACTTGCCCCCAAAAACGGCACCACCAGATAGTCGCCTGCCGGAACCCCCCAAAAACCTAATGTTTGCCCAAAATCTTCATTATGTTTGGGCAAATCCATCATTGCCGCCACATCGATAAGCCCGCCAACGCCCACCGTGGTGTTAATCAGAAAACGGCTGGCATCCATACCGCCCTGCTCCATTTTAAACTGCAACAAATCATTGACAGTGACGCCAATGTCGTTAAGGTTACTGAAAAAATTGCCTAGCCCGTCATTAACAAATTCCGGCACTACCGACGAATAGCCCCTTGCCACCGGTTTTATAATGGCACTGTCGAAATCGTCATTAAAGCCCTGGACTTCGCGGTTCCAGCCCTCCCAGGGATCTTTTTCGCTGACATTGATACCGCCGCTTGCGCATCCGGCAAGAATGCTTGATATAACTGAAGCACCCGCCAACAAGCGAATGTTAATAATGGTTTTGTGCATAGTTATGTGAACCCGGGCGTTAAACTATTAAAAAAACAGCTTTCTGACCAAACGCTGCGTTAAGCTTTCATCCATTACCGGCCCGTTCGGCGCCATGGCTTCAGGCACGTTACCCTGAACGGCTTTTGTCGGCAGCCATTTCTCTTGGGAAGCGATTATCCGATACAATTTTTCTTTGTCTTGTTTTAAATCAGTATTTGAACGGCGAAGAAGGTCGTTGATTTGATATAACTTTTCTTTATCTTGTTTCAACTCGGCATTGGCGCGGCGCAGCAACTCATTTTCCCGGAGATAATCCGTAGAATTCCTAAAAGCCCCAAACAGCCGAAGCAGCTCGGCCGTATCAATTTTGTTATCTATTTGAGAAAGACTGCCATCTTTTATGTGACGATAAAGTGTCGGAATCGATTTGCCCGTCAGTTCCGATGCTTCAGATATTGAGATAAGCGACATGTTGAAATTCCCGTTAAGTGACGTTTTTGCCCATTATAACCGCACAAAACCCGATTGAACGCCAACAGGGCGGCACGTCCCAAACGTTCAGAGCTGATTTTGGATTTGCCTGTGCGGAAAACACCAAGGCCTATACCCCCGACCTCATACCTGTTCAGCGGCAACAACAAACTTATTCCGCCCCAGTTGTTTGGCCGCATATAACGCGTCATCCGCCTGCTTTATCAAGCAATCGGGGCTAATGCCTGGAACGGGGATCATGCAGGCAATCCCAATACTCACAGAAACCACATCGCTGGCCGCAGAATAGTGGTGGGCTATTGCCAAGGCCTGAATGGCTGCTTGAATAGCTTGCGCAATAACAACCGCGCCTGCTTGCCCGGTACCCGGCAAAATCACGACAAATTCTTCGCCGCCATAACGGGCGGCCAAATCAGCAGGACGTGAAACTACTTTTTCTAAAGCCTGCGCTATTTGAATTAAACAATCATCACCTTGTAAATGGCCATAATTATCGTTATACAGTTTGAAATAATCGACATCTAACATCAGTAAAGAAAAAGGCTGTTGTTCGCGCTGCAAACGTAGCCATTCTTTAGCTAAAAAACTATCAAAACAGCGGCGATTGGCAATTTTGGTCAAGCCATCCAAATGCGCCAATAATTGCAATTCGTGATTAGCTTGCTGCAATTCCAATTCCATTTTTTTACGGATAGTAATATCGCCAATAGTAATAGCAAAACCATCACCCAATTTCACCGCAACAAAATGATACCAACACGATTCACCGAGTGGATAATAAAAATCGTTTTCTAACGGTTCTCCGCTTTCTACAACAGCAATAAAGTGCGACAACAAATCAGCATTAATCGGATTAATAAACTCTTTAAAGATTAATCGATTTTTTATTAACTCGCCTGTAGTATTGCCAAATGCTTCAGTCATAATGGCATTGGCAACCAAACAGCGAAAATCTTCAATATCACCCGTTTGTAAATTACGCACCGCCTGTAAAGCGGCAATACCATTTAAAGCACTATTTAACACGCTGGAGAGTAATGCTTCAGCGTCCTGGCGTTTTTGCACTTCGTTCTGTAACGCATTTTTTTGCCGTTGAATAACTAGCTGACTTTCGACGCGCGCCACCACTTCTTCAATATGAAAAGGCTTGGTAATATAATCGACGCCACCGCATTCAAACGCTTTTACCTTATCAAAGGTATCATCTAAAGCACTGATAAAAATAATCGGAATATCGCGTAATTTTTCATCGACTTTAATCGCCGCACAAACTTGATAGCCATCCATTTCCGGCATTTGAATATCAAGAAAAATCAAATCAGGCTGTTTAACCGCCAGTGTTTTTAACGCCATTCTGCCGCTGGTCACGCTACGAATGGTGTAACCGAGTTGGGTTAATAATTCACTGAGCAATTGTAAGTTTTCAGGCAAATCATCGACTAAAAGAATCGTGCCTTTGCAATGAGTGAGTTCGTTCATTTTAATTAAATTCATTGTCTGACTATCATTATTCAGACCTTCCAGGTTTTTAAAACATTGAAAGTCTGCCTTGCAACTTTTAAAGATAAGCGATATTAATCACCGATAATAGGCTCAATTAAATCAAGAATCTGCTCAAATTGAAACCTTCGCACCATTTTAGTGAGCATTTTAATAATCGAAGATTCAGTTTCTGGAACGGCTTTAAGTAATATTAAAACAGCTTCGCTATCCGCTTCTAAAGCCGCCTCGAATAATTTAATCAGCCATTCCGGCGGCATGATGTGTAAATCTGCCGACGTTAATGATTTATCAATAAGGTCGCCGCCATCAGATGCTACGGTTTTATAAATAAACTGCACCCCTAGATGTTTAATCAGCATATCAAACAGCCCGGCTTCTTTAAATGGTTTGCGCATAAAATCATCACACCCTATCGACAATACCATCGCTTTATCTTCTTCCATGACGCTCGCAGTTAGGGCAATAATAACCGGCGCCTTATCTTGTATCTGTTCCTTAATATATTTAGTCGCCTCATAACCATCCATTATCGGCATACGCATATCCATAAAAATCAAATCCGGTTGCCACTGCCGCCAAACATCAATCGCCTCCTGACCATTATTGGCTTCTTTTAAAGTAAAGCCTAAGGGCGCGAGTAAGGTCACTAATAGCTGGCGATTAAATGCTTTATCGTCAACGGCTAAAATTTTATACATAGACTGATTGGGCGCCAATGCCGATACACGGGCTTGGGTGAAGGTTTCTGGCGTGATTGCCTGACCTAATTGCACCGGAATAGAAAAACTAAAGGTAGAGCCTTTACCTAATTCGCTAGTCACCCGAATATCGCCGCCCATAAGCCGTACAAATTGCCGGCTAATCACCAAACCTAAGCCTGTTCCTTCTTGTGCGTTGCGTCCAGAATGGGTTTGATTGAACGCCTCGAATAATTCGTTTAGTTCTTCAGGCGCGATACCAACGCCGGTATCACGAATACTAAAATTTAAAATAACATCATTTGTTTCGGTTGGCGTCAGCAAGTCAATCGTTAATTCAACCTCGCCTTCACGGGTAAATTTAAGCGCATTACCTAATAAATTTAATAACACTTGCTTTAATTTAATGCCGTCAACGCAAATATAATGCGGCAAATTGTCATGAACAGTAAAGTGCAATTCTAATCCTGCATCATGGGCGGATGAATACAATATACTTTCCAAATCATTTAACAATTGATATAGATTGACATCTTTTTTATTTAATGTTGATTTGCCCGCTTCAATTTTAGAGAAATCCAGCACATTATTAATCAGCGTCAATAAATATTCGCCGCTACGATAAATAACCTCTACATTATTATATTGCTCGGCCGGTAAGTTTTCAGTCCGTAACATAACTTGCGAAAAACCAATAATCGCATTCAGTGGCGAGCGTAACTCATGGCTCATATTAGCAATAAATGTACTTTTTGCTTGATTGGCGACTTCAGCCTTTTCCTTGGCCGCATTTAATTCAATAGTTTTTTCCCTAACCCTGTCCTCCAGATTACGATAAAGCAAGGCGTTTTCTATCGAAATAACCATTTGCCCTGAGAGCATTTCCAATATGCTAACGTGCTCGGCGGTAAAGGCATTAACCGTGAGTTTATTTTCTAAATACAATACGCCATTTATTTTAGTTTTTTGCATTAAAGGCAAACACAACACCGACAACGGTGGATCTTGTTGAAAATAGCCGTCATTAATAAAAGCGCATTGACTTACTTTATCAATCACAACAAATTCTTGGCTACGAACCACATAATTAATGACACTAATCGGTAGTTGTGGATAATTATCCAGCGGCCTATTGAGTAAATCGCTTTGTTCGCTATGCCCACTATCGGCCTGCACAAACCAATTTTCTTTTTCAGCTAATAAAATGACGCCACGGCTTGCCCCCGCACTGGCTAAAAGAATATGCAGCAATTGTTGCAATAGTTTTTCTAATTGAATTTCACCGGCCAGTGCTTGAGAGGCTTTGATAATACTGAGAACATCAAGTTGATCAGAGACTGACTCTAAGCGATGGGCCGTCGGCATATCGAAAGCATGAGTGCCGCCACTCCCTTTTTGAGCTTGCAAAAAGGGGTGTAATTGTTCCAATTGCATGACTTTAGCTAACGCGCCCCAGCGTTGATAAGTAAAACGCGCTTCGCTTAAATACGGTTGGGCAATACGTTCTAATTGGTGGGATAAATAAAAGCCACCCGCCAATTCATAACTTAATGCTTCGTCATTTAAGTACTTATGTTCAGCCGCGCCTTGAATAGCCAATTCATAATAGTGTGCGGCGGCTTCAAAGTTATTTTCAATGCGGGCAATCTCAGCCTGCACCAAATCATACTTATGCTGAAAGTTTATCGGCGCACTGTCTGCCCATATTTTTAAATTCGCTTGATTGGCTTTGGCATGGCCGAGATAGTCTTCTTGTTCAGGGCTATTATCCTGGCAAGCCCTTAAATAAATTAATGAGCCGTAAAATAATAACAGAGGTATTTCAAGGCGACCTTTTAAACCGCCAAGCGTTTCAGTGGCTTGCTCTAAACTATGCAAACTATTTTCAGTGCTGCCAAAGAAAACAATTAACATGACTTTTAATTGGTAAAAGATGGCTATCGGATGCTGTACATTATTCTCGGTAAAAAAGTGAATCAATTCGTCTTCATTACAGCCTATTCCGTTAAGATGCGTTGGGTTGTTGGTATGTTCCGACAAATTGATAACCGTCTGCCAGATTAATCTATCCCATAAGGCAATACCGGGCTGCTGTATTTTTTGTAAGCGGTTAATGCTATGTTGCGCATTTTCCTTAATTGAAAGTAAGTTTTTACTGCCGTAAAAATTATAGACATCGATATTAAAAATAGAAAAGCCAAGAAACTGAGTATCGCCCTCCGCCAAACCATATTCTATTGCTTTTTCAAAGATAGGGATAGACTCCAGAATATGTTTATCAACATGCGTAGTGGTCAAGGAAACAATAAAATAACCTTTGGTTTTTAAGCTGCCTAAATCCGGCCTTTCGAGTAATTTAAGCGTCATGGCGCCCAATGAATAACACCACCTTAAATCCTGTTTGTGATGTAAAAACATGGCATAGACGGCAAAAATAAAAGGCGAAGATATACAATGGCCTTGCAATAAATTGAGATAAGCCATAGTCGCTGTAATCCACAAAAACAGCAAAGGCGAACAAAAATAAGACGCCGGGATACTCATTGACAATAAACGCAAAATTGCTAATTGCTGGGGATCTTTTATCATCGGCAACGAGAGAATATTGTCCATATTCGCTTTGAGCTGTTGACTGGCTTTATTAAAAACCAGCTCCAATTCTTGTTCAGAAGGGGAAACGGTATAAGTAAAATCCAATTCTTTTAAAATATCGACTGTATAATTAATGATGTCGGAATAACATAATTGCGCACTTAAAATATTTATTTTGGTTTCCGCCGCATTGACTTTATCCAAGGCCGTTTGTGCATGACTAAACAGCGCATTCAAATAGTCATTGGCCGTATCGAACTCACCACACAAAAAAGCAGAGGCCGCTAATTCTTCATGCAGCGATAACATAAATAAATAATTATGTTGCCAATGGTTTTCTTGGCATAGCGATAATGCAGTTCTAAAATAAGACAGCGCCACATCATAGGCAATAGATTTTTTCGCTCTTAAACCGCTTTCAACATTAAGCTGCGCGAGTTCGTGTTTATCGCTGCCAGTATCGAGTAAGTCAATACCTAAATTAAAATGATCGACCACGCTAAATAATTGCTCGGCCAATTCCTCGGCGGATAATTTCGCTTTAAGCAAGCGCCCGATGTTTAAATGTAAGGCCGATCTATCGCATTCTTTTATTAAAGAATAAGCCGCCTGTTGAACTCTATCATGGACAAATTTATAACGCAGTTCATTATGCCCAACTAACAAACCCTCCTGCAAACAAAACCACAAACCTAGCTTAACGTTTTCTAGGTTCATTTCAGAGGCAATAGCTAATAACTCTAAATCAATACTATTCCCCAGTACCGCGCCCAACGACAACAAGTCCTGAGTTATTTTCGGCAACCTGATAATTTTATCTATCAACAATTCGACGACATTATCGGTGATATTTTTTTGCTCAATTTTATTAATATTCCATTCCCACGCTTTACTCGACTGATTAAAATTTAACAGTTCTTCATAATAAAGTGCCTTTAAAAACTCGCCCATAAAAAAAGGATTGCCGCCGCTTTTTTTCAGCACCAGTTCGGCCAGCGCTTGGCATTCCTTAGTGTTTCTATTTAACGAGTCACTTAACAAATCTTGCACATGAGATTTTTCTAATGGTGCTAGGGTAATGGTTGTGATATTGACGTGTTCATCGTGCAATCTTTTAAAACTTTCTATTAATGGATGCGTACTATCCACTTCATTATCCCGATAAGCGCCTATCACTAATAAATAGGGAATATCATTCATAATTAAAAGTAATAATTTTAATGTTGCACTATCAATCCATTGTAAATCGTCAATGAACAGCGTTAATACATGCTCTTTATCGCAGATACTACGAATAAAATTTTGAAAGGTAAAATTAAAACGATTTTGCGCTTCTTGCGGCGACAATTCACTTAATGCCGGTTGTTTGCCAATAATTAATTCTAACATCGGCAATACTTCAATCATTAACTGGGCATTACCACCTAATGCCGCTTGCAATTTTTGCTGCCATTTTTTTAAAACGCTCTCATCTTCAGTTAAAATTTGTTGCAATAATGATTGCATCGCTTGCAATAAGGCACTGTAAGGCATATTGCGTTGTAATTGGTCAAATTTACCGGCAATAAAATGGCCTTTTTTTTCGGTAATGGGTTTATAAAGCTCTTGCACCAAAGCCGTTTTACCAATACCCGAATAACCGGCAATCAATAATAATTGACTGTTACCGTGGACGACTTGATCAAAGGTTTTTAATAAAATAGCGACATGCGGCCCCCGCCCATAAAGTTTCTGCGTTAATTGAAATTTATCGGAAATATCATGCTGGGCAATAACAAACTGCTGCAATGATTCTTTATCATCAAGCAGCTGTTTAATGCCGTGTAAATCTTGCCCAAGCCCCCAAGCACTTTGATAACGGTCTTCGGCTTGCTTGGCCATGAGTTTCATCACTACTTGCGATAAACAAACAGGAATTTCAGGGTTTAATAGATGTGGCGCTACCGCTTGTTTGGCTAAATGGGCATGAACCAATTCTAATTTGTCATGGCTTTCAAAAGGTATGCTTCCGGTCAATAGCTCATAAAAACTAATGCCTAACGAATAAAAATCAGTGCGGTAATCGACACTGCGGTTCATGCGCCCGGTTTGTTCGGGCGAAAGATAGGCGAGCGTGCCTTCTAAATGGGCCGGGTTTTTTAATAGGGGATATTCGCGGGATAAGCGTGTCGCCAAGGTAAAATCAATGATCTTGACTTGCTGTTGCTCACTATTAATTAATAGATTGCTGGGGTTAATGTTTTTATGAATGATGTGTTTGCTGTGAATTTCTGCTAAACCCTGCGTAACCGAGCTGGCTATTAGAAAAAAATCATCTAACGAAATAGTGCCCTTTTGTTTTAGATAGTCGCGAACCGAAATGGCGCTGAAGTCTTCAAGATAAATGAAAGGGCGGTTATTATGAAAGCCCGATTGATAGGCGCGAATAATAAAGTCGTTATCGAATAAATTTAAAAATTCAAATTCTTTATTGATGCGTTCAATTTCATTAGTTTCTGGATATTCTGACGCGGATAATTTTAAAACGCCCGTAGCGGGTAAACTGTCTGCCGCACCGATTGTTTTAACCGCATAAATAAGGCTTAAATTACTTTCGTATAGTGTGGATACTATGCGGTAATTTGCTATTATTTCATTCATTGTCATACGCGAGTTGTAGATACATTGCGCGTATTTTACAGGGTTTACGCTGATAGGAATAAAGCAATTTTAATGATGTAATCCCCTTTAGCTAAAGGCCACTTTGGCATTTTTTACTGTCAAAGCCAGCACTAACAGCCTATTAAGATTAGTCCTTCCAGGTTTTTAAAAACCTGGAAGGACTGCATAGCGCGGGCTAACTAATGCACATTTTTGAAAATTTCTGCCCATACGCCGAGGTCTGTTGGTTCACAGCTATGCGTTTGGCCAACGTCACCAACCAACGGTATATTTATCTTATTGCCGCATTCCCGGAACGGGATATTCATTTTGACGGCGTAATGCGGCAAAGGCTGGTTGCCGATTGCGTTCACCAAATCTTGGGAATGATCCGACACGATGCCATCGCCATCTATAAAATCAACTATCCCAGACCAGGTCGATTGACCGGCGCCAATAATTGACACATAAGAGACGCTGGCGGGCAGTGGGTGACTGGCCACGTCGTTAAGTGTGTTCAGCGCGGTACTGCCGGGTTGCAAATCGACAATGGCAACACTGTTTTTGTCAATCGGCAAAGAGAGTAGCTTGCAAGCGCCAACGTTAGCGGTGAAACCGAAAAAATCAAAAATATCGATATTGTTGTGGCATTGCTCAGCCCAGAAAGAACCTTTATGCGGCGTTCCGACGGTTATTAATTTCGCTACATCGTCCCGATAACCAATGGGGTTGCCGTTAGGCTCACGGGCTAATCCTTGTAAATATTGTCTTGCCGCAAGTCCGCCCATGCTGTGGCTGACCAGGATAACTTTGGTTTTGCCGGGATTTGCCTGTAAAACGGCGCTGATCACTGCGGCCAATTCGCCACCTTGTGCCTCAAATGATAAGTGCTGATTATTCGAGAAATTTAACGCGTAAAAGTCGCCGGTATCGGCGCTACAGGCACTATTGGCGCCAACCGGGCAGCTGATCTCAACTGCGTTTGTACCCGGATTGTAAGCAGGAATGCCGCCGAATGACCAATAGCTATTGTTGGCCAAATAATCGCTATAGGGCATCCATATATCGGCAGATGAGGCAATGCCATGAACAAAGATAACCGGGTACGGCTTCACGCCACAGCCTGATTGGCCAAGCCAATAGGGCAAATCACCGGCATCCTGCGGCATCACATCGTTCGGCCCCATGTAATAAACATGGTTGTCGATGTCGGAAACACCGACATAAGCATTGGTATTGGGATAATAGCGATAAGTATAGGGGGCAAGATATTGCAGGCCTGATACCGCTGGCGAAAACAGCTCAGGCAGGAAGGTGTGCCCCCAGTTTAACAAGCACTCGGTGTCAGTTTGCTCTGTGGTATCGATAGCTGATGCGCTGTTGCTAAACAGCGCGGCAAGTATCAACCCTAGTGTGCGCGCTAACAAAGCGTCGCTTTTGTGTTGTTGATTGTTCATGGTTTTTTCCTAATCTGGAGGCAAGGTGGGCAAAGATAAGCGCGTTATCCACCCCAGTCATCAGATCTCGACGGTGAGATTAGGAGGGCGGCGCGTTACAGCTTTTTACACTGTATCGATAAACCGGGCTGCTGTCGGTACGGCAACGCACAAATCAACGGCTTAGTATAGGGAATGAAGGGTGCTGATTCCAAAAATGCCATTTATTTTTTACCATGAAGCGCATGAAAGACTTGAAGATATGACTTGTATTTGAGTGCGTATGTGATATTGAGACCGCCCATAAAGCACCCGATTCTCTTTTCTTCATTATCTTCATGCCCTTCATGGCCATAAAAACAAGTCAGGACTTTTTTTCCAGAAATAGCCTAAGCGTCCAACAGTGCGACATAACCATGTTGGGTTGCAAGCTCGACAATGTCGTTGCGGTAGCGGCTAAAGTCGGCCGAATCGGGCGCGCTGTAATTCCAGTTTTTGTACAGGCTGGTCAGCTCGGTAAAAAAATCGCGGGCGGCATCCTTATCCTTGAAATCATAACGGGCATCAATCAGCCCTTTCAGCAGCTGAAAACTCTCCAACTGCCGCTCCCTGGACATGCAGGCGTCAACGTCATCGAAAGCATCCTGCTGCAAATAGACCATGTCCAGCAACAAGGATTTTTGCCAGGTGACGAAATCATCCTCGGTAATGCCTTCTTCGCCGGTGACCTGCATCATCTGGTAAATGGTGTCGCCTTGTTCAAGCAAGGCCTGCATGGCTTTGACGTTATCGACCCAGTTTACGTCAATATTTTTGCTGAACCAGCCGCCCAGTTGGTCAAGATAACGCGACCAGGAAATCAGCGGATCGATGGCCGGATAAAAGCGCCGGTAAGCGCGCTCAGCGGACAAGCCGAGAAAGGTTTTCACCGTGCCCAAGGTCGATTGCGTGACCGGTTCCTCAAAATTGCCGCCTGCGGGGGAAACGGTGCCGATCATGGTCAAACTGCCGGTTGAACCGTCCGGGCAGCGCAACACACCGGCGCGTTCGTAGACATTTTTGATCGATGAATCCAAATACGCAGGAAAGCCCTCTTCGCCGGGAATTTCTTCCATTCGCCCCGAAGTTTCGCGCATCGCCTGCGCCCAGCGCGAGGTGGAATCGGCAATCAGCAGCACGTTATAACCCATTTGGCGAAAATACTCGCCCAGCGTGATGCCGGTATAAATGGAGGCTTCCCGCGCCGCAACCGGCATTGACGAGGTATTGCAGATGATGACAGTCCTGTCCATCAAGGTGCCGCCGGTGCGCGGGTCTTTGGTTTCCGGGTATTCGGTGATGGTTTCAACCACTTCGCCTGCGCGTTCGCCGCAGGCCACGATAACCACGATGTCAACCGTCGAATAACGGGCGATAAGGCTTTGCAACACGGTTTTTCCCGCGCCGAAAGGGCCAGGAACGCAACCGGTGCCGCCTTGGGCAATCGGAAAGAAAGTGTCGATAATGCGCGTCGCCGTGGTGATCGGTTCGGAAGGGTACAGGCGCTCGGCAAAACTGCGGCGGATCAGCCCTTCCGGTATCGGTTTGCGCACCGGCCAGCGTTGCGACAGGGTCAGTTCCTGTTCCTTGTCGCTGCCGATTTTATAACGGGCGACAACCTCTTCCACGCCAACATCGCCGCCGCGAATCCAGGTGATTTCGACTGCGTCCGGCAGGTTAAACGGCACCATGATTTTGTGGCTGAATTCGCCTTCGGGCACAGTGCCGATAACGCCGCCGGGTGCTACGCGGTCGCCGACAGCGACGCACGGTGCAAAGGCCCAGACCTTGTCCTTATCTAAGGGCGCGATAGTGACGCCACGGGGCAGAAAAAAACCGTATTGCTCGGACAGCGTATGCAAAGGATTGAGCAGGCCGTCAAACACCTGCCCCAGCAAGCCGGGGCCTAAGACCGCCGACAGCATTTCGCCGGTGAGTTCGACGGTGTCGCCGACACGGACGCCGCGTGTGTCCTCGAAGACCTGCATGTCGGCAGTGCGCCGCCGTACCCGCAACACTTCGGCCTTAAGCCGTTCGTCGCCGACGCAGATATAACCCAGCTCGTTTTTCATGATCGAGGTATCTTCATCAACCTCGATCAGCACCAGGCTTTCCTTCACCCCTATAATCTTGGCGGTTCTAACTAGCGGTTGTTCAGCTGTCATGTTTTATCTCTTTAATCAAATCTTGAAATCGGCTCTTCGCCTGTGCGCTATCACGCGCCAGCCAGGCCTGAAGGATGTCCCATTTAAAAACGAAGGCGAACACCGCCTCGAAGCCGAACGTGTTGCCCTCCCCGATATGCCCCAGCCGCTGCCAGATCACGCGCATCATCAGGCTATCAAGGGCGCTGGCGTTGTTGCCGTCAAGACAAACCCGCGCATCGCTTATCCAGGGATAAACCGCCGCCAACTTGAAATTCGGGTCAGTCCAATGCGCCGCAATATGCCGCACCCAGCGGCTGGCGCCTGCAATCGACTCTAAAACAGACGCATCGGCGCCAGCATTACGCTGGCGTAAACCGGCCAGTATCACTTGCTGGTCTATCCTGAATTCGATGAATTCGCGCAGCGCCGGTTGGCTGATGGCCTGCAGCGCGGCGCGGCTGCGCAACACCATATCGGCATCGGTTTTCGGTTTGGCCAACGACATGCGCCAGCTGACCAGTGCTTCCGCTTCGGCCAGCTGCCGGGCATCGTCGGCATCCAGACTATGCAAACGCTGCTCCAGACGCAAGCGCGTAATCGGCGAACGCTCGGCCTGCTCAAACGGCGGCAGATAGGGCAGACTGGAAACCAGCGTGATGTAAGGCTCGGCCATGACGCTCAGTCTCTGCCTTCAAATATTGCCTTGAAACGGGGCAAAATGCGCTGGTAAAGCAGCTTGGAAATGGCCTTGTCGGACAAGTCTATTTCCAGTTTTTCTTTAACCAGACGTACGCTGGCGCCGCCTTCGATGTCGCTGGACGGGATCAGCTCAACGCCTTCGCGCAGCATTTCGCTGCACAGGCCGATGATGGTTTGGTTG
Organism: Methylobacter sp.; assembly: GCA_047920955.1. GTDB lineage: Bacteria > Pseudomonadota > Gammaproteobacteria > Methylococcales > Methylomonadaceae > Methylobacter_A. The sequence goes on along the minus strand of JBLRXA010000027.1, from coordinate 3,344 downwards.
GTCAGTTCGCTCAGTTTTTGATTGGGCTGACCCATTAAAATTGATTCGGACACCAGGATTTGCACTTCCTTGTCGCCGATCAGCTCTTTTTCGACATGACCCGCCAACACCAGGACGCAGGATTTAATAAACTCCTCATCAGTGGTGGCTGAAGTCACCAGCCGTTGCACGAAAACCTCAAAGGCCGACGACACTTTGGCTTCCAATTGCAGCATGGTGTCACGCGCCGACAATTTCAGGGCTTCCAAAGCGGCGGCATGATTGGATTCAATCTCGATACGGGCGCTTTCCCGCAGCTGCTCGGCTTCGCGCTTGGCATCGAGCAGCAATTTCGCCGACTTGGCTTCGGCGTCTTTGATAATCTGCTCGGCCTGCTCGTTGGCCGCCAATATGCCCTGGTCGCGGATACGGTCGACCAGTTCCTGAACCCCGGCACCGGTTTTAGCTTGTTCTTGTTCTGTCATGTTGTGAGTCCCGTGAGGTTATTTCGGAATGCCAGCAGCCAGCACCAAGGCGAACACGAAAGCGAAGACGGCAAAGCCTTCAACCAGCGCCGCCGGTGCCAATGATATGCCGAAAATTTCCAGCTTGTTTTTTGATACGTTAATCGATGCGGCGCAGGCAGAACCTTGGGCGGCGGCACTGAACAACAGCGCCAACCCGGCCAAAAGCCCCAGACCAAAAATGCCGGGGGAATTTTCCACGCTCAGTTCGCGGCGTAAAGCCATGGTCACGACGATGCCGTAAATGGTCTGCGAGGACGGCATCGCCGCCACGCCGATATAACGCCCGTAGCCGCTCTCGACTTCCAATAAAGCGCCGCAGGCCGCGCTACCGGCACGGGAACAGCCAATCATGCTGCCTACCGCGCCCAACGCCAAAGGCGCATACAGCCCCACCCAACCCAGTGCCAAAATTAACGGTTCCATAAATTATCCTCTGCTTTTTTAAATGGTTTGTACAAGGTTCCCTCTTCTTTGAGTCCCCAGTTGAAAAACTCGATCACGTTTAAGCGCAAGCCATGAATAACGCCGCTGGTTATGCCGAGCAATAGGTTGACAGCATGACCGAGTATCAGTATCAGCAACGCGAAAAACAGGCCGATGCCGGGATAGCCCTCATAAACGCCGCTGGCCATGTTGTTGAATTCCACCGCCAGCGACCCGGACGCGAGCCCCAATGCAAACAGGCGCAGATAACTCAACACATCGCCCAAGGCGCCGGACAGTTTGGTCAAGCCCAACATGCCCTGGGCAAAACGGGCGAGCGGTTTTTCGTGCGGCGCGGTATAAACGACGACCAATACGCTACCGATAGCGATTAAGGCGATGCTCAGTGTATGCAAACCGGCGACGTTGATTGAACTGCTGACCGCCAACATAAAGCCGCCGCAAATCACACCAATCCAGCCGATGGACGGCAGTTTGTCCGACCAGTCTTTGCAGCGGTAAGCATTCATTGCATTAGCCAACACAATATGAAAAATGCCAATCACCACCGACAGCAACATCATCCGATCGGTATCGCTGATCTCAAGCACATGCAGTTTGCCCGCCCAAGAGGCGTCGTCAGGCGTCACCCCGAAATAACTGCCGACCATGACGCCAAAGCCCAAAGACGCTGCCACCACTGACAATAATAGCGGGCGGAAACGGCGTCCCGTATAGGAATGCCCCATTTTTTTCCACAGCGCCATTAACGCCACCGCCATCACCGCCGCATAACCGGCATCGGACAAAATCATGGCAAAAAAGATGACAAAGGACACGAACGTGACCGATGACGGATCCCACGTCCGGTAACCGGGGGTCATGTAAAAAGTCACCAAATCTTCGCCCGCCGCCAGCCAGGACGGATTACGCATCAGCGTCGGCGGATTGTCTTCGGGGGTTGAGGCTTCGGCGGCAAAATGGAAGGCCTGCTCTTTGGCATAACGCTCCAGCGCCGCCAGACTTTCGGCTGGCGCCCAGCCCTGCAAGGCAAAGGCGGCATCGTTAGTGTAGACATGCGCCGCCGCCGTCTCACGCACTGCGCGGTCTTCCAGCTGGTTCAGGTCGTGGCTGAACAAATCATGCCAGCGGGTCAGATAAGCCCGCTCCGCCTGCACATCTTCGATAATAAATTCGACTTCATCGAGCCTCTCTTCCAGCTCGTGCCGAGACCGGCTACCCAAATGGATACGCGGTACTGGCATGTCCAGCGGTTCATCCCTGTCCACCACAATCACATAACAAAAACGGTTGTCGCGGCGCACCACTTGCCAAACCGCAGCCGACGCTTCGATTTTCGGCAAATCCTTATGCAAAACCGCGTAGAACCAAAGCCGCTGCCCGTCCATTTCCGCTAACGGCGGCAACACAAAATCGCCCCAAGGACGCATATCCTGAATGCGTTTAATCAAAAAGTCGCGCTCATCTTCCAAATCGCGCAGGCGGTTCCTTACCGCCAATATTTGTTGCTGAACCTTGACCGCATCGAAACGCTGCTTATCGACAACTTGCCGCCGGTGTTGCGGATAGCTCTGCAAAAACAGCAGCGCCTCACGCGCGCCCGCTGTGTGTGCAGGCTCAGCATAGTCAGCGTTACGCTCAGTCAAGGAAATGATCTGTACGCAACCCATATTTTGCAAATCGGCCAGTAAACGCTCGCGCTCGGCAGTGATGCCGATGAAGGTCACTTTGTGCATGGCTATAATGCTCATAACGCCGCCTCCGCTGCCAGTTCCGCTTCGCGTTGTTGTAGCTGTTTGTGTTTGGCCAGCTTGGAAATGATGACGCTGGCGCGTTCGGCATCGCCCAGGAAAATACGTATTTTCTGGATATTCTGTTTGGCAGTCGGAATCAGGATTTTCTCGAACAAATTGACCCGCTGGGTGATGCGCCGCACCGCAACTTGCAAAATGCGCAGGCGCTCACCGGCGATTTCGGCGCGTATCCGTTGCTCGGCGGCATCTTTCAGACGTTGCACCAGCGTATCGATCCAGGGCGGTGTGGCCAGCCGCGAATAATCGGCAACCGCACATTCGATGCTGTCCAAAAACGGCAGTTTTACGCCGACCACGTTCTGTTCGATGACGCTGTAACTTTTCAAATGCACCAGTCCAACCAGACGAAACTCCTCATCGGCCAGCATCGGCAACTCCTCGCCAATGCGGATTTCCAACGCTTCCACCGCCGCCTGCGCCGCCGCATACTCGCCTTGCGCCTTTTTTGCTTCCATCATCAACTGCCGCCGTTTCATGTCCAGTGAAGGCAATAGCCGCTGGTACAGTTTTAAGTTTTCCTGCTGCTCGTGTAATGCGTGTTTGCTCAGTTTCAGCTTGGCCATGACGGTTTACGCGGCCT
>JBLRXA010000026.1:4623-27811 GCA_047920955.1 Methylobacter sp. | reverse complement strand
GGTGATAAATTTTCGTTTCAGGAAAAAATGGCTGCCGGATATGAACGAGCGGTCGGGATGTTGGTTCAATACGCCAAATTGCGGCACATCCGGATTGGTCAGGAACAGGGCGAATTTGGATTCTTTTTTGTAGCCCAATAAAGCCAGGGCGCCGCCGGATTTAACGGTAATCCGGTTGCTGAGTATGGTTTCCGGGTCTTGTTTAAATTGCGATTTTTTTATATCGACCGACACCTTTTGCCCCGGCTTGACCGCGTTGACAAAAGAAAACTGATAATTGCTAAAACGCAGGTTGTTATCGCTAATCAGTGCGTTTTCATCATGCAATTGGCGGTAAAGAAACACTTTATGCTCAAGCAGCGATTCCAGCTGGAAGCCCAGCGCAATCGGGCCTTTGAAAGGATTGTGGTTGATGCGCCCCCAACGGTTGCGGTCGTGGAACAAGTTGAAATCGTCGGTTGCATTGCGGGCAACATCAATGTGTATCTGATGAAAGATATCTGAACTGTCTGATGTAATCATGCCTTTAATCAATGAAACGTCGGGTCAAGTCGCCAAACTCATCAATGCGCCGATCGCGCAGGAACGGCCACACTTGCCGGACGCGCTCGGAGCGTGCTTTATCCAGTGTGCAGCTGAGGACTTTGGTTTCCGAATCATTGGCGCTGGCCAGTATTTCGCCTTGGGGCCCGGCGATAAAACTATTGCCCCAAAAGTTAATGCCGCTGGCCAAATCCGGCGCCTGTTCAAAACCGATGCGGTTGCAGGCAATCACCGGAATGCCGTTGGCGACTGCGTGGGCGCGCTGAATAGTCACCCAGGCATCAAGTTGGCGTTGTTGTTCTTCGGGCGTATCTTCCGGGTCCCAGCCTATCGCGGTCGGGTAAATCAACAGCTCGGCACCGGCCAGCGCCATCAAACGGGCGGCTTCGGGATACCATTGATCCCAGCAAACCAGAACGCCTAATTTTCCGATAGATGTTTCGATGGGTTTAAAACCCAAATCGCCGGGGGTGAAATAATATTTCTCATAAAAACCCGGATCATCGGGGATGTGCATTTTCCGGTATTTGCCGGCAATGCTGCCATCTTTGTCGAACACTACGGCGGTATTGTGATAAAGCCCCGGCGCACGTTTTTCAAAAATGGTTGAGACGATAACAATATCGAGTTCTTTGGCCACGTCCGACAATATGTCAGTGGTCGGCCCCGGAATCGGCTGGGCTAGGTCAAAGTTATTGTAATCTTCGCTCTGGCAAAAATACGGCCCTAGATGCAGTTCCGGCAATACGACCAAATCGGCATTGGCGGCTGCGGCTTCATGGATTTTTGCTATGGAGAAATCAAGATTGCTTTGTCTGTCTTCATCGCAGGGTTGCTGGACAGCACTGACGGTTAGTGTCGAGGTCATGGTTGGCGTGTTCGATGGTGTTAAAGAGCGGTCATTTTATAACGATTTACGCTTTAAAATAACGAAATTCCGAGAAAGGATGTCCTTGATAGCCGTGGACTATAGAAAGATAGCGTCCACGAAAGTCACAAAAGCCACGAAAATTTCGTGTTAAGCCTGCCTTTCGTGGACAATTATTTGGGGTGTTGTCAGTTTTTCTGCTGCAACCAATAATCAAGGCCGCCGACATCGGTGAGTTCGCCAAACTGGCCGCCGCTGACGTAAACATGGCCGTTTTTAACGCCCAGATAATGCTGGGTGGACGGGTAATGACGCATGTAAAAACCGTCAACATCAGCAGACGTTTGATGTTCGGGGAACAGCGCCGGATAGTTGGTTTCGGCCCAGTCGAACAGGCTGTTGACCTCTGCCAAATCGAGCGGCGGGTGTTCGCTCAACATTAAGGCGTTGGCTCTGGTTTTGGCGCTGACCGCATCCTGCAACAGCTGGGTTTGGTTGCGCCCGGTCAATGCTTCTTGTTCATGGTTGTAGGCTTGTTTGAGTAATTTCAACGAGGCATGGTAAGGGATCAGTTTGCCCGCTTCCATCACGTCGATGGCGTCTTTAGTTTCCGCCAGCGCCAGTTTCACCATGTCCACTCCGCTATCCTGTTGACCCTTGGCAAATAAGGCCAGTGCTTTGGCGTCCAGATCATTGGAACTGCGGATATTCTCCATCACGTTCAGCGTCCGCAAAAACAAGGCAATGGCGGTGACTTGGCTAGACTCCAGCTTGATGCAGCGGGTACAAATGGATTCGGGATCGTTGGGGTCGGCAGGCTCGGCGCCGGGCGAGTTATGGAATGCCGGGCTGTTGTAATAGGCAATGGCTTCTTCCAGTGTGTTGACTGAATTATTATGGAAATAAGGCGCGGTATCGGCGGCCTCTATCACCGAGGTCATATTGAATTCGCCATTGCCGTAACAGTTTTTGTTGGCGCCGAAACCGCAATCTTCGCGTGCATCCTGGCCGAAACCGCCATCGACTTGGGCTGGCGACCAGACCAACCGCGCCGGGTCATCCGGCATGTTTTCGACGCCGGTATCGCGGTTGCCATTGGCAAAGGTGGTCGAGCTGTTGGCGCCGGCATTAAAATGGCAGCCTTTGCATTGCCCGGTGCCCATTTCTTTACTGTGGAACAGGTCGCGGCCGCGTTGCACTATTGTTGAAGAAAAGTTCATGTTATCCAAATCAGGATCGACCAAGCGGCCTAATGACAACATATAGGCTTCCATAGCGTCGAGTTCGTCATCGGTGGGCAAACGAAAATCAACGCCTTCCTGCCGCGCCAAGGTTTTCGGCAAATGCTGGGTAATCGCGCCTAGGGTAAACAGGCGTAAGGAGCCGTCGCCGGTACTGCCATCAGCCGACCAGCCGAGCGCGTGGGTCAATACCTGGCCTTCTTTTTCCGGCTCAGGCATCAGCGAGGTCGATAAGGCCAATAAATGCGGCGAGCTTCTGAATACCGGCGCTTTGTCGAAGCCGTTGCTGTTGACCAGAAACAAGCCTAATTGGCGCAATAATTTGGGGTTTTCTAATGCGCTGAGTTCGGGATTGGTTTCGGCAATAAATAAGGGGTCGTCATCTGGCAAGTCGGCAATATAGCCGGGGTCGATGGTATGGTTATTGTCTTCCCGGTGGCAGGTCGCGCAGGTTCTGCCGTTACCGCCAAAGGTTTCATGCAAAAACAGCTCGCGGCCTTTGGCGATTTGTTCGGTTAATGCGGCCTCCAAATCCAGCGTTGGGGTGTCGGCCAGTGCTGGTTTCGGCAGCAAAAAAGCAAAGGGCGGCAGTGCTTCGGCGGCTGTTGGCGCTGCCTGCACATGGCCGACACCGGCAATCGCCCAGTATTTGTCGGCGTAATACAGCTTTTGCATGAAATCCGGTTCACCGCCCAGCATAACGGCGCTGGCAGGCTGTCCCGTTTCCGTCAGCACGATGCGTTTGATATAAAAACCCTGCAAGGCCTGACGGTCGAGTTGTGTTTTTAGACTGTGGTGGTCGCCGCTAAAATGCAACTCGCCCAGTGCTTGCTCGCTTGCCGGTTGCGCTTTGTTATCGCTCCCGGCCAATAGCCAAAGGCTGTAAACCTTGGCGGACTCAAGCCCTTGCGCCTGCGCCGTTAATGAGCCGTTAGCCAGGTTAATGTTCACCAGCGCACGCGCCTGATTTTTTTGTTTGGAAAATGCCTTGGAAAAACGCAGTGCTATGCTCAGATTTTCGCCACCTTGATGGTGGTCGAGGCTTGCTTTCCAGCGTTCGTAGGCGACCACCAAATGCCCGGCATTGCCCATGCCCAGTACGGCGGGTGTTTCGCTGCCGATATATCGGCTGGTGACTGCCAAGGAGACGCCTAAAAACAGCGCGATCGTGGTGAGTATTATCTTTTTCTTTATAGTGGCCATAATAATTTTAGTGTTCAGGACTTTTAAACCGCGACGTAGGCGTTGCCTACACCGCTCTTGTATCCCTGCAAAGCAAGAATGACGCCATTCCTGAAAAAAGTCGGCCAGCGCCCATTTATCGGTTCAATGAGTGCCTGAACGAAAGCGCCCGATTAACAGCGATTTAATTAAACTGTGTTATTTGACCCGTTGCAGTCAGTCATATCACACAATTTTTCGCATGAGGGCGGCACAGGAAAACAGATAGGTAAATATTAACAAACACTTAAATAGTCGGCATGAATCATGCTTTAGATTAAGGCTCAAAACGGTAACCTTGAGTATTTTGATGCGGCTCGTAGCCCGTCAGCCATTACCGTCCACTTAAAACTAAATTTTGTTGATTTTTATAACACCATGAAAAAACGCTATCGTTTTGCCCCCGTTAGTTTGGGTCTGGCGCTGATGTTCACGCTGACCACAGCCTTGGCGGATAAGCCCGCCGACACCCAAGAACAGGACGCCGAAACCGAACAGGACGACATTAAAAACCTGGACACCATGGTTATCGTCGGCGAAGCCATTGATCCGCCGTTCCAATCAAAAACCTTGGTCCGCTCTAATCTGGGCATGGCCAACGACGGCGCGGAACTGCTAAAGCAAACGCCGGGCATTTCGCTGATCCGCCAAGGCGGCACCGGCAGCGACCCGGTTTTTCGGGGCTTAGGTGGCAGTCGGCTGAACACCATCATTGATGGCGTACCGTTCGGCGGCGCCTGCAACCATCGCATGGATCCGGCAACGTCTTACATCAAACCCGGCTCGTTCAAGAGTTTCGACTTGCTGCAAGGGCCGCAATCGGTACGCAGCGGCAACAGCATTGCCGGTGCGGTGCGTTTTGAGCGCGATGACATCCGCTTTCAAGAACCTGGCATCAAGACCTACAACAGCTATTTGTACGGCAGCTTTAACCGCCAGGACATCACCACCAATGATTCTGTGGGCTTTGAATACGGTTATTTCAATTATTCCGGTAACCGTACGCGTGGCGGCAATTATGAAGACGGCAACGGCGAAACCGTGCAACAAACCCAGTACGATACTTGGAGCGACCGTTATGCGGTCGGTTTTACCCCGGATGCAGACACCTCGCTTGAATTCGCTTTGCAGCGCAGCAACGGCTTTATGGGCAATGCCACCATACACATGGATGCGACCAGCCTGGACAGGGACAATTACACCGCCCATTTCAAACGCAAAAACATCAGCTCTTGGCTGAAAAATATGGATTTGCAATACAGCTATACCGCTGTTGACCATTACATGGACAATTTCACGTTGCGTCCGCTAAAGCCCGGCCATGAATTCGTCATTATGGGGCAGGATTGGCAGCAGAATTTCGTCAAAAACGAACTGACTTTCGACCTGCACCAAGATATTGAGCTGATTACCGGCGTCGAATACCGCAAAGACAAATACGGCGCCAATGCGGTCGGCGGCAACCCGCGTTTTGTGCCGATTCCAAATATGGCGAACGTGCCTAAAACGCATATCCTCGATTTTGAAAACTTTGCAGGTTACGCCGAGCTGGCTTATCAGATGACCGATCATCTGCGCTGGGTCACCGGTTTGCGCGGCGATACTTTAAGGACGGATACTGGCACGATGCGCGCTGGCGGCGAAACCAGTAATGTCGTGCTATCCGGCTCCAACCAAAGCCGACGTCAGGAGATGTGGGGCGCGTTTGCGCGCGGCGAATACGAATTCGAAACCGTGCCGCTGCAATTGTCGGTCGGTTATGGCCACGCCGACAGGGCGCACGATTTTTGGGAAGTCTACAGCATGGATGCCTTTGATTTAAATGCCGAACGCAACAATGAACTTGATGGCAAACTGAGTTATCACGGCGACAAACTGAAAGCGCAGGTATCGGCTTTTTACAGCCGTATCGACGATTTTATCTTAGTTTATCGGGGCGCCAGCGCGTCCAATATCAAAGCGGAACGTGCGGGCGGCGAGTTTTCGGTGGAATACCCGTTGACTGAAGAACTCAGCGTGACCGGCAACACGTCCTATGTGTACGGGCAAAACTTGACGCAAAATGTCGCCTTGGCGCAAACGCCGCCGCTGGAAGGCACACTCGGTTTAAATTACGCTTATCAGAATTTCAAGGCGTCGTTCAAACAACGCATGGTCGCCGAACAAACCCGCGTCCATGCCGAATACGGTAATGTGCTGGCCTTGGATTCGACACCGACAGCGGGCTTTATGACCTCGTCGCTGCAACTCGGCTACAAGCCTATTAAGGCGGTCGATTTGAATTTCGGTATCGATAATCTTTTCAATAAATCCTACAGCGAGCATTTGAACCGCACCGGTTCGGCTACTGTTGCAGGGCCTGCGCCCACCAAGCTGATTGAACCGGGACGCGCCTTCTGGGCGCGGGTTAGCGTGGATTTTGATTATTGATGCTTGCCAACCGTGTCGTGAATGAGGCCTGCATCTTGGCATGTTTCTTGTTTAAATTGAAAACTGTGCCATATCACGCATTGGCTTGGGTTAAATAACCTAGTTTAATTGGAAATTGGCGGTTTTTGGGGGAGGGGATTTTTATAAGTAAGTTCTAATAAACTGATAATTAATGTGTTAGATATGACTGGCATTAAACATGCGTAATAACTTGATGCGAGTATTGGGAGATGCTCTATCAAGCCGAATATCAACAATTCCATACCAAGGGGTAATAATTGAAAATTGCCCTGTAATTAACCCAAGAGGATTTTTAGTAATGATAAAAAAAGTAGCAGCCATAGCCGGTACCGGCGCTTTAATGCTTTCATCAGCGGCATTTTCTGCCAGTACCGTGAGCTTTTCCGATCCGGCACCGGATGCCGGCATTGGCTATGAATGGACGGTCGCCATGCAATTGAATCCCACTGATAAGATGGTGACTGCGGAATTTGTCCGCCATGTCGGTGCTAAAAGCTCTTATGAGCCGACTTTTTCGGCACCTGAAATTGGCTGGAACCATACCTCGGATTGGGTCGCTTTAGACCTGCCGCAAGAAACCTTATTAACCATTGAACTCAACAATCAACGTGGCGTCCAATACACCACGGTTGATGCTGAAGGCAAGGTTTCACAATTAACCGCCGGTCAAGGCTATTTCCCTGGTTTTGCGGTTTATAAAGGCTGGGATGATACCTCCACCGAAAGCCATAGCTTTAACCCATTGGGCAATTTTTGGGCGACGCAGCTGGACTGGATAACAGCCGCTTACGATCAAGTCGGCCAACACGGCGGCGAAGCTAAACGCTCAGCTAAAACCCGTTTAATTCTTCCTGCTGGGCACTATTCCATTAATATTGGCGGCGTCAACGCTTTATATTGCACACCTGAGCAGCCTTGTTACAACGGCCGCCACGGTTATCTCGCAAAATTAACTGCAGAGCCTGTGCCTGCTGGTAACCAGTAAGTTTTTTTTGATGTGCGATTGCGCTTTTAATATTGATAAAGAGATTAGATAAATGATGAAATCAACAACACTTTTAAAGATAGTAGGTTCTGCGGCGTTATTATTTTCAGCGGGCAATTTGTATGCTCAGGGCGGCGCGGACATTAAATTTGCGCCGGGTAGCGGCCCGGTTATCAGGTATCCTTGGAAAGTCACCTTGTCCGACCACGGTACAGCTGAATTGGTGCGCCATGTTGGTGCCAAAAGTGCGTCTGAACCCGCCCAAGAAGAGCCGTTGAAAGGGTGGACGCATTTCACCGATTGGGTGGCTTTAACCTTGACCGAGCCGGTTTTGTTGACCGTTGAAGTGGCGGCCCAGGAAGGCGTGCATTACACCACGTTTAACAGCGAGACCAATGTAACCACGGATGTATTGGCAGGCGGGTCGTTATATCCGGCTTCATCCATTTATGAGGGTATCGACACCACCACCGAAGTCGGCCACATGTATAACCCGAAAGGCGATTTTTCTGCCAAGATCAACTTTTTAAATTATGTTGAAGATTCGGCGGGAAAAAAAGCTATCAGCTATAAAATGTTGCTGGAGCCGGGCCAATATTCGCTGGCCATTTCGGGGCTGAATGCCAAGCATTGCCAATCGACTGATGCCTGTTTTAATGGCCGTCACGGTTACCGCGCCAAGTTGAGCACAGAACCTGCGCCGATGCGTGTTAGCGCGCATTCTATGGCATCTGCACATGCGTCGACGCCAGCGTCAGCACCTGTACATGCCCATTAATTTCTGTATGAAAGCACAGCCGAAAGGCTGTGCTTTATCCTTGGAAATAATCTAAAGCAGTTCAAAAGCATAGGACACTTAATTATGAAGCAATCAATCCGCCCCGTTTATGCGTTGGCCTTGGTTTTGGCCATAACGGTTCCGGCGACTGCACACGCTGTATTCAATGGCAAAGCAGTATTGGTGACCTCACCGACCTGGGCGAGTAATACACCCGGGGAAAGCGAGCTGGGTTTCACCGACAGCCGCTTGGTGACGGCCAGTAATGCGGTGACGCCTGATTTGGCGGATTTTCGTGCCGGTGGCGGCGGTACTGCCGATGCCTGGGATATCGATTTCAACCAAAACACGATTACGCTGGACTTTGCGCCAATTTACATCCGTACTTTAGGCGATCAAGTGGACTATATGTACATGACCTCCACCGGTTTTCATTTTCAGGACAGCCAAGGCCAGTTGCCGCCTATCGTCGGCATCAGCGTTGATGATGCCTTTGCGCCGTTTGGCTTCGACCGCAATCTAGTCCGTTTTGACGAGAATAACATTTGGGTGAGTTTGCAAGGTTCGATGTGCCATTTTTACGGGATGGGCAGTATGCCAAGTTGCACCAACCCAAACAGCCCGACCGGCTACGATAACCGCATTAAAGTCACTGTTCAATTTGCCGGTGGTGCATCCGAGCCGGTAGCGCTTGACAAAGCGCGTGTTGATCGTTTGTTTGATTGGGCGGAAATGAGTTTCCCGGAGCTGTTCCCCAGCCGTGAAGCGTCTTTTGAAATTTTGGGTTATTACGCCCGCTTTTATCCTGCGACCGGTATTTATGTCGGCATTAAAGATGGCCATGTCTATGCGACCGGCGGCGGTTTCGGTGCGGGGATAGTTGATTTAGGGTCGTTAGAATCGGTGTTTAACCAAGCCGGATTATGAGCAACATTGGATAATGCCGCCATCAAGCTAACGATCATGAATTCGCCACCCAAACAGCGCAATTTTAGGTAACTCTACGCATAGATAAAGACTGGGTTTAGCCTTATTATTCAAAACAGGTTGATTGCGTATCAACCTGTTTTTTATGGTTTAGCTAAAGGCAGACGTTATGGCAGAAACAACAGCCCGAATACAAATCCGTTACCAAAGAAACGACATTGATGCTGTTTTCAAAAAATCGCCTGTTTTTTTCAACCGGACACAGCCGGCAAAAATCATCAATATCAGCAAACAAGGTATTGCCATTTTCAGTAGCCAGGTTTTAAAACCTAGCAGCCATCTTAATATCATCCTTCATTTCAGGCAGGGCGAACGCTTTTTGCTGAATGGGCAAGTGGTGCATGCGTTTGAACAACACAATATGCGGCGTGACGAGTTTATCGAATTGTTTGTTGACGGTGTTGCCAAGCCTGTCCCGTTGCCGTTTAAATACGGCATTCATTTTGACCAGCATTATCTTCAATTCAGGGATTACCTTATCGAGTCCGGCTGTAAAAACGGCTTTGAAATACCGCGCCGTGGCTTTTATCGACGAGGGCGCTAATTTCAAAAAATGCCCCTTATGGTAATAAAAATAAATGGTTAAGCCGCAGCCAGTAAATCATCCAACTTTTGCTGTTGATCCAGCGCATACAGTTCGTCAAAGCCGCCGACATGATAATCGCCGATATAGATTTGCGGCACGGTGCGGCGTTTGGTCTTCAACATCATCGCTTCTCTTAAGCCGGGTTCGGCATCGACATTAATTTCGCTATAGTGCGCGCCTTTTTTGTCGAGCAGGCGTTTAGCCATCATGCAATAAGGGCAAATTGAGGTGGTGTAGATTTGTATTTCCGGCATGTTGTATCAACGTTCGCTAAAAAATCCGGCATTCTATCGGTTAATGCCCTGTTGTTCAATGCCGATGGCCTGCGCTAAAACCTTAATCAGTTGCCATGCCGCTGCCTGCAGGCTGTCGCCAAAAGCGATGACGCCGTCTTCATGTCCCAATAAGGTGAAAAGGGGCGATTGCCCCAGTTGGCCGGATTGGAACAAGCGTTCGACAGCCGCCGCCATGGCAACCGTGCCGTAGGCAATATCGGCGCTGATATGGGGCAGGCCAAGCGCTGCTGTATGCTTCCAGATTTCAGGGCTGTGTGCGTGAATGACGGCTTGAATCGCTTTATCCTGGGCGTAAACGCTGGCATGGGTCAGCGCTTCGGAAGACGGCTTGCATAAACCGCAGGCGTACAGCCGATTTTGCTGAGGCTCGGCGTTGACGACAAGGCAATAATGTTCAGGGCTGAGTTGTTCTATATGTCCGGTTTGGGTGCCGCTGATAATAAATTGTTCGCTGTCAGGTTCGAGCCGGTGGCTGATATTGCCAAAGCCGATATTGTCGTAGCGTTCAGGGCATTGCCCGATTAGACCAAGGCACACGGCAATGCTGCGCCAGGCGTTGATTTCGCTGAAAGAAAAGGGCTGGCTAATGGGCTGCTGCGTATACGTGAGCTGATATTTTATGACGCCTTCTTGTTGATTCATGGGCTGGGTAACGATGGCTGTGGTGAGTGTGCGGCTACAGTATAATTGACAAAATGATACAGATAACAGACAGAGTGTTATAAAATTGGCGGCTTTTGAATATAAAGGCCGATTTTCTTTCGGCTTCCGTCCAGTATGGTTTTATTATGCGATGTCCGTTTTGTGGCGCACAAGATACGCGGGTTCTTGATTCCAGATTGGCAAATGAAGGCGATCAGGTTCGCCGTCGGCGCGAATGCAGCGTGTGCAAAGAACGTTTTACCACGCATGAGGTGGCTGAATTGACCTTGCCGCGCATTATCAAACGCGACGGCATCAGCGAACCTTTTGAAGAACATAAATTGCGTTCAGGGATGCTCAGAGCCTTGGAAAAAAGGCCGGTCAGCAGCGACGCGATTGAAGCGGCGATTAACCGGATAAAAAACGATTTGCGGGCATCGGGGGAGCGGGAAATATCGGCGCAGGTGCTGGGCGAGCAAGTCATGAAAGAATTGAGCCTGTTGGATCACGTCGCGTTTGTGCGTTTTGCCTCGGTTTACCGCAGTTTTCAGGATGTCAGCGAATTTACCGACATGATCAAACATTTACAAAAATAATGTCAGCTTCACGCGATACTTTTTACATGGCGCGAGCGCTTTATCTGGCCCGTAAAGGCCGCTATACCACCGACCCTAATCCGCGTGTAGGCTGTGTTTTAGTCAAAAATGACATCATCATCGGCGAAGGCTGGCATGTTAAGGCCGGTTGCGCTCATGCCGAAGTTGAGGCGTTAAAAAATACGCCGGATGCCAGAGGCGCAACCGCCTACGTGACGCTGGAGCCTTGCAGCCATTTCGGCAGGACGCCGCCCTGTTGCGATGCGCTGGTTAATGCGGGCATCAGCCGGGTGGTTGTGGCGATGCAAGACCCTAATCCGCAAGTGTCGGGTAGCGGCTTGGCACGACTGCAAGCAGCCGGTATTGAGGTTATTTGCGGTGTGTTGCAGGACGAGGCATCGGCGTTAAATCGTGGTTTTATCAAACGCATGACCGAGCAACGTCCGTTTGTGCGCAGCAAGCTGGCGATGAGTCTGGATGGCCGTACTGCCATGGCGTCTGGCGAAAGCAAATGGATTACCTCGGCTGAAGCCAGAGCCGATGTGCAGCGTTTGAGGGCGGAAAGTTCGGCGATTTTGACCGGCATTAATACGGTTTTGGCGGATGATCCGGCACTGAATGCGCGTGTCGAGTTCGATGTGTTACAACCGATCAGGGTGGTGCTGGATACGCAGCTGAAAATGCCGCTGACCGCACAGATGGCAACGCTTCCGGGACGCAGTTTGATTTTAACCTGCTCCGAGGATGAACAAAAACAACAGGCTTTGCAACAGGCGGGTTTTGAAGTTTATCAACTTGGCGCTAATAATGGCCGCCTGAATTTACAAGCCGTCATGGCTTTTTTAGGCCAGCAGCAGATCAACGAGCTTTTGGTTGAAGCCGGTTCCGTACTTAACGGAGCGTTACTGGCAGAAGGGTTAATCGATGAATATGTCATTTATATGGCGCCGTGCATTTTGGGCGATCAGGGGCGCGGATTGTTTAACCTGCCGGGCTTGCAACTTATGGCCGACAAAAAGCAGTTAAAACTGTGCGATGTCAGGCAAGTCGGCTCAGATTTGAAATTAACGTATACGCCGGTGTAGGAGCATCCATGTTTACAGGTATCATCTTGGCAGTGGGCAAAATATCCGCAATCGAGCAGCGGGCAGGGGATTGCCGCTTGACGGTTGCGACCGGTAAATTGCCGCTTAACGATGTGGTTCTAGGGGATAGCATTGCCGTCAACGGCGTGTGTCTGACGGCGGTGGCGTTGGGCGCGGATTATTTTTGCGCCGATGTGTCCAATGAAACCTTGTCCCGAACTATTTTAACTAACGCGACTGTCGGCACACCGGTTAATTTGGAGTTGGCGTTGACGCCGTCAACCCGTTTGGGCGGGCATATCGTCAGCGGTCATGTCGATGGCGTGGGCGTGGTGACCGAAAAACAGGCGGACGCCCGTTCGTTCCGCTTTAAATTTAAAGCGCCGGATCATCTGGCCAAATACATCGCCGAAAAAGGCTCCATTTGCATCAACGGCATCAGCTTGACGGTTAATGAGGTTGATGGCGCGGTGTTCAGCGTTAATATTGTGCCGCATACGCTGAAAGAAACCACCTTGGGCGATGCGTCGGTTGGAACCAAAGTCAATCTCGAAGTGGATTTGCTGGCGCGTTATATAGAACGCTTACTCAAGGGCGAGGCGGCGGCTAAAAGCTGCGGCGGCATCACCGAAGAATTATTGCAAAAAAGCGGTTTTTTAGGCTAAAGGCCAAAGGGAAGCATGAACAGCATTGAAGAAATTATAGAAGATTTACGCCTAGGCAAAATGGTCATCATCATGGATGACGAAGACCGCGAGAATGAAGGCGATCTGGTCATGGCAGCGGCTTTTGCGCGCCCGGAAGATGTTAATTTTATGGCGCGTTACGGACGCGGCTTGATTTGTCTGACTTTGACTGCGGAGCGTTGCCAGCAATTACGCCTGCCGTTGATGGTGAATGATAACAAAACCGCCCATTCGACTAATTTTACCGTATCGATTGAAGCGGCAACCGGTGTCACCACCGGCATTTCCGCCGCCGACCGTGCGCGTACCATTCAATGTGCGGTCGCCGCAGATGCCAAGGCCGATGATTTGGTGCAGCCGGGGCATATTTTTCCGTTAATGGCGCAATCCGGCGGCGTGTTAAACCGGGCAGGGCATACTGAAGCGGGCTGTGATTTGGCCAAGTTGGCGGGTGCGGAACCTGCGGCGGTCATTGTTGAAATTCTCAACGAAGACGGTTCAATGGCAAGACGGCCTGATTTGGAAATATTTGCCAAACAGCATGACCTTAAAATCGGCACCATCGCCGATTTAATCCATTACCGCATCCAGCACGAAAATACGCTAGAACGCATCAGCGAGTGCAATTATCCGACCGAATTCGGTAACTTCCGGCTGTATGCCTATCAGGACAGGAACGACAATAATCTGCATCTGGCGCTGGTGATGGGGCAGGTGTCCGGCGACGAACCGGTGTTGGTCAGAGTCCATGCGCGGAATTTGCTCGATGACCTGTTTTCCTCAAAACGCAGTGATTGCACCGTGCCGCTGCGTACAGCCATGCAAAAAATAGCAGAGGAAGGGCGCGGCGTGTTGGTGGTGATTCGGCAAAGTGAAGACAATAAATCGCTGGCGGAATTGATTCACCAATATCAGCTCGAAGATAACGGCATCGTTAACCCAACTCAGCTTGCAGGCGCCGCAGACTGGCGCACCACAGGCACCGGCGCCCGGATATTGGCCGATTTGGGCGTGCATAAACTCAAGGTTTTAGGCACGCAAAAGAAATATGTCGCGCTGTCCGGCTTTGATCTGGAAGTGGCGGAGCATGTGGGTTAATTCGGTTAATAATTAAAGGGGGATAAAATGGACGCTATAACAACGGCGCAGGCATCTAAAAATTTAGACCAACTTGTTGAGCAGGTTATCGCTAAAGATGATTCTAAGGCCTGGCAGGAAACGCTCTATTTATTATCAAACCCTGCAAATGCAGCGCATTTACAAAAGTCGATTCAAGAATTAGAGCAAGGGCGTGTTTTTGAAAAAACAGGCTTATTTTAAATTTCATTATGCCAAAGATTAATCTTTGGATTCACCACGAGAGAAATACCATGTCAACACTAAAAACCTTTGAAGGAAATTTACTCGTTCAAGGCGGAAAATTTTGTATCGTCGCGTCGCGCTTTAACAGCTTTATTGTTGAGCAACTGGAAGCCGGTGCGATTGATGCGCTGGTGCGCCACGGCGCCAATAAAGACGACATTCATCTGGTCAAAGCGCCCGGCGCGTTTGAATTGCCGATGGTGGTGCAACGCATTGCCGCCAGCAAAAAATACGATGCGATTATTGCTATCGGCGCAGTGATTCGCGGCGGCACCCCGCATTTTGAATATGTTGCCGGCGAATGCGTTAAAGGTCTGGCGCAGATTTCCCTGCAATATGATGTACCGGTCAGTTTTGGCGTCTTGACCGTTGACAGTATTGAGCAGGCGATAGAACGCGCAGGCACTAAAGCCGGAAATAAGGGCGCGGAAGCGGCGATGTCGGCCATTGAAATGGTCAATTTATTTAACAACCTGGAAAACTAATGAGTCAAGCTCGAACCAATGCCCGAAAAGCGGCTGTACAGGCATTGTATCAATGGCAAATGGCCGGACAGAATCTTGCCGAGATTGAGCGGCAATTCTTGGAAGAAGAGCGTTTGAAAGACGCGCAGAAAAGTTATTTTGTCGAATTGTTTTACGGCGTGCCTAAAAACCTGGATGAGATTGACCAAGCCTTGTCCGAGTTTGTCGACCGTCCGGTTGATACCATTGATCCGGTCGAAAGGGCCATTTTAAGGATAGGCGTGTACGAGTTGTTGTACCGGTTAAATATGCCGTATCGGGTTGTGTTAAATGAGGGCATTAATCTTGCCAAAGACTTTGGCGCTGACGGTAGCCATAAATATGTCAACGGCATATTGGATAAGGTCGCGCAGCAGAAGAGGGCGGTGGAGATTAAGGCTAAAGGGGTAAGGTAAATAGTTTTTATTCACCACGAAGGATACGAAGTTTTATATTTCGCTAATTGGAAGGATTAATATGATGGATGGACATTTTTTAACCGATATTGAAATAAAACAGTTTAAATGTTTTACCGATTTTAAAGCGTCCGGTTTTAAGCGGGTTAATTTGATTGGTGGGAAAAATAATATTGGTAAGACGGCTTTTTTGGAGGCTTGTTATATTAATGTTCATTCTTTGAATATAAATACAATGATAACGGCTATTTGTAATATTAAATTTGACCGTGAAATTTTAAATATTCTTTATGGATATAAAAGAGATATAGATAATCAAGCTCTCTTGGATTCCACAAAGTATTATTTTGCAAAATCTAATTTATTTTTTACTGAATATTCAGTTGCAGAAAAAGATGCATTGAAAATATATCAGCTGAATATTAATAATAATTCAATATCTATTAACTCAAATCAATTTAGTGTTATTATTGAAAAAGTTAATAACGTTAGAATAATAGATAATTTTGGTTGGAGTGATGGTGGAATAAAATGGGCTTATGAAGCAATTCAAAAAAAAGAACAAGAGAATGAGTTAAATACTTTTATTAAAGAATTTGATGATAGCATTGAAAGCTTTAAAATTATAGGTGAAAAACCTCAATGCAAAACTAATGGTATATACCGTGACATAGTCGAGTTTGGGGATGGTTTACGGCATTATATTTCTATTATTTGCGGGCTTTATGCCTGTGAGAATGGATATTTATTTGTTGATGAAATAGATAACGGTATTCACTACACCCAGTTAGACAGATTATGGGAGCTTATATTAACGCTTTCAAAGAAAACCAATTGTCAAGTATTTGCAATTACTCATTCCAAGGAAATGCTTGAATCGTTTGCACGGGTTTCTGAGAAACTTGAAGAACGAGATATCAGTTATACTTTGTTAGTAAGAAACAAACAGCAAGAAATAAAAACCATCAGCATGGATTATGAAATGCTGTTGAATAGCTTGGCTCAAGAGCATGAGGTCAGGGGATGGTAAAAGCCGCTATTTTGCATGAAGGTAATAACAAGGACACCTCTGACAAAAAATTCATAAAAGGCTTACTTGCTAATTTAGGATTGGATGCAAATTTTATTCAATTTGAAGATTTTGGATCTAAAAGTAATTTTTTTAAAAGAGAAAAATACTCACTACTAAAACAGCAGGTTGAAACGGATCAGATAGACAAAATACTATTCATTGTCGATGCGGACCACAAAGAAGATGATGCGATATACAAAGGCTTTGGAAATACAGAAAAACAATTGAATAAAATTATCAATGAATTAGGTTTTCAAGATATAGCCAAGTTTTACATTGTATGCTCTCCTGATACCAGAACGGGTTATCTGGAATCCCTAATTTTAGCCTCATTACCGGAAAAAGAACGAGAATGTATTGAATGTTTTGTTGAATGTTCACAAATGAATAATAAAGATCATAAAAGAATCCTTAAACTCTACAAAAGAGCTTATTGCAATCCGCCCGATAATTTAAATCATCCTTGTTTTAATGATCTAAAAGCCGAATTAAAGAAGCTTTTTTAGGTGAGACAGCAACAAAACCTCATGCCACTCTCTGAATTTTCCCTAATCCAACGCTTCTTTACTAAGCAACAAGTCACCAACCCCTCAACGCGTTTGGGTATAGGCGATGATTGCGCGTTATTGTCCATTCCAGACGGTTTTGAGCTGGCAATAACCACCGATACCATGGTCGAAAACGTACATTTTTTTGCCGGTGCCGATCCCGAATTGCTGGGGCATAAACTGCTTGCGGTCAATTTGAGCGATCTTGCCGCGATGGGTGCAAGACCTGTTTCGGTGACGTTGGCATTAACCCTGCCTAATGTGGATGAAAACTGGCTGGCGGCGTTTGCCAGCGGTTTTTTAAATTTGGCTGAGCGTTATTCGGTGGATTTGATCGGCGGCGATACCACATCCGGGCCATTGACCTTGACCGTTCAGGCTATGGGTTTAGTCCCAAAGGGTAGGGCGCTGTTGCGTTCTTCGGCACAACCGGGTGATTTTATCTATATGACCGGTTTCTTGGGGGATGCGGGTCTGGGCTTAAAGATCAAACAGGGTTACGCGTGTGCAAATCCCGACGCCGCGTTGACACGCTTTAACCGGCCTGAGCCGCAAGTTGAAGCGGGACTGGCGCTAAGTGGTATCGCTACGGCCTGCATTGATTTGTCCGACGGTTTGGCCGGTGATTTAGGCCATATTCTGCAACAAAGCCGCGTGGGTGCATGTCTTGATTGGGGCGCGCTGCCCTTGTCAACGGCGGTGCAAGCCTATATAAACGATACCAGCGATTGGTCTATGCCGCTAACTGCCGGTGACGATTATGAATTGTGTTTTACCGTCAGCCCAGAGCAGGCCAATGATTTACCGGTAGCGGCCACTAAAATCGGCATCATTGAATCCCAACTGGGCTTGCGCCTGTGTAAGTCCTCTGTCATCCAACCTTTAGAGGTAAAAAGTTTTGAGCATTTTTCTTAATACCGAGCTGGGTAAAAACAAGCTGACGCCCCGTCAAATCATGTCGGATCCTGTTTTATTTTTGGCCTTCGGTTTCGGTTCCGGCCTGTCGAAAAAAGCGCCCGGCACCATGGGCACGGTGGCGGCCATTCCTGTTTACTGGCTGTTTGCGCAAGCTAACCTGTTTGTGTACAGCCTGTTGACACTGATTGTCACTGTTGTCGGCATCTGGATTTGCGACATTGCGGCGAAAAAACTCGATGAACATGATTTTGGCGGCATCGTTTGGGATGAAATAGCCGGTTATTTGATTACTTTGTGGTTTGTGCCCTTTTCATGGCAGGCCGTGGTGCTGGGCTTTATCCTGTTCAGGTTTTTCGACATCCTCAAGCCGTGGCCGATCAAGTGGATAGACCGGCAGGTACATGGCGGTCTGGGCATTATGCTCGATGACGTGCTGGCGGGGGTCTTTGCCGGTGCCTTGTTGTTATGGGCTTCGGCTTATTTTTAAAGGCAAGCGGAAAATGATAAGTGGCGTAGGGCGGATAAGCGCTATCCGCCACCCACACACATCATAGTCATTCTCTCGCCCCCCCCATAGGATGCATGGCGCTCACGCTCACGCTTATGCACCTACAACCTACAAAGCAATGCGCGAAATGCCGACCGCGTTGCGCAATTCCTGCATAAACGGCACACTGACGGCGCGCGCTTTTCGGGCCCCTTCCTGCAGCTGCTCTTCAATATGCTCCGGTGCCTGTATCAAGGCCTGGTAACGCTCCCTTGCCGGAATCAGGTGTTCGTTAATATGCTCGAACAGCACCTGTTTCATTTCCCCCCAGGCAATGCCATTGGCATAACGCTGGCGTATTTCAGCCACTTCCGCCTGAGTGGCAAAGGCCTGATAAATGCCGAACAAGGTGCAGCCTTCCGGGTCTTTGGGTTCGCCGGGTTCCAGCGAGTTGGTTTTAATCTTGTTGATCAGTTTGCGCAACTTCTTTTCCGGCTCGAATAACGGAATGGTGTTGTTGTAGCTCTTGCTCATCTTGCGCCCGTCCAGACCCAGCAAGGTTGACGCATGTTCCTCAACAACAGCTTCCGGCAGCACGAAATGTTCGCCGTAAATATGGTTGAAGCGCCCGGCAATATCCCTGGCCATTTCAATATGCTGGATCTGATCCTTGCCGACCGGCACTTTATTGGCATTAAACATCAGCATATCGGCGGCCATCAATATCGGGTAGCTGAACAGGCCCATGGTGATGCCCTTGTCGGCATCGTTCTCGCCGCCCTGTTCGTTTTCGGCAACCGCCGCCTTATAAGCGTGTGCGCGGTTCATCAGACCTTTGGCCGCCACGCAGGTCAACATCCACGACAGTTCCAAAATCTCCGGCACATCCGACTGCCGGTAAAACACCGCATTCGAGGTGTCCAGCCCTAAAGCCAGCCAGCTTGCGGCAATTTCAAGGCTCGATTGCCTGACCCTTTCCGGTTCATGGCATTTAATCAGCGCATGATAATCGGCGAGGAAATAAAACGGCGTCACATTGGCGTCTTTGCTTGCCGCAATGGCAGGTCTGATTGCGCCGACATAATTGCCCAAATGCGGCGTACCCGTGGTGGTGATTCCGGTTAAAACGATAGCTTTACTCATTCGATAATACTCAGGGTTTCGTTTATTTAAGGGATGAAAGTCGGCAACAATATTACATTGTCCGCTTAATATCCAGTCGAACAGGGCAATTAACGGCGGTGTTGCAAATCATACCCTATTATTGGGCATTTTATCCACGAGTAGTCTAAAACCCCGCCTTCAGGGCGTGGATACAAGCAGTTCGGTTTCGTATTTCTCATCGTGTTAAATTGTTCCATCGTGTTAAAATCGACGCTTGCTACCAGAGGACGCTGTCGGCTCTCTCAATGACGGCAACTTAACGTTTTAAAAAGACTTCACTTATCAGCGATAACCAAGCAACAAGTGCGGGGTCTTGAATAAGCGCTTAAAAAGTACAAACCAACCGTCGGGCAGACGGGGCTAGTCTGTGAAGTGAACGGTGCATTAATTGCCGTCAGCAGCAGAAACCAGTGGGCAGTAGCGATACAATCCCACTCCTGATTCACATCAGGAATTCCTTTGCTTTAGCTGGGGGAGGATGTCAAAGTAAACTTCGCCGCTAAAACCCATGCCGCTCGACTTGTGAGCATCAATTCGACAGGAGAAATAACATGCTGGGATATGATGAAAAACGTAGTTATATTCGAATGGAGATAGATTGTGACGTCACTTATAAACTTGCCGGTTCGGATGAACTACACCATGGCCGTTGTTCATCAATCAGCGGCGCCGGTGTTTCGTTTATTGCCGACCGTATTTTTGAACCCGGCAAGGCCATGGAAATAAACGTTATCCCTAAAAATACAGTGACGCCATCAATGACCGCTTTTGTCGAAGTGATCAGAAGCACCCCGCAAGATGATGGCAGCTACGAAATTGCCGCCAGCATAAAAAGCATAAAAGCCGATTGACCCTTCATTAAAACTTATTTTTTATTATGTATACGATTACCAAAGAGGTGTATTTTTGTTACGGACACCGGTTAATGAACCACCCCGGCAAATGCCGCAACTTGCATGGCCATAGTGTCAAAGCTTCCATTTCCATTGCGGCAGGGCAGCTCAATGACCAAGGCATGGTCTGCGACTTTGCCGATATTAGGGACTGCGTTGAGGCCTACATCGACCAACAGCTTGACCACAATTTCCTGCTGCACAAAGATGACCCTATCATCCCCATGCTGACGGCAAACAACGAGCGTTTTCTTGCGCTTGACGAACATCCCACAGCTGAGGTCTTGAGCAAAATGATTTACCGGCATCTTAAGCAGTCCGGCTTTAACGTAACCCAAGTGGTGTTGTGGGAAACCGCCAGCGCCCATGCCTGTTACCAGGAAAACTGACCGTCGCCATGAGCTTTGTCAATCCGGCCAACAAATCCTTCTGCCTTGAACAAGTCTGCGCATCGAATTATCAAAAACTGTTAAAGCTGATTCCCGATTTGATGACGTTTAAAGAAACCGCCATCGGCTTGGCGCCGCAGCATACTACACTGCATCTTGAAATCATTGAGCGCGCACCTTACACCCTGACTCTGGAGCTTAGCCATTGCTTTAATAAAAACCAGCATGAGCTACTGGAACCGGCTGTCAGAATACGGCTTTATTTGGACGCGCAGTTGGCCGAAGTATTGAGCGACCATGTCCGCGCCGGGGTCGCGCAAGTTTTTAAAGACCCCAGCCTAAGCCGTGAAATCATGAATTACAAATGGCGGTTAAATTATTTCCTGCAAAAATGGCTGGATCACTGTTTAAAAAAAGACTATCTGTTCAGCGCCAATGTCGCGGCTCTGGTTTAAACATTTTGTCACAGCACTTTTATATTTGATTAGTTACACTAAAAATGGGCGCTTCCGTATTTCGCGGAGCCGAATTTATATATAGCTATTTCAGTGTAGCGTCATGAATGCGGCGAGGTGGCAACACATTGATATTAAACCACATCAATGTTGCTTGTGCTAATGTGCAACATTTATATGTAGTGGGTGCTCCGCGAAATACGGAAGAGCCGGAATAATATACTGTGGCTGATTTTATTTAAAAACGCTGTATGTTAGATAAAAAAATGATTATGGGCCTTAAAAATGGCATTAAGATAATATTAAGGTGTTGAGGTGTTATTATGTTCCAATAAATACATACAGCGTTTTCAGATTGCCTTAGTAACATTCATCAGTGCAAGATGTGGGGTACAAACCTAGGTTTGTACTCCATTGTCTAACTAATCGATATTGAAACCGCTGTATATAGCCCTGAAAACCATAAAATATAGTTCAGGCTTCACAATGGCGATCTTATGGGCGGCATTACTGGTAAATAACAACACCGATGTTTTGTTATATATACATTGATGATACAATGCGCAAACATTTTTTCATTATAAGGATTAAACATGACCGACTTTCAACAATTATCAGAACATGAATTGCAAGCTGTTATTGATAATGCACAAAAAGCATTAAAAAATAAACAGGCTAATAAACATAAAGAAGTTATCGCACAGATTAAAGAACTGGCAGCTTCGATTGGGGTGACTGTGGACATTTATGAAGGCAATAAAAAAGTTGCCCGCAAAGGTTCGGAAGTTCCCATTAAATATCGCCATCCTGATGACCCTAGTAAAACATGGAAAGGCCGTGGCGTGACGCCAAAATGGATGAAGGAACTGTTAGACGCAGGGCATGACCGTTCTGAGTTTGGAGTTTAAAATAGATTAAAATATTGGGCGACTTATAAAACATAAGACGCCCAATATTAACTCCACTTATTCTTAACCCACCTGTAATATCTGCCTTTATACATCCGCTTCAAGTAACCCGCCATACCCATTCGATAGCCCTTATCGTTATATAGCTAAGTGCCTATGAAACACCGTCATTCTGGCAAAGATGCCAAAATCCGGCTACCAACTTAAAACGGGACAAGTTGTTAGGCTTAACCGTTCTCCCTGAGCTTGTCGAAGGGTGGACGGTTAAGCCGATCATGGTTCGACAAGCTCACCACGAACGGCTTAACCTCAGGCTGTCCCGGCTTAAGTTGGTAGCCCAAAATCCACATGTCCCCTGTCGATATGACAACTCTGGGCAAATTTTCCCCGCATTAAAATACACATTTGAAATTTCCGCTTATATGCTATAGTTAGCCTAATGAGAATGATTATTGATAACTCCGGTGCAGTTGGTTTTTTCATGCGCTTTATTTTAAGGGTTGCTGTATGACGACGATCAGCTTAAAAAATCTTGCTGTGGGCGATTCGGGCAGGATAGTCGGCTTTGAGCAGGCGGGTAAAGCCTACCGCAAGCGTTTGCTGGCGATGGGTTTGACGCCCGGAACCGAGTTTCGTGTGACCCGTTTTGCGCCGATGGGCGATCCTGTTGAAATAAAATTACGCGGATTTTCCTTAACCCTGCGCAAGGATGAAGCGGCCATTTTATTGATAGAGAAACTCTGATGAAAACTGATTTTATCGTGGGCGTGGTCGGCAACCCGAATTGCGGCAAAACAACTTTATTTAATGCACTAACAGGCGCACGGCAGCATGTCGGAAACTGGCCCGGCGTTACTGTCGAAAAAAAAACCGGCGAATACAGCTTTGGCCATAAGCTCATTGAATTAGTCGATTTGCCCGGCACGTATTCGCTCGAAGCCGCTGACGACCAGGTATCTTTAGATGAAAAAGTCGCCCGCGATTATGTCGCCTCCCAGCAGGCTGATTTAATCATTAACATTGTCGATGCCTCCAATCTGGAACGCAATCTCTACCTAAGCTCGCAACTGATCGAGATGCGCGTGCCGATGATTTTGGTGCTCAATAT
>JBLRXA010000026.1:0-4613 GCA_047920955.1 Methylobacter sp. | reverse complement strand
CAATATGATGGATGCGGTCAAGCAACGCGGCATTAAAATTGACATCGCTTTTCTTGAGCATTTTCTAGGTTGCCCGGTTATTCCGATTACCGCCTCAACCAAGGGTGGTATTGAGGCGTTAAAAACGGCCATTAATCATGCCGCCATCAGCAAACCGATCCCTTCGGTCAACATCGGCTATATTCAGGCATTAGAACAAGCCATCGACGAACTTTCGCCGTTATTGACCGAAACCGCACAGCAGCACCCGTGCGATTTGCGCTGGCTGGCGTTGCGCGCGCTGGAAGACGACACCCTGGCCAAGCAGATTGCAGGAAGCGCATGGCTGCCGACGATTGTCGCCTTGCAGCGGCGGGTGGAAGCGGAAACCGCTGATGAAATAGATATTCTCGCCGCCGATGCCCGTTACGGCTTCGTCAACGAATTGACCAACGGCGCGGTGTGCAAGCTCAACGAAGTGAGCCGCCACGTTACCGAAAAAATCGACAACATCGTGCTCAATCGCTTTCTGGGCATCCCGATATTTTTGCTGGTGATGTACGCGATGTTCATGTTCACCATTAATATAGGCAGCGCCTTCGTCGATTTTTTCGACCAAGCCGTCGGCGCACTATTAATTGATGGCTTAGGCCAAGTGCTCACCGGGTTTAATTGGCCGGACTGGTTGATTGTATTAACCACTAACGGCGTCGGCGGCGGCATTCAGGTGGTCGCCACTTTCGTGCCGATTGTCGGCTTTTTATTCTTATTTTTGTCGGCGCTGGAAGATTCCGGCTACATGGCCAGAGCGGCTTTTGTGATGGATCGCTTCATGCGCATGATCGGCTTGCCCGGCAAATCGTTTGTGCCGATGATTGTCGGTTTCGGCTGCAATGTGCCGGCGATTATGGCGACGCGAACGCTAGAAAATCAGCGCGACCGCATCCTGACTAATCTGATGAACCCGTTTATGTCCTGCGGCGCCCGGCTTCCGGTTTACGCCTTATTTGCCGCCGCATTTTTTCCGGTCGGCGGTCAAAATCTGGTGTTTGGCTTGTATTTATTGGGCATTGCGGTTGCGGTATTGACCGGATTAATCATGCGCCATACCTTATTCAAAGGCGAATCGGCGCCGTTTATCATGGAATTGCCCGCTTACCACATGCCAACGCTAAGCGGCGTTTTTATCCGAACCTGGGATCGGCTCAAGTCGTTTTTGTTCAACGCCGGTAAGGTCATCGTACCGATGGTGTTAGTGTTGAATTTTTTGAACGCACTAGGCACAGATGGCAGTTTCGGTCGGGAAAACAGCAATCAATCGGTGTTAAGCGAGATTGGCCGCAGCTTAACGCCCGCGTTTAAACCGATGGGCATAGAAAAAGATAACTGGCCGGCCACAGTCGGCATTTTTACCGGCGTGTTAGCTAAAGAAGCGGTGGTTGGCACACTCGATGCCTTGTACAGCCAAATGGCTGCGACCGGCGCCGATGATGCCGCACCATTTGACCTGACCCAAGCCTTAATCGATGCCTGCCTGACTGTGCCTGAAAATTTACGCGCAGTGGCGGATAATCTGCTCGACCCGCTTGGACTGAATATCGGCACTGTCGGCGACCTGGATACCGCCGCCACTGAACAAGCGGTTAATACCGGCACCTTTGCCGCGATGCAGCTCAGTTTCGATGGCAAAGCCGGTGCCTTTGCCTATTTGTTGTTCATTTTGCTGTACGCGCCTTGTGTGGCGGCAACGGCAGCGATCTACCGGGAAACCAATAGGAACTGGACGTTATTTGTAGTATTTTGGACGACCGGCATTGCCTACATGACCGCCACTATTTTTTATCAATCGATGACCTATAGCCAGCATCCTGAGTATTCTTTGGTCTGGATTAGCGGGCTGATTATCGCCTTTTTAGCCGTATTATTCGGTTTATGGCTACTCGGTAAAAACACCGATGTGACCGACATCAAACAAGGCCGGGAGTCGCTCCGTGATTCTGTCTGATTTGCGTAATTATTTAAAGCAGCATCACCGTGTTGCCTTGGCCGATTTAATACTTCATTTTAAAATGGATGCCGATGCTTTGCGCGGTATGCTGGATCTTTGGATTAGCAAAGGCAAGGTGCGCAAATTGCCGCTGACGGCATCTTGCGGCACCAGCTGTTGTCAGTGCGATAGCACATTGACAGAAATTTATGAATGGATTGAAAAATGAACTGGCTTAATAGTCAAAATCGTTACGGTACCTTGTCGATAGCACTGCACTGGCTAATGCTGATCGTGTTTATAGCAGTGTATGCCTGTATTGAATTGCGCGAATTTTTCCCCAAAGGCAGTGAACCGCGCGAGGCACTGAAAACCTGGCACTTTATGCTGGGTTTGTCGGTATTTATGCTGGTTTGGCTGCGCCTGCTGCTACGTTTGCTAAGTTCCACACCGCGCATTGAGCCGGAACCGCCCAAATGGCAGCAGTTGTCGGCCAAGCTGATGCACGGCGCACTCTATGTCTTGATGATATTTATGCCGTTATTAGGCTGGCTAATGTTGAGTGCCAAAGGCAAGCTGATACCTTTTTTCGGCCTGCAACTGCCAGCATTGATTGGCGAAAGCAAAGGGGCGGCGGAACTGATCCAAGAAGTGCATGAAATCGGCGGCACTGTAGGTTACATTCTCATTGGACTGCATGCCGCCGCCGCGTTATGGCATCATTATGCCGCCAAAGACAACACGCTTCGGCGCATGACCTTTGAAAACCCCCTTGGAAAATAAGCCGGTATAATAGCCAAATTTCCCCCATTTTTGAGTGTTATGAGTAAACAAAGAAAAGCTGTGGCGTTAATTTCCGGCGGCCTCGATTCCATGCTGGCCGCGAAAACCATTATGGAACAGGGCGTCCATGTCGAAGGCATCAACTTTTTCACCGGTTTTTGCGTCGAAGGCCACACCCACGCCATTCGGGCCCATGATAAAGCCAAGCCTAAACGCAACAATTCTTTATGGGTTGCCGAACAACTCGGTATCAAGCTGCATATCGTCGATGTGATCGAAGACTATAAAAATGTACTGATCAACCCCAAACACGGCTACGGCGCCAACATGAACCCTTGCCTGGACTGCAAGATTTTCATGGTCAATAAAGCCAAGCAATGGCTGCTGGAAAACGATTTCGATTTCATCATCACCGGCGAAGTGATCGGCCAGCGGCCAATGTCGCAACGCAAAGCCACCATGCCCATTATTTCCCAGCAATCCGGCGCCGATGATTTATTGCTGCGGCCTTTGTGCGCGAAAAATCTGCCGGAAACCCTGCCGGAACGTGAAGGCTGGGTCGACCGGGAAAAGTTGCATGATTTTAGTGGACGCTCGCGTAAGCCTCAAATGGCGCTGGCCGAACAATTCGGCTTTGATGACTATGCCCAGCCTGCGGGCGGTTGCTGTTTTCTGACCGATGCCAGTTATTCGGCCAAACTGGTCGATTTGTGGAAAGCGCGTGACGGCGACAAACAATATGATTTGGACGATGTGATGCTGCTCAAAGTCGGCAGACACATCAGGCCAGGGCAGAACTTTAAAGTCATCGTCGCACGGGAAGAAGGCGAGGAACGCTTTATGCAAGGTTACAAAAAAGACTTTATCACCTTGAAATGTATCGATTATCCAGGCGCGCTAAGCTTGATAGACGGCACCCCTTCTGCCGAAGATTTGTTTACCGCTGCCAGAATTACCGCCCGCTATGGTCAGGGCCGCAATGCCGAGCAAGTCGACGTCAGAATCATCGGCAAAGACGGTTCCGAGCGCATTATTCAGGTCAAGCCGTTTGCCGCCGACGAAATTCCACAGGAATGGCTGATATGAGCAGAGAAACGCTAAATGCCCGCCGCCTGCTGTGTCCGCTGCCGGTCATCCGTACCCAAGACAAGGTTAAGCAACTCAACGTCGGCGACCAGCTGGAAGTGATCTGTACCGACCCCGGCGTGATGCAGGATATTCCGGCCTGGTGCCGCATCAATGGCCATAAAATACTGGAAAGCGTTTCTGCTGATGGCGAATACATCATCATTCTGGAAGTGGGCGGCTAATGGCTGAGCTCGTCGATGCCGCAAAAATGGATAAACTAAAAGCCCGCGCCAGTTATGTCGGCGCGGCGATTAATGTTATTCAAACGCTGATTAAAATCGGCTTTGGCATTCTTGGCCAATCGGCGGCGCTGATTGCCGACGGCATTCATTCGCTGTCCGATTTGCTCAGCGATTTGCTGGTCATTATTGCGGTCAGATTAGGCAGCCGCGAAGCCGATCACGAACATCCCTACGGCCATCGCCGCTTTGAGACGATTGCCACGGTCATTTTGGGTTTTAGCTTAATCGCGGTCGGCGGCGCTATCGCTTGGTCGGTGCTGGAGCGCATGGCCAATCCTGAACATTTGCCGGTGCCTAACGCGCTGTCATTGGCGGTTGCGCTGTTATCAATTTTGATTAACGAATGGCTTTACCAATATACCAAGCGCATCGCCAAACAGACCCGTTCCAAATTGCTGCTGGCCAATGCCTGGCATCAACGCAGTGACGCGATTTCATCCTTAGTAATGAGCACGAAATAACTTGAGCAAGTAGTCGTTGCAATGCGGTAAAGT
>JBLRXA010000025.1:0-27925 GCA_047920955.1 Methylobacter sp. | reverse complement strand
CATCATCCAGCGCCATCCTGAATAAATCGGCGACATCACGCTCGACCGTTGCATCGGCGATAACTGTACTGACTGAGCCGCCTGTTTGGCGGATTTTTTCCGCGACCCTGTGAAGTTTGTCTTCACTTCGGCCACCTATATAAACGTGCAAGCCTTTTGCTGCAAAAAATTTGGCAAGTGTGGCGCCTAAGCCTTGCTCCGGACCAACTCCAATAATGACGGCTGAACATGGTTTCTCCATCGTTAATTTCCTAAAGTGAGTGTAACTAATAAAATAGAACACGGAAGACACAGATGGGACGGATTTTAAAATCAGTGATTATCCTTTATAAGGTAACGCGTAAAAAATAACACCCGCCGCCCTGTCGGAGTTCAAAGCTAGCTTTGGACTCCAACGTTGCCTAAATTTAGTGCGATCCGAGTTCCATTCAATCATTTTTAGTCGTTACAATTGAGCCTCTGATTAAACGGATTTGCCAGGCTGGGGGGGGTGGTTTTCGACCCCGTTCCCAACGTTTTCTACTATTTTCTGCCAAATATCAGCGAGAAATTATTGGCCGGCATGTCAATCTGCTCTTTTAATTCCAAGCCATGATTTTCAGCCGCTTTTTTCAGGTCGGCGACATCCTTTAAACCCCATTCCGAAACACCTGCCGAACTCAAGGTTTCATGGAACTCCTTATTGGAATCGGTGGTAAAGGTGCCTTCCACCCGGAACGGGCCGTAAACCAGCAAAAAGCCATCGTCATCAAGCAGATGTGCGGCACATTTCATCATGCCGTCGGCAATTGATATGGGCGCCACCTGAAAAATATTGATGCAAAAAATGGACGCAAACGAATGCGGTTTACCGGCATTGAACCAGGTTTCAGGATCGGTCAAATCCAGATGCGCCGGGTCGGCGATATTGTCGTTCTTGTGGTCGATGGACAGTTTTTTGATGTTGTCAAAGACCGCCTCATCCTTGTCGGACGGATGGAAATGCAAGTGCTCAAAATGCGGCGCAAAAAAATTGATGTGCATGCCGCTGCCGCTGGCCAGTTCCAACACATTGCCCGGATCTTTGGGCAACTTTTCTTTTAGAACGCCGAGTAGTGGTTCACGGTTGCGGTTTCCCGCCCAGGCTACATATTCGCTTAATGGATGCGGGTCTAAAGGGGGTTTGTCTTGGCTCATGTTTAATTCCTCGTTATGGTTAGTTGAACTTCAATGGCAGCAAGTGTTATGCCAGCAATTACAGTTAATATTTTCATTAAATATCAATGACTTGATTTTTAATTTTGCCGAATAAGTGAAGCTATGCTTCAATGGGTGAAAAACAACTTCACAAAAATGCCATGAACAATACCCTTTCCGACCTGACACCGGTTTTTTTTCTGCAAACCTTCATCCTTGAGCTGATGCACGCCAGCGAGCAGCAAGGACAAAAACATTGCGAGCAATTGATTGAACATATCGCCAAAACGGCCGGCTGCTTCTTTGAAGAAACCTATCGGGAAGCGACCCATAACGGCGAATTGCTTGACAAAGAGCACTACGTTGAGCTGATCCTCGGCCTTAAAAACAACATCGGCGGCAAATTCTCCCTGGCTTCCAGCAGCCAAGATTGCATTACCGTCACCAACAGCAGTTGCCCTTTTGGCGACCGGGTCACCAATTTTCCCGAATTGTGCCGGATGACCTCCAGCGTCTTTGGCGGCATTGCCGCGAGGAATTTCGGTTATGCCAAAGTGGAAATCAAGCAAAGCATTGCCCGCCATGACGGCATCTGCGAAGTGTGCATCTACACCCAGCCGGACGCGGCAAAAAACCGGCCGGGCATGGAATACACCGACACCACACCCGTTAAGGCAATGCAGGATATTAACGAGCTGCACTCGCGCATCGAACAAAGTATGCAGCAGCTCTGGCGCAGGCAAGGCAAACGACCTGCGCAAAAACACCAGCCGCCGGCCATTATTGCCAAATCGCCCACCATGCAGAAAATCCTGCAGGCCATCGAGGTAATTGCGCCGACATTGGCCACGGTGCTGATTCAAGGCCAAACCGGCGTCGGCAAGGAACTGGTGGCACACGCCATACACGCCATGAGCGACCGCTGCGACAAGCCTTTCATCCCGATTAACTGCGGCGCAATCCCTGAAAGTCTGATCGAGAGCGCGCTGTTCGGCCATGAAAAAGGCGCGTTTACCGGCGCCATCGAAGTGCATCAAGGTTATTTCGAGCGTGCCGAGGGCGGCACCTTATTTCTGGATGAAGTCGACAGCCTGTCCCCTGCCGCACAAACCCGCCTGCTTCGGGTGTTGCAGGAAGGCGAACTGGAGCGGGTCGGCGGCAAACAGACCTTGTCGGTAGACCTAAGAATCATCTCCGCCACCAATAACAACCTGGAACAGTTGGTCGAGCAAGAGCTGTTCCGCAACGACCTGTATTACCGCATCAACGTGGTTCGATTAAGCATCCCGCCGCTGGCCGAACGCCCGGAAGATTTGCCTTATCTGGTGCAGCTGATCGTGCAACGTTTGAGCAAGAAATATAACAAAAAGGTTGAATCGGTCAGCCGTGAAGTGATGCAGAAAATCCGCGCCTACCCGTGGCCGGGCAATGTCCGCGAACTGGAAAACATCCTTGAACGCAGCATTCTGTTCGCCACCGACAAAGAAATGACCGAGCTGGACTTACCGCTTCCGGCCAACACACGTAATCTTGAACATTGGAAAGACATCAAAGAACAAGCACTTGCCAAAGCCGAACAAGGCTTTCTTGACAGTGCTTTAAAACAGCATCAGGGCGACGTCAAAAAAATCGCCGAAGAAATGGACATCAGCTCCCGCGCCGTTTATGCCAAACTGAAAAAATACGGGGTTAATTTGGCGGATTACCGCAAATAGGCGAGCAACGCTTGCACTCCAGTAACACCGTTAGCGACTAACTGAATTTGAAATTACTGTAATTTTGGAAGAGGTTTTTTAATAACGGATTCGGAAAGTGGCGTTGCGGGGTGATCGCATAAAAACGCTCCTTGACTTCTGCGATCTGTACGCATTCGACTAAATGCCCGCTTAACAATTCGTCACGCACCACCACCGGCGGCACCAGCGTCAGCGTCCCCGATTCACGCGCCAACAGCCTCAGCATGGCCATGTCGTCCACTTCGGCAATAATTTTGGGGCGAATGCCAGCTTGGCTGAGCAAAAAATCGAAAGCGGTGCGGATTTCGCTTTCCATGCTCGGCACCAATAATTCGGCATGGTGCAAATCGTCCGGAAAACGTAAGTTGGCGGGCGCCGTGCTTGCTTGGCAAACTAGGCTGGCTATTTGCTCATCCAACAAATGGCATTGCCAATTTCGATCCAGGACATCGGGAGCCGGACGATTGGACAAAATCAAATCCAACGTGTGTTCCTGCATTTGCTGCATCAGGGTTTTAAGACTGCCGGAATGCAGCACCAACTCAATATCTTCCAAAGCCAGCAACGGTTTAATTAAATCCAACTGAAAGTTGCGTGACAGGGTGGATACTGCGCCGACACGCAATAAACACCGGCTACCGGCTCCCCGACGTTGCATGACACTCGACAGCTCATCACCGGCGCGGAAAATAGCTTGGGCATAATCCAACGCAATATGGCCGGCTTCGGTCAAAATCAACTGCCGCCCTTCGCGT
Source organism: Methylobacter sp. (assembly GCA_047920955.1). Taxonomy (GTDB): domain Bacteria; phylum Pseudomonadota; class Gammaproteobacteria; order Methylococcales; family Methylomonadaceae; genus Methylobacter_A. Next base: position 24,258 of record JBLRXA010000025.1, on the reverse strand, counting down.
TCAAACAAATTTTGCCCGAAGCTTTCTTCGAGTTTGCGCAATTGAATACTCAGCGCGGACTGCGAGATATGCAGTTTTTCTGCAGCACGGGTCAAGTTGTTTTCACTGGCAATAGCCCAAAAGTAACGCAGGTGGTGATAGTTTAAGAGGGACATGATCGTTAAAAGGTGGTTACAGGATTTCGGCAATTGATATATAAAATATAACGATAGCGCAGAAAATATCTATTAGATTAAATCACTCCAGACGGATAGTCTATTGGGCAGTCATTTAACCTCATTATTTTTTATAACGCCCATGCCTAAAACACTTGTCTCTACCGATCTGCGTGCCGGTTTTTTTGTCTCTCTGATTGCTTTGCCTTTGTGCCTGGGTATTGCCATGGCCTCAGGATTTCCTCCCATGAGCGGCCTGATTACCGCAATCATTGGCGGGCTCTTGGTGTCGCGTATCAGTGGTACCCCGCTCACAATCAATGGCCCTGCGGCCGGTTTAATCGTGGTGGTGCTGGATGCCGTGCACACCTTGGGCGGCGGCAATACGGCCGCTGGCGTTGCCTATACGCTGGCAGCCATTGTCTTATCGGGCTTGATCCAAATTGCCTTAGGCGTATTACGCGCCGGCAAGCTCAGTGCCTTTTTTCCTTCATCGGTGGTACATGGCATGCTGGCCGCCATCGGCATTATCATTCTGGTTAAACAAAGCTATGTGTTGCTGGGGGCTCCAGCGGAGACGGGTTCTATTTTGCAACAAGCGATGGCTATGCCGAAGGCAATAAGCCATCTGAATGTCCCCATTGCCCTGATTGGCTTGACCGGGTTGGCCGTTATGATCTTTTGGCCGCGTCTTCCTTTTAAATTTAGCCGAATGTTACCGGCACCGCTTTGGGTTTTGTGTTCCGGTTTGCTGTTGACCTATTATTTCGATTTGGATCATATTCATCGTTATCACTCGGTAGTGACGCAGTATTTGACGCAGGGTGATTTTTTAATCGGCCCTGATTTTTTGTTGAATCTTCCAAGCAATCCGCTGGATGCGCTGTATTTTCCTGATTTTGCCCTGATTGGCACGGCTAAGTTTTGGTTCTGCGTTTTTAACATCACCCTGATCGGCAGTTTGGAAACCTTGCTCAGTGCCGCAGCGGTAGACAAGTTAGACCCCAAGCATCGTTGTTCCGATTTGAACCGCGATTTGATGGCTATTGGCATGGGCAATACGCTCTGTGGACTGGTCGGCGGTTTGCCGATGATTGCGGAAATCGTGCGTAGTTCGTCAAACATCAGTTATGGCGCGCAAAGCGGCTGGGCAAATTTTTATCATAGTGTATTTCTGCTGCTGTTCATCAGCTTGGGCGCCAATCTGATACAAGAGATTCCGCTGGCTTCGCTGGCGGCATTGTTGGTTTACACCGGCTTCAGGCTCGCCTCACCGATGGAGTTTGCCAAAACCTTGAGCATTGGTTTCGGTCATTTTCTGGTGTTTGTCATCACCCTGATCAGTATTTTACTGACCGATTTATTGCTGGGGGTATTGATCGGTATTGTCAGCGAACTGGCGCTGCATGGCTTACGAGGTCTGAAGCCTGCCCAGATATTCCAAGCCGCCTACCGTATTGAGGAACAAGAACCCGGCAATTTTCATGTACAAGTCCACGGTGCTGCCGTGTTTTCAAACTTTCTTGCACTAAAAAGCATCACCGGTACCTTGCCTAAAGGCAAGCAGGTGACTTTCGATTTGAGTGAAACCAATTTGATCGATAGCACGGTATTGGAATTCATCTATCATTTTCGCGCCGAGTATCAAAGAGCTGGCGGTATGTGCGAAATTGTCGGCTTAAACCAACACCATGCGGCCACCAAGCATCCCTTGTCCGTCCGGCGCGCACGCAAGGCGCAAACAAGAATGCCCCCGCTTAAAAACCCTGCCAGGTAGCTGCCCAAAACCCAACGCCATGAAGTTTCATTCTTCATGGCGCATAAAATGCCTTTTAGTTGACCGCCTTTAGATAATAGGAAATTACCATGGCCTGGGCTATTCGCTTGGCTGTGCTAAAATCAATGCCATCGGTACTGCGGCATATACAATATGCCATGCTTTATTTTTCCAGATTCTGAATCAGCCAACCGCGCTTTACGCAGTTGCCGAAAAGCGCCAAATGCCATAGATATGGATCTCGCGCACTCATCCGCAAACAGCTCAACAACGGAATTCGACCAAGGCCAATGCTTAACAAAACTGTTTTTTATGTATTTTTCATCATCGTTTGCAGCGTTTACGATGCCACGTTGCTCGCAGCCGAAACGGTTTCTTACACTAAAGACGTCAAGCCTATTTTGGATGCGCGTTGTGTGGCTTGCCATGCCTGCTACGACTCGCCGTGCCAACTTAATTTAAGTGCATTTGAAGGTTTGCAACGCGGCGCCAGCAAAAATCCGGTTTACGATCATCAACGTTTCCGCGCAGTAGAACCGAGCCGACTTTTTATTGATGAAACCAGTGCCGCAGGCTGGCGCAACAAAGGCTTTTTCACGGTATTGAATGAACAGGCAGAAACGCCGGAAGCCAATATCGATAACTCGCTGCTGGCAAAAACGCTGATGCTGAAACGTGACCATCTCTTGCCTGCCGAGGGCAAATTACCCAAGGCCATAGAGCTGGAATTGGAGCGTTCTTTACAGTGCCCAACGCCCGATGAATTTGCCAAACACCAACAAAACCACCCGCTGTGGGGAATGCCTTACGGTTTGCCCGCGCTGAGCCAGACGGAAGAAACAACGCTGTTAAACTGGCTCAAACAGGGCGCGAACTCAGACGCGGTTAAACCGGCCTTATCGCCGCAAGCCGCCGCTGAAATCAACAAATGGGAGGCATTTTTTAACGGCACATCGCTCAAACAGCAACTCAGCGCCCGTTATTGGTACGAGCATTTGTACATCGGCGACCTGCATTTTAAAGGTCACCCGAACCATGAATTTTATAAGCTGGTGCGCTCTAAAACGCCGACAGGCCAGCCGGTTGATGAGCTTAAAAGTGTGCGCCCTTTTGATGCGCCCGGTGTTGCGCGGTTTTATTACCGGCTGCGTCCCGTGACTTCGACCATCGTCGACAAAAACCATTTTGTCTTTGAACTCAGCGACCGCAAAATGCAGCGTTTTGAACAGCTGTTTTTAAAGCCCAACTTCAACGTCAGCCAACTGCCGGGTTATGAACTGCAAGCCGCCGCCAATCCGTTTAAAACCTTTAGCCAATTACCGGCGGCTTCGCGCTACCAATTCCTGCTTGACGATGCGCAGTATTTCTTTTCCGGCTTCATTAAAGGCCCGGTCTGTCGCGGCCAAGCGTCGCTGAATGTCATCCGCGATCAGTTCTGGGTCGCCTTCATCAAGCCGCAAACCGCAACAGACCCACAATACACCGAATTTCTCGCCGAGAATAGCCGTTACCTGCAAATGCCCGCATCCGACGGCGAAAACATCGGCTTTCTCGAATGGCGCGAATATAACCCATTGCAACGTCGCTACCTGCAACACAAGGAACTGTTCAACACCGCATTACAGCAGCCGGTTGACTTAAATCTGCTCTGGGATGGCGGCGGCGATAACGACAACGCCCTGCTCACGGTGTTCCGCCATTTTGACAGCGCCACCGTGGTTAAAGGCTTGCTGGGAAAACCGCCGCTAACGGCTTGGGTGGTCGATTACCCGTTATTTGAACGCATCCATTATTTGCTCGCCGCCGGTTTTAATGTCTCGGGTACCATCGGCCATCAGGTCAGTACGCGGCTGTACATGGATTTTTTGCGTATGGAAGCGGAAAACAATTTCCTTAAATTCATCCCGTTAAACCGGCGTAAGGCGTTACACGACAGCTGGTACGAAGGGATCGATTTAAAGATTTTTAACTTTTTTGAAACACCGACCTTTAACACCGACAAGGAACCGGCAATCCGCTATCAGACTGCCGCCTACAAAGAGGAATTTTTCCAACGCCTACAGCAACGCCTAGACCGTGCCGGTGGCCAGCCCGACTTAATCAACCGTTACCCACCCGCGCAATGCGACGACCAGCCGCAGATTGACGCACTGATACGCCAACTGGCCGATTTGAACGGCAAAGATATTGGCATCTTGCCGGAAGTGTCATTTTTGCGCATTACAACCGCCGACCCGGCCAAAGACCGGGTCTACACCTTGGTGCGCAATCAAAAATTATTGAATGTCTCGTTTATTTTCGGCGAAAACCTAAGACGGGAACCGGAAAAAGACACGCTGACCGTAGTGCCGGGCTTTCTTGGCAGTTACCCCAATATGTTTTTTGTCGTTGCCGAGACGCAACTGCCGGACTTTATCGGGCAACTTAAACGTAGCCAAAACACCGCCGATTCTGACTTGTTTTACAGCACTTACGGCATCCGCCGCACCAACCCAAAAATATGGGCGCATTACGACTGGTTTAATCAAAAATACCGCGCTGAACAGCCTGAAAGCTGGGGTTTATTTGATATGAATAGGTATGAGAACTTATAGACCCTAGCCCTTGGGCATCCCATAATAAGCCTTTATTTTAACGGGAAAAATCGGCCAGCGGAGGCGACCCACCATGAATCTATATGATTTACGACGCCAACCGCGCCGGTCAACAGCGATCCGCCGCCTCGCCGACCGGCGCCAAATTTTCTATCCTTTCGGCTCGGCGGAATGGATAGAAAATATCAAAAAATATTATCTGGCCTGGCCTAAAGCCAACCGCCGCGACCACAGCCGACGCGCCGATGAAAGGCGTGTGCAAGAGCGGCGCCTGCACCAACTGTCCGAACAATGCCGTTCCGAAAAAAAATTCTCCAGGATTTTACTGACAGCGGAAGAAAGGAAACTGATTGAGGATTTGTATTTGAGTGATTTGGATTAGGCAGGAACCTATCCCCTTACAGGATGTGAAACAAGGAAAACGTCTGGGATGCGCTGCGTGGCACTTTATCCATCAATGTAGCATTCGGTAAAGTACCGCACAGCGTCACTTTAAATAGCTAGAAAACCATCATATTTATACACAAGTTGCTGCACCCACTCTCCAAGGGGTGCCAAACGTAACTGTCTGGACGTCCCAAGCAGCCCATGTGCTGGGATTGGAAAAAACGATAGGGGTGGCAGGATCAGCCAAAATACCGATCAGCTGCCATGTGCCCGTCGCTAAACCTTCAACTATGATAGAGGAACCGAACAACAAATCGGTAACTGAAGCACCTGCAAAATTATTAGCTGCAGCCACATAAGGATCTGGAGCCGTAGCCGGAACGTCAAGTGCTGCTGCGGTAGCGTGTGCGGTTACTACGACCCCCCCAGCGAGAAAATCTCTCTGGACTGAATAAACCTTATCACCAGTCGCTTCAGGATTATAAATGAGTACGTAAGTATCAAGAATATCTGTACCTTTTCTTGCATCATAAGTTACCGAAAATGTCGCGGCATCAATTTTGGCTGCGTCGTCGCAAGGCGTCATTTTGGTAGTTGTCGGTAGCGTTTTAGCAGGTTTTTCCCCCGCACTGCCTTTAGGAAAAGTGATGGCGACTTTTATCGATTCGGCTTGCACATTCCCCGCCAAGCCAAGCGTTGCGACTAATGGGAGCAGTGACAACGATTTAAAATTAAACATAAATAATCCTCTTAAAATTGAAAAAATGTAACAAAGCTGGCAACCGGCAACAACATTTATGCCCGATCAAAGCAATGAGTCGATACAAATAACCGATTATTCAAGTTTTTTAGCTTGTCTTGGGCACTCCCAAATAAACTCAAGTATTAAAAACGTGAGCATCGAGTCTAACATATCGACAGCCTCTACCAAACCTTTATGTAAGTGCCGAAAAAAAGCTAATCATGCTTAACAAAAATAAGCTGGTCGGTCGCAAAACCCAAGGCTTTGGCGCGCTCAAGCAACGCCTGCACATCCGATTCGGGCAGTTGCGGAGTTCGCGATAATAGCCAAAAATAAGAGCGGTCGGGGCCTGTCACCATCGAATAGGCGTAATTCTTTTTATCCAGCTCAATGATGTTGTAGCCGCCGTAAAACGGCCCAAAAAAAGACACTTTCAGCCGACCTTGATCCGGCTGCCCAACAAAATAGGCTTTGCCCTGCGCCTGTTGCCATTCGCCCGCTTTTACATCCCAGCCTTTGTTCAGCACGTCAACGCCGCCATCCTCGCGTAAGCTATAGGTCGCCGAGATCTTCTCCAAACCCCGTTCAAAACGATGGTCAAGCCGGGCGATTTCGTACCAAGTGCCCAGATAACGGTTAACGTCAAAACCGTCAACGGCGTTAATCCCGTCAGGAATGCCGGTGCAGCCTATTAACAGGCTAAGCGCCCATAGCAATAAAATTTTCATGTCGAATTCCTTGGGTAGAGTGGTCTGAATGTTGTTTCACTGTAGCTGTCGCATGGCTGACCGTCAACACAATCGGTTTTGATTAATCTAGGTGCGGTTTGCAGGCTCATTGTATAATTCGGCGCACTTTTTACTGTCTGCTTAAACTTAAGGATTAATTAAATATGCTCCAAGAAAAACGCTCAGCCCGTCGCCGTGGAATTTATTTGTTGCCTAATTTATTTACCACCGGCGCTTTGTTTTCCGGTTTCTATGCCATTACGTCGGCCATGGGCGGACGTTTTGAAACGGCTGTGATCGCCATTTTTGTCGCGATGATTTTAGACGGCTTAGATGGCCGCGTGGCGAGGCTAACCAATACACAAAGTGAATTCGGCGCGCAGTACGACAGCCTTTCCGACATGATTTCTTTTGGTGCGGCGCCCGCCTTGGTCATGTATTTATGGGCTTTTTCCAGCATGGGTCGATTAGGTTTATTTGCGGCATTCGTCCATACCGCAGGCGGCGCATTACGGTTGGCGCGCTTTAACACCCAACTGACCACAGCCGATAAAAATTATTTTCAAGGCCTGCCCAGTCCGGCCGCCGCCGCTATTTTGGCCGGTTTTATCTGGATCTGCCTGGAATATGATTACGATATTGAGCTGTTCAAATATTTTGCGCTGGGCTTGACCGTCAGCACTGGCTTGTTGATGGTCAGCAATTTCCGTTATTCCAGTTTCAAAAATATCGACCTGAAAGGCAAAGTGCCTTTTTTTGTCGCGATTGCCGTGATGTTGGGTATCGCTTTTGTCATGGCGCAGCCGCAAACGATGTTATTTTTGCTGTTTTTAGGCTATGCGATTTCTGGTCCGGCTTTTACCTTGGTCATGCGCAGACGCCGTTTGCAAGGGCGCAAATCTTAAAATCTGCTTGAGGCCGCACAGCCATTGGCGTATAGTCACGGCCATGTTTATTTATATCAATCATGCCTGTCAATATGCTGTTAGCGCTTTATCTGCGTGGTTGTGCCTGCCTTTAAGATTCTTGCCCTGACGGGCATTTATCTTTTTTTCTAGTTAATTAAATCCCCCACTTTTCCTGATTCAACGTCAGCGTTGATGCTTCTCCATGAATGGAGTTTTTATGAATGACAAGTTAATAATATTCGATACTACCTTGCGCGATGGCGAGCAAAGCCCCGGCGCATCGATGACCCGCGACGAAAAAATCCGCATTGCCAAGGCGCTGGAACGGTTAAAGGCTGATGTGATTGAGGCCGGTTTTCCGGCCGCCAGCCCCGGTGATTTTGAGGCGGTGCAGGCCGTCGCCAATGTCATCAAAGACAGCGTAGTCTGCGGTCTGGCGCGCGCTTTAGACAAGGACATCGACCGCGCTGGCGAGGCGCTGAAAGGCGCCAACCGTTCGCGCATCCACACCTTCATCGCCACCTCGCCAATCCACATGCAAATGAAGCTGCAAATGCAGCCGGAACAGGTGATTGAGTATGCGGTCAAGGCGGTCAAACGCGCACGGCAATATACCGATGATGTCGAGTTTTCGCCAGAGGATGCCGGACGTTCCGAAGAAGACTTTTTGTGCCGGATATTGGAAGCGGTGATTGATGCTGGCGCGACTACGCTAAACATCCCAGATACCGTAGGTTACAGCGTTCCGCAACAATTCGGCGCGACCATTGCCAACCTGATCCGCCGCATCCCCAATTCGGACAAGGCGATTTTTTCGGTGCATTGCCATAATGATTTAGGCCTTGCGGTGGCCAACTCGCTGTCGGCGGTGATGAACGGCGCGCGTCAGGTTGAATGCACCATTAACGGCTTAGGCGAGCGTGCCGGTAACGCGTCGTTGGAAGAAGTGGTGATGGCGGTACGCACGCGCAAGGATATATTCATTTGCCAAACCGGCATCGACACCCGCGAGATTTTGACCTGCTCGAAATTGGTGTCGTCAATCACCGGTTTTCCGGTACAGCCCAACAAGGCCATCGTCGGCGCCAATGCCTTTGCCCATGAGGCGGGCATTCACCAGGACGGTGTGCTAAAAAGCCGCGAAACTTACGAAATCATGCGCGCCGAAGATGTCGGCTGGACGGCTAACCGCATGGTGCTGGGCAAGCATTCCGGGCGCAATGCGTTCAAAAGCCGCATCACCGAATTGGGTTTTGAGTTCGGTTCGGAAGAAGAATTGAACGAGGCCTTTGCCCGCTTTAAGCAATTGGCCGACAAAAAACACGAAATCTTTGATGAAGATTTGCAAACCTTAATTTCGGAAGCCGGATTTGAAGCGGAAGATGAACACGTCAAATTGATCGCGCTGAAAGTCTGTTCGGAAACCGGCGAAATTCCCAACGCAACGGTAACACTGCGCGTGGACAACAAGGAAGTCACCGGCACGGCCAGTGGCGGCGGCGCGGTTGATGCCAGCTTAAAAGCCATTGAAAAACTGGTGCAGTCGGAAGCTGCGCTGGAACTGTATTCGGTGAACAGCATCAGCAACGGCACCGATGCACAGGGCGAAGTGACTATCCGTCTGGAACAAGCAGGGCGGATTGTCAACGGCTTGGGCGCGGATACCGATATTGTGATCGCCTCGGCCAAGGCTTATATCAATGCCCTGAATAAGTTGCGCAGCCCCGATCAACGTCGGCATCCGCAAAAAGGCGATGTCTGATTAAGGCGCAGGGTTTTGGATAACGCGACACGTCTGCACTATCTGGAGGCTATGGGCATTGATGTTTGGCTGCCCAGAGTCTCTGGCAATGACGAACAAGCCGCTGTCATAGAAGACAGCTGGGAAACGTTGCAAGCCGAAGTGGCTGGCTGCTTACTATGTGGCTTATGTGAAACCCGCAACCAACCCGTTTTCGGTTCGGGCAACAAAAATGCCGACTGGCTATTTATCGGCGAAGCGCCCGGACAAAGCGAAGATCAGCAAGGCTTGCCTTTCATCGGCAACGCGGGTCAATTGCTGACCGAAATACTCAGGGCTATCGGCCTTGACCGGGAACAGGTCTTTATCGCCAATATCGTAAAATGCCGCCCTCCTGCCAACCGCGATCCGAAACCCAGCGAAATCGAAACCTGCAAGCCTTACCTGCTACGGCAAATTGCGCTCATCAAACCAAAAATTATCGTGGTTTTAGGACGTGTTGCCGCACAGGCCTTGCTCGATACGGACACGCCGATAGGCAAGCTTAGGGGAAAAATACACGCTTTAAATGGGACGCCGGTTGTTGTAGTCTATCACCCCGCTTATTTGCTAAGGGCGCCGTTGGACAAGCGTAAAGCCTGGGCGGATTTAAAACTCGCGTTCCAAACAGTTAAACATTAAAGGTTAATCATGTTGGGAATGATGCTGGAAAAAATAAGAAATTTTGTGGTTTACGATGCTGATAGGGAGTTTTACGCAAAAATCTTTCCCGACTCGGTGGGCAGGAAAGATTTGATGCGCCTAAGGAAAATGCGCAGTTCCGATTTACCGGGCGTTATAGCCATTGAAAAGGCCAACTATCAATTTCCCTGGAGCGAGGACATTTTTAAAGACTGTTTCAAAGCCAACTACAGCTGTTGGGTCTGTGAAGAAAGCGATAACATCTTGGGCTACTGTATACTCGCCATGGCTGTCGGTGAGGCGCACGTGCTAAACATTTGTGTAGCACCCGCCGAACAGGGGCAAGGCATAGGCCGGAAAATGATGGAAAATCTTATTGAGTTGTCCAGAGGCCGAGCCGAAACTTTATTTCTGGAAGTCAGGCCGTCCAATACCGTGGCTATCGCCCTGTATGAAGCGATGGGCTTTAACGAAATCGGTATCAGAAAAGGCTATTACCCCGCCAAAAATGGCCGCGAAGATGCGATTATGCTGGCTTTGGAGATTTTTTAAGGGCGGTAAAAAGAAAAGGCGAAAACTAATTTTCGCCTTTTGCTTGTCTCAAATTAAATCAATTCGTTGCGCTTCATATCGCCAATGGAATTTCTTCGTAATTATTAACCGCCTGCCTCTGCGCCTCTTCTCGCCGTAATTCCAAAATATCTCGGGTTGCTTCTCTTAGGCTAATCAACAATTCTTCTTTAGTTTCCTCTTGTGCATTCGCACCCGGAACTTCTTCGACCCAACCAAGCCACCAATCACCCTCTTGCTTAATAATTGCTGTAAATTCAGTCTTCATTGTTGATAACCTCCGCTTGTTGACATCCCCGCTCAGGGTAACAATCTATTTCAAATTATCCGTCACATAAGGCTCTATGCGCTGGTACAGCATTTGGTGCATTTTGGGGCTTCCGGCAATCAGGTTGCCCGACTCCAAATACTTGTCATTAAAAGAAAAATCCGTGACGACACCGCCCGCTTCCTTGATCAGTAAAATCCCGGCGGCCATATCCCACTCCATCAGGCCGATTTCCCAGAAGCCATCCAAACGCCCGGCAGCGACATAGGCCAAATCCAGCGCCGCCGCACCGGCACGGCGAATGCCCGCCGAATCGACCGCAATTGAACGGAACATTTTTAAATAAGCATCCATGTGCAAATCGGTTTTAAACGGAAAGCCGGTACCGATTAACGCGCCTTTCAGGCTACTCTGATTCGTCACCCGTAGCCGACGGCTGTTTAACATGGCACCGCCGCCGCGCTTGGCGCTGAACAATTCATCGCGTAGCGGGTCGTAAACCACGCCGACTTCAATCTTGCCTTTGTGTTTTAAGGCAATGGAAACGGCATATTGCGGAAATCCGTGCAGAAAATTGGTGGTGCCGTCTAACGGGTCGATCACCCAGACAAAATCATTACCTGCCTGCACACCGCTTTCTTCAGCCAGGATGCTGTGGTCGGGATAGGCCGCCTTAATAATCTTGATGATTTCCTGCTCAGCCACACGATCGACTTCGCTGGCATAATCGTTTTTGCCTTTTTGGTCGACTTTAAGATGGCCGATATTATCGGATGAACGGAGGATCAGGTCGCCAGCGGCTCTTGCAGCACGGATGGCAGTATTTAACATGGGTTGCATAGGTGGATTTATAGGGGTACATAAAATGCCATAGGATACCAAATCTTTTGCTAAACTTAGGCTCTTTTTTTACCCAAGGAACATTGCCTTGCTGTCTACTATAAAAATTGTGCTGGTCGAAACAACGCATCCCGGAAATATCGGCGCCGTTGCCCGTGCGATGAAAAACATGAAAATGCATAATCTCTGGCTGGTTGCGCCGAAAACATTTCCCAGCGCCGATGCCACGTCCAGGGCTTCCGGCGCTGACGATGTGTTAGCTAGCGCAACCGTGTGCGCGACCTTGCAAGAGGCCGTTGCCGATTGCCAGCTGGTCATTGGCACCAGTGCCCGAGGCCGAACCATCAGCTGGCCGGAAATCACGCCCCGCGAATGCGCGGAAAAAGTGCTGATTAACGAACCCGGCAACACGGTGGCTATTGTTTTCGGTCGGGAAAGTTCCGGCTTAAAAAACCACGAACTGGACTTGTGCCATTTTTTGCTGCGCATCCCCTGCAACAGCGAATACAGCTCGTTAAATATCGCCGCCGCCGTACAGGTGGTGTGTTATGAATTATTCGTCGCCTCCGGCCTAGCCGCACAAGAAGAAATCCTTGTCGGCGATAAAGGCGAAGAACCTTTGGCCACGGCGGCGCAAATGGAGTCCTTTTATACGCACATGGCGGAAGCTTTAAGCGATATAGGCTTCATGCACCCGGCCAAATCAAAATCGATTATGCGCCGTTTGCGCCGGATTTATAACCGGGTGCAACTGGACACCAAGGAGCTGGACATACTGCGGGGCATTCTAAGGATGTCCCAAGGCCATAAAAGGAACAACGATGTTTAACCGGCTGAAAGAAGATATTGCCTGCGTATTCGACCGCGATCCGGCGGCGCAATCGGTATTTGAAGTCATCACCACCTACCCTGGCTTCCATGCGGTTTTAATTCATCGCATCAGCCACGTTCTCTGGCTGGCTGGATGCAGATGGCTGGCGCGGTTTATCGCCCATATCGGCCGCTGGTTGACCGGCATTGAAATCCATCCCGGTGCTGTCATCGGCAGGCGCTTTTTCATCGATCACGGCATGGGCGTGGTCATTGGCGAAACCGCTGTTATCGGCGACGACTGCACCTTGTACCATGGCGTCACCTTGGGCGGCACCAGCTGGGATAAGGGCAAGCGCCATCCTACCCTGCATAACGGTGTGGTTATCGGAGCAGGGGCAAAAGTTTTGGGGCCGATTGATATCGGTGAAAATGCCCGCGTAGGTTCAAACTCGGTGGTATTAAAACCGGTACCGGCAGGCGCAACTGTGGTGGGGATTCCTGCACACATGGTTGACCCTAATAGCCGAGCCGCCGCAGCCGAACGCGACAAAATTGCCTATAAAATGGGCTTTCATGCCTATGGCGCGACCACCGACATGCCCGACCCCATTGCTTACGCGATTAATCACATGCTTGATCATATCCACGACATGGACAAGCAGATAGAAACCCTGCACAAAGCACTCAATGATGCCGGTATTCAATATCAGGAATCACCCATTTCCAAATTGGATGGCTGCGAAATTGAAGATGGCTATTGGAAAGATTAACAACACCAAGTTAACCTTTAGCTTTTGCGCAGGCTAATAGTTGACTATTTTACTGGGTTAAGTATAGTAACAATATCTTAACGGTATTTATTGAGGACTCTACTGTGCGCTTAACCACTAAAGGCCGCTATGCGGTCACTGCAATGCTGGATTTGGCTTTTCATAGCCAGGTCAAGCCGGTCACACTGACCGATATTGCAGCCCGTCAAACCATTTCCCTGTCTTATCTGGAACAACTTTTTGCCCGTTTGCGCCGCGCAGGCATGGTAAAAGGTGTGCGCGGGCCGGGCGGCGGCTACAAGCTGTGCCGCAAGACCAGCGACATTAACATTGCCGACATTATCTCCGCTGTCGATGAATCGCTGGACTCAACCAAATGTCGCGGAGAGGCCAATTGCCAAAAGGATCAGGCCTGTTTAACACATAACCTGTGGATGGGTTTAAGCGAACAAATCAGGAATTATCTGGAAGCCATCTCTTTAGCCGACCTGTTAGAAAAAAATCAGGTTCAGGAGGTTGCCAAAAGACAGCATCACGAAGCACATACCCCCATCGAAGCCCATCATCCCGAATAAATCAGTTGTCCGCAAGACTGCTACCGGTAGTCTTGCGGCATACACCACCTTGGGACATCAGAATGATCTACTTTGATCATAACGCAACCACCCCGACAGATGAGCGCGTTTTGGAAGCCATGCTGCCTTTCCTTGGCACCTTCTACGGCAATCCTTCCAGCTTATATCGGCTCGGCAGAATCGCCAGCAGCGCCATTGATGCCGCGCGTGAACAGCTTGCAGCGTTGATTGGCGCCCAACCGGGGCAAATCATTTTTACCAGCGGCGGCACCGAGGCCAACAATCTGGCCTTGGCAACCTTGACTGACCAGGCAGGACTAGCCATTTCCGCCATTGAACATCCATCAATCACCGAACCCGCGCTGCATTTAACAAGCTTGGGGCATGAATTGAGCGTACTTGATGTCGATGCCAACGGCCTGATAACCCAGAACGCAATCGACCGGGTTATCGCGCTTAAACCCGGCCTGGTGTCGATCATGCTGGCCAATAATGAAACCGGCGTCGTGCAACATATCGCCCATTATGCCGATCAGTTAAAAATACACGGCATCAGAGTTCATACCGATGCGGTGCAGGCGCTGGGCAAAATTCCGGTCGATTTCAACCGGCTGGGTGTGCAGTTAATGTCGCTGTCCAGCCACAAAATTTACGGCCCCAAAGGCTGCGGCGCGTTAGTGTTCGACCCATCCGTGGCGATAACGCCCATTTTGCGCGGCGGTGCGCAGGAACAAGGGTTCAGAGCCGGCACCGAGAATGTCGCCGCCATCGTCGGTTTTGGCAAAGCGGCGGAACTGGCCAACACCGAATTGGCCGAACGCCAGGCGCATCTGCTAAAACTGAGGACACAACTGGAACAGGCATTAAACGCGATACCCGGCCTCACTGTTTTTGCCGGACAGACAGAGCGATTGCCCAATACCGTACAAATCGGCATTCCGGGCATCGACGGTGAAATGCTGCAAATGCAGCTGGATAAAAAAGCCATTGCGGTTTCCAGCGGCTCGGCCTGCGCCAGCGGCCAGAACGAACCCAGCCCAGTCCTGGCAGCCATGGGTATTGAAGCTGCCAAGGCAAAAAGCGCCATCCGCATCAGCTTGGGCAAAACCAACACAGAAGCTGAAATCATTGAATTTACCAAACAATTAACAGCCTTAACCATCACAGGATAAAGAGGAAATCATGTCTGTATCATTAACCGAAAGCGCCGCCCGGCAAATCAAAAAACAACTGGAAAAACGCGGCAAAGGTCTGGGCTTAAAGCTCGGCGTCAAACAATCCGGCTGTTCGGGTTACGCTTATACGATTGATTACGCCGACGCGCTCAATGACGGCGATGCGGTATTTGAAAATTACAACGTCAAAGTCATCGTCGCCGCCAACGATCTTGAATTTGTTGAAGGCTTAGAACTGGATTACCGCCGGGAAGGCATTAACGAAGCCTTCCAATTCAACAACCCCAATGTAAAAGGCACCTGCGGCTGCGGCGAGAGTTTTTCAGTTTAAATCGCCACTCCAAAACACAGGCATTTTTTGCCTGCCTCTTGCCCAGCGCTTCTGTTCATGCCCTCCCGCGAAAAAACCTGCCATAAACGGCGGGTTTTTTCGCCCATCTGGATCATCATGCCACGACACTCAAATGCGAGTTTATCGCCATTGCTTGTCATACCTCGCGCCCCCACTTTGTAAGTTTTCCTACAAACAAAAACACAACAAATGCAATAATTTCAATGCCATATAAAATGGCATACTGATTGCATCAGCTTAACCAAACAACGCTATGGGTTAAGCCGATGAAATCAACTAAAGACATTGCCGCGCTGCTGGATGAACCGGCCTGCGAGCATAACAAGAAGGAAAAGTCCGGTTGCGCCAAACCCAAGCCCGGCGCTTCGGCGGGCGGCTGTGCTTTCGATGGCGCTCAAATCGCCTTGCTGCCGATTGCCGATGTCGCCCATATTGTCCACGGGCCGATTGCCTGCGCGGGCAGTTCTTGGGATAACCGGGGCACACGTTCTTCGGGCGCGGATTTATACCGCATCGGCATGACCACCGATTTGACCGAACAAGACATTGTGATGGGGCGCTCGGAAAAACGCCTGTTCCATGCCATCAAACAAGCGATAGACACTTACTCGCCGCCCGCCGTATTTATTTACAACACCTGCGTTCCGGCGTTAATTGGCGACGATATTAACGCGATCTGCAAATCCGCACAGGAGCGCTGGGGAGTTCCGGTGGTGCCGATTGATAGCGCCGGATTTTACGGCACCAAGAATCTGGGTAACCGCATTGCTGGCGATGCGATGGTTAATCATGTGATCGGCACCCGCGATCCCGACCCTTTGCCTTTAACCGTGCAACGCGCGGAAATCATCATCCATGACGTCAATTTGATTGGCGAATACAACATTGCCGGTGAATTCTGGCATGTGCTGCCGCTGCTGGATGAACTGGGTCTGCGGGTGCTGTGTACCTTGTCCGGCGATGCCCGCTTCCGCGAAGTGCAAACTATGCACAAGGCCGAAGTCAATATGATGGTGTGCTCGAAAGCGATGGTCAATGTCGCCCGCAAGTTACAGCAAAAGTACGGTACACCCTGGTTTGAAGGCAGTTATTACGGCATTACCGACACCAGCCAATCGTTACGCGATTTCGCCAAAGCACTGAACGACCCGGATTTAACGGAACGTACCGAGGCGCTAATATTGCGCGAAGAAACGCGGATCAGGCAAGAACTGGAGCCGTGGAAAGCGCGGCTGAAAGGCAAACGGGTGTTGCTGTTTACCGGCGGCGTCAAAAGCTGGTCGGTGATTTCCGCGTTGCAGGATTTAGGCATGGTGGTGGTGGCGACCGGCACCAAGAAATCCACCGAAGAAGACAAGGCCCGGATCCGCGAACTAATGGGCGAAGACACGGTGATGATCGACGACGGCAGTCCCAGAGCCTTGCTGAAAATCGTCCACGATTATAAGGCCGACATCCTGATTGCAGGCGGCCGCAATATGTACACCGCGTTAAAAGCCAAGGTGCCGTTTTTGGATATTAACCAGGAACGCGAATTCGGTTACGAAGGTTACCAAGGCATGTTGGAGCTGGTGCGCCAACTGGCGTTGACGATTGAAAGCCCGGTCTGGGAGGCGGTTAGAGCGCCTGCGCCGTGGAAAAAACGGGAGACTGTGTAATGGCTGACATCCTGAAAAGAAATAAGGCGCTTTCGGTCAACCCGCTGAAAGCCAGCCAGCCGATTGGCGGCTCGTTGGCGACGCTGGGTTTTAACCGCGCCATGCCGATGCTGCACGGCTCGCAAGGCTGCACCGCGTTCGCCAAAGTGTTTTTCGTGCGCCATTTCCGTGAGCCGATTCCGCTGCAAAGCACGGCGATGGATCAAGGCAGCTCGGTGATGGGCGCGGACGAAAATGTGGTCGAAGGCATTAAGACCATCGCCGAAAAGTCCCGCCCTGCGCTGATTACGATTTTAACCACCGGCCTTGCGGAAACGCAGGGCGCGGATGTACATAGGAACGTCCGCGAATTTAGGGAAGCCAACCCAGAATTTGCCGATGTTGCGGTGGTCGCGGTCAATACCCCCGATTTTACCGGCAGCGTCGAAACCGGCTTTGCCGCAACCATGACCGAAATTATCCGCGCCTTAGTGCCGGATGCCAAGGAAGCCGGAACTTACCCCGGCAAACGGAAGCGCCAAGTCAATGTGTTGATCAATTACATGCTGACGCCCGGCGACCTTGAAGCGCTTCGGGATATTTTCGAGCAATTCCAGCTCAGGCCGGTGTTCGTGCCCGACATTTCCGACTCGCTGGACGGCTGTTTGACCAATGAAGATTTCAGCCCGGTGACGATTGGCGGCACTTTAATATCGGAAATGGCGACACTGGGCGATGCCTTGGCAACCGTGGTTATCGGCCCCTCATTAGCCAAAGCGGCGGAATTATTGCAACAAAAAACCGGCGTACCGACTTATGCGCTCGATCATCTTTACGGCTTGAAAGCCAATGATGCGCTGATGTCCGCCTTGGCAAAAATCAGCGGCAACGAGGTGCCTGAACGCATTGAACGCCAGCGCGCACAATTACAGGACGCCATGCTGGACACGCATTTCATGCTCGGCCAGTTGCGCATTGCCATTGCCGCCGATGCGGATTTGCTGAATGCCTTTGTCGATCTGGTTCAGGAAATGGGCGCGGAAGTCGTTGCGGCCGTCACCTCCTGCAACGTGCCGTTGTTGTCCCGAATCCCCGTCGCCAGCATCAAAATCGGCGACCTTGAAGATATGGAAATTATCGGCAGAGCCAACAAAGTGCAACTGGTAATCGGCAATTCCCATGCGGTCGATACCGCCGAACGCTTGGGCACGCCGATTTTACGGGCAGGTTTCCCGCTATACGACATCATCGGCGGCTACCAAAAAACCTGGGTCGGCTATCGCGGCTCCCGGCAAACATTGTTCGATTTGGCCAATTTGGTCATCAATTTTTCGCATGAAGAAATCCCGGTTTACCGCTCGATATACGGGCAAAAACCAGCCAGCGAACTGTCAGGCTCCGCGCTGTCATGTCATTAACAAGACGCTTGGCGCTGGTTCCAAACACTGATGAGAGGACGTTTATGGACACCGCATTAAAAATAGCGTTTGCCACCACCGATATGGAAACGGTCAACCAACATTTCGGCTCAGCCAAGTCTTTCGCGATTTACGCGGTGAACAGGGACGACGCGCAATTTCTGGAGGCCGCCGAATTTGGTGAACTTAAACAAGACGGCAATGAAGACAAGCTGTCGGTCAAAATCGAATTACTGGACGGCTGCGCGGCGGTGTATTGCCAGGCCGTCGGCGGATCGGCGATTACCCAGCTAATCGCCAAAGGCATACAGCCGGTCAAGGTGCATGAAGGCGGCCGGATTAAAGACCTGATTGTCGACCTGCAAAACGAGATGAAAGCAGGGCCGTCGAGCTGGCTGGCAAAGGCGATTAACCAACACAAAAGCCCCGATCCTGAGCGTTTTAACCAGATGGAAGATGAGGGTTGGGATGAATGACATTTTTATGCGTCCACTCGTTCCCAAGTTAGAGCTTGGGAACGGGCAAATGTAGGGTACGCAGCGCGTACCTTTCTTATGATTTTGAAAACGGTACGCGCTGCGTACCCTACTTTATATAACGGAGAAAACAACATGGCCACTGCCGCATTAGTCGTACAAGAAAACGACCCCAATCTGGGTTCCGACATCGTCAAAGACATGATCAAGCAATTGCGCGCAATTGATTCCTACGATACCTACGACGGTTGGTCGGAAGCCAGAATCATCGACCCTATCGTGTTGACCAAAGAGCGCAAAAAAGATATTCCGGTGATCGGCGACCCCGATGAAATCACCATCGCCCGCCTGAAAGCCTATTACAACTCGCTGGCGACGCTGATTGAGAAAAAAACCGGCCTGATGGCGGCGCCGATGGTGCATCTTAGCCACGAAGGTTTTGGCCGCGCTTTAATCATGGTCGGCAAGCTGGTTGTGGTCGATAAAATCCTGCGCGACACCCACCGTTTCGGTTTCTCAAGCCTCGAAGACTTGTGCGAAAAAACCGACAAAATCATCGAAAAAGCACTGGGGCTGATCGAAAAATACAACGCGGCCGCGACCGACTGAGGAGGCGTTTATGTCCGAAGAACTGAAAAAACTGGAAAAAGAAGTCAAAAAAACTAAACGCCTGGCCAATGAACAAGCAATGGTATTACATGACCTAATTGAAGACAGCCTGCCCGAAGGTTACGGCGACCTGTTAGGCATTGCGCAAGCGACTTATGAAGCCTGCAAAGCCTGGGATGAAGCCAACCAAAAACTGATTGCCGCGCAATCTGAAGCGGCCTGAGCAGGAGAATAGCCATGTCTGAATTTGTAACTGGCGTGACCTTTGGCGGCACTGAGTGGACACCCGCTTATGTCACCGACATCAACCAACAGACCTGCATCGGCTGCGGCCGCTGTTTTAAAGTTTGCCCGCGTGACGTATTCGATTTGGTGGAAAAAGCCGATGTACTCGACACTGACGATTTCGATGACGATTACGGCGATTTTGAAGACGATGACGACAACAGCATGGTGATGAGTTTAAAAAACAAACTCGATTGCATCGGCTGCGAAGCCTGCTCCAAAGTGTGCCCGAAAAGCTGTTTTACCCACGAACATAAACAGGCGGCTTAACCAGAGATTTGTCCACGAAAAGCACGAAAGACACGAAAAATTAATAGCTTCCAAGTGCCGGAGTACAAACCTAGGTTTGTACTCCATTAATACTTTCACAAATCCTCCTGCGTGAAGATTCAGCCTGCAAGGCTATACAATTTTTAAAAGGAACAAAACCATGCCCAGACCCGAAAAACACGTATTCGTTTGCACCCAAAACCGGCCGCAGGGACATCCTCGCGGCTCTTGCGCTGCCAGCGGTTGCGCCGAGATCATGGATGCGTTCATGAATGAAATACAAGCCCGCAACCTGTTTGAAAAAATCGCCCTGACCAACACCGGCTGCATGGGGCCTTGCATGATGGGGCCGAGCGTTCTGGTTTATCCCGAAGGCATCCTATACGGCAAGCTGAAAAAGGACGACGTTAAGACCATCATCGAGCAACATCTGCTCGGCGGCGAGCCGGTTACGGAACTGATGGTTCCTGCCGAGATTTGGTAATGGCTTCAGTTGCGTTTGTAGAAGAGCGGGTGATGTTCAGCCCCAACATGCCCGCCGAAGTTAATAGCCTGCTGCAAGCGGCAGTGGCCGCAAGCTCGGTTGATCAAAGCCGTGCGGAAAATCTGTTTTTACAAGCGCAGTCACTCGACAGCCATTGTTTGCAAACCTATTTTGCGCTGTATAAATTTTATTTCTTCCAAAAACGCCTCGTTGATGCAGAACGGATTGTTTTGGCGGGTCTGGAAGAATCGGCAAGACAAGGCGGCTTTCCCAATGACTATCGTAGACTGGTGCAAAGCCAAGCAAAATGGGATTTGTATGCTAATGACAGCACCTTGTTTTATTTGTACACACTGAAAGCCTTAGCGTTTATCAAGCTCAGGCAAGGGTTTACCACTGACGCGCAGCTTGTTTTATCGCATCTGCAACAACTAGACCCCAAAGACCTTTCCGGTGCGTCGGTCATTATGGATTTAGCTGCGGGGATGACCGAGTCATGAATTTATCCGAACACATCGCACTCAACCGTGAACTGGCTGAATGCGTCTGCCGGCGGCTGTGCGAAGAAATCAATAAACTCGGCTTTATGGCAGACGATAGCCTGCACTATCCGCATTACGACAAGGCTCGTTTTGAACTGCTCAAAGACCCGTTTACCGGCGACTATAACTTGACCGGTTATTGGCATGATGAGGCCAAAAAACAGCGTATCGGCCAGCTCCAATTCAACAGCGACGGCAGCTTTTACGCAGAATACGATGTGATCAAACCGCACCCGACCAAGCCCCGGCACTTTGTTGAAGGCGTGACCGCTTGGGGCAAAGCCGAGCAGATCAAAGCCGAAGCCAAATTGCTGGATATGCCCGAATAAGCCCTATGGAAAACCCGGCACGAATTTATGAACTATTGCTGGATTATGCCGCCAGCAACACACAAGTCAGCGAACTCAACATCGGTTTGGTATGGACGGTTTGCAAAGCCAGGCACACAGGCTTGGCAATGAGCCCCGGCATTCCCACCCGAACCCTATCATGGCCGGGTACGCTGGCCGGTAAAACCTTGGCGGAACTGGCGAGCTGGATTAGCGACTGGGAACCTTACAAAGCCACCGTGGCGATGGCGGCGATTAATTGCAGCCTAAACCGCTATGAACTGCCATCCGGCATAACCCTGCTGCCAAGTCCCGGCAACGCCAATCTGGCGGTTTTCGGGCATTTTTTGCCGCAACTGCAAGGCAAAAAAGTGGTGGTCATTGGCCGTTATCCGGGCATTGAACGCTACGCCGAACAAATCAGTTTAAGCATCATCGAACGCCAACCCATGCAAGGCGACTATCCCGATCCGGCCTGCGAATTCTTGTTGCCGGATGCCGACTGGGTATTTCTGACCGCCAGTTCCATCACCAATAAAACCTTCCCACGTCTGGCCGAACTTAGCCAACATGCCACCACCGTATTGATGGGGCCAACCGTGCCTTGGCTGCCCGAACTGCACACATTCGGCATTGATTATTTGGCGGGCGTTGAAATTATTGACCCGGTAAAACTGTCGCAAACAGCGGCAGAAGGCGGCGGTGTGCGTATTTTTGATGAGGCGGTGCGTTACCACATCGTCGAACTAACGCCTGAAAACAGCATGACTTGGTTAAAAAACCAAATCGCCCATGACTATGCAGACAGGCAACAATTGAATTTGGCGATGGAGCACTGGTACGGCAGCGGCAACAAAGGCCGCTTCCCCGAATTTGACCGGCTCAACCAAATCACCACTAAACTTTCGCGTATGGACAGCAGTTATAAGCGTTTGTGGGATATTCATGGCAACGCGCCGCCAAATTA
This sequence comes from Methylobacter sp., assembly GCA_047920955.1. Classification (GTDB taxonomy): domain Bacteria; phylum Pseudomonadota; class Gammaproteobacteria; order Methylococcales; family Methylomonadaceae; genus Methylobacter_A. The sequence goes on along the minus strand of JBLRXA010000025.1, from coordinate 2,165 downwards.
AGGCAAGCTGATGAAGGCAGTGCATAACAACCTTCAGGCCATTCCTGAAAAGCACAGCCAAAACTCATCGGCCATCGTCATTATTAAGTCCCTACGGGCTACCGATAAGCAGGCCTTCCAGGTTTTAAAAACCTGGAAGGCCTAATAAACCCGCAAGCCTTTCAATAAGCGCAATGCCACAGGCGATTTCGGCCTATTTCGTGATGTGCATAAACATCAGAGCGGCATTATTCCCCGGAAATCACCTCATTCCAGTATAATTCCATGCTTAATTTATCACCGCCTTCATAATAATAGCCTTGTCAATTTTCGATAAATTCAAACTTTTTCGCCGTAATATTAGGCGTCCCCTGACCCAAGAGAGATTTGCGTTAGCGTCTATATGGGTGCAATTGATTGCGATTTTTATTGTCAGTGCCCTATTGATAATCGGCCTTTCGCCGTTCTTAGGCGATTTAGCGACCAGCTATAAATTATTTGCCGACCCTTCCAATTATGCCGATGCGTCAGGGCCGACGCAGTTGGTAGTCGGGTTAATCCAGGTCATCGTCGGGCTCATCCTGTTTTCCTTTATTATTTCGGTCCTTTCGGCGGCATTGGTCAACCTCATAGAGAATATCAAAAGTGGTTCTCTCCCTTATAAAAAACACGGCCATATACTTTTCGTCAATTACAACATCAAGCTCCCTTTAATTCTGGATCAGTTCGACTATAGGGCTAAAGATAAGGGGATCATTGAGGATATCGTGCTGCTTTTTTCCGAACCTGAAACTGTCGATTTCTTTCGCTCCCAACTTCAAAAAGACCGCTGGAGAAACTTGGAAATTTTCATCCGGCAGGGTGACGTGCTGTCTATACAAACCTTCCATAGGCTTTCCGTACTGCGTGCCATGGCCATTGTCATTTTATTGCCGGACAATCTGGAAAATACATTTTTGTCTGACAATTTCAACTTGAAAATATTGACAACACTGACTAACAACCAACCGTTCCTAAAACACCTGACTGAAAAACAAGCGTCCTCAAAACCGGTTAAGTGTTCCATCGAACTTTCAAGCCATTCAGATGCAAAAAAAATCGCTTTGGACCTCACCTCAAACAAAGCCGGATCGCTTTTTAATGTCATTACTCCGGGGGACGTGATAGGCAGTATCCTGGCAAGGACCAAAGTAGATATTGTGTATTACAAGGTCTTTTTTGAAGTGCTGGCTTTTGAGGGATCGACTATCCACTTTGTCGATCCAAAACAATTCGGCCCGGCCAATAATTTTAAAGGCCTGTCTTTCGAGCAGCTTTTGTTCAGCTTTACCGGCGGTACGCTTATTGGATATTCGTACGCTAATAAGGCGGGGTCCCTTGAAATAAATTTGTGCCCTTTTAAAAAGGCGGTCACCGACAAAGATTGGTTTCTTTTTCTGACACCCAGGGTAAAAGGCATCAAATACAGCCCGCAAACCTACAATGCTAATGCTGTCAGAAAAAACCGGGCGATTATCCCCCCTAATGAGCAGGCGAGTAAGCGGATATGCATCATCGGTTCGGCTTGGACATTGGAGAATATTGACGATTTTATAGATACCAACAGCTTGGTAACGCTGAACGAATCGCATAAGGTTTTCGATTCCCCTTCCGAGTATTTTTCGGAAGCATTCATGCGATATTTACACGATGGAAATTTTGACACGATTATCATTAACTTGGATGATGAGGTGGGCTTTAGATTGACCATGCTCCTTACTTCGACAAACAAAGACAACCCGCACTTCTTGACCAAATTAGTGACAATTTTAGGGGATCCGGTGACAGAACAGCTCCTGAGCACTAACGTCCTTAAAAGCAACACGGTGCTGTCGCATAAGCTCTCCGCCCGATATATCGCCCAGCTGTCCTTCCAAAAGAATTTGGACAGGCTCTTTCAGAAATTGGCCTTTACCGAAGGCACCGAATTTAACCTGCTTGAGGTGGGCAAACATATTCCTGCTGAGTTGTTGACCGACGTACAACAGGTAAGGCAGATGCTTGCTGCCCATGAAATGATATATTTGGGCACTGTCGACGACGAAAAAAATATCAACCTGGAAGCTACCGAATTTAATAGGACCGAGCAAATCCTGGTGCTCAGTCTTGGTAAGGAATGAGAAGCCGTACATTTACAGCGTTTTCAG